>WHTJ01000128.1 GCA_009377795.1 Propionibacteriales bacterium | reverse complement strand
GGCTAGGACTTCCCGCGTCGACCAACGGTCGCACCACCGGACCGCCAGCCATCGTCCGCACATGCCGCCGAGGGAGCGATCCGCCGATGCGTTAGCGCTCCATGCGTGGCCGGGAGCTGCCCACGCCATACGTTGACGACATGAGTGAGCGAATCACGCCACAGCAGTTCCACGGAGCCGTCGGCAGCCAGGACCGGCGCGTCGTCAGCGACGGGGCGGGCGCGCACTTTCGCGCGGGGTCATTCGCCGCCGTTCGAGCGTTGTCGCGGATCACGTGGGGGAGGAGCGTCACGCAGCAGTCGACGGCGGGCACCTCGGAGCTCGTACCCGCAGTTGACCTCTCCTGGAGCGCCCGACTAAAGTAGTGATGGAAAATCTTTTCCGTATAATGGAATCAACGTGAGGAGCAATCGCGTGGCCGGTTCTGACGGAGTCGAGATCACTGGAGTTCTGCAAGATCGCTACGACGAGATCCTTACCGAGCAGGCGTTGGCGTTCGTCGCGGATCTCCACCGCAAGTTCGAGGATCAGCGCCAGCAGGCACTGGCCGCGCGCGAGGCCCGGTACGCCGACCTCGCCGGCGGCGGCACCCTCGACTTCCTGCCGGAGACTCGTCACATCCGCGACGGCGATTGGCAGGTCGCCCCGCCCGCGCCGGGCCTCGAGGACCGGCGGGTGGAGATCACGGGTCCGACGGACCGGAAGATGACGATCAACGCTCTGAACTCGGGCGCCAAGGTCTGGCTCGCCGACTTCGAGGATGCCACCACGCCGACGTGGGCGAATGTCGTCGAGGGCCAGCTCAACCTGCGCGACGCCCTCGACCGGACCGTCGACTTCACCAGCGAGGAGGGCAAGCGGTACGCCCTCGGCGATAACCTGGCGACCATGGTGGTACGCCCGCGTGGCTGGCATCTGCCCGAGAAGCACATTCGCGTGGACGGCGATCCTGTGGCCGGCGCGCTGGTCGATTTCGGGCTTTACTTCTTCCACTGCGCCAAGCGCCAGATCGATGCGGGGAAGGGACCCTACTTCTACCTGCCGAAGCTGGAGAGCCATTTCGAGGCACGCATGTGGAACGAGGTGTTCGTGTACGCACAGGACCGGCTCGGCATCCCCCAGGGGACCATCCGTGCCACGGTTCTGGTGGAGACGTATCCCGCGGCGTTCGAGATGGAGGAGATCCTCTACGAGCTCCGGGACCATTCCGCGGGGCTCAATGCGGGACGATGGGACTACATCTTCAGCGTCATCAAGATGTTCCGTACGCGCGGTAAGTCGTTCCTCCTTCCCGACCGTGCACAGGTGACGATGACCGTGCCCTTCATGCGCGCCTACACCGAACTGCTGGTGCGGACCTGTCACAAGCGCGGGGCCCATGCGATCGGCGGCATGGCGGCGTTCATCCCCAATCGCCGTGACCCGGCGGTCACCGAACAAGCGCTGGCCAAGGTACGTGAGGACAAGCGGCGCGAGGCGGCCGATGGATTCGACGGTTCATGGGTGGCGCACCCCGACCTGGTCGAGATCTGCCGCGGTGAGTTCGACGCGGTGCTCGGTGAACGGCCGAACCAGCTCGACCGGAAGCGCGAGGACGTCGAGGTCACGGCGGAACAACTGCTCGATGTCGCGTCGACCCCGGGCACGGTCACCGAAGCCGGGCTGCGAAACAACATCAGCGTCGGCATCCAGTACCTAGCCGCATGGATGCGCGGGACCGGCGCGGTCGGTATCTTCAATCTCATGGAGGACGCCGCCACAGCCGAGATCTCGCGCTCACAGGTCTGGCAATGGCTGCACAACGACGTCGAGCTCGACACCGGCGAGCCGGTGAGCCGCGACCTGGTCGAGCGACTCGTCACCGAGGAGCTCGCCAAGCTGCCCGGTGAGCCCGGCGACTACGCGGACGCGACATCGATCTTCCTCGACGTCGCCGTCGTCGACGACTTCGCCGAGTTCCTCACCTTGCCGGCGTACGGACGACTGGACTGATCTATGTCCATCCGCGGCCTCGCCGATGAACTGCGGTCGCTGCTGGGCGAAGAGCGGGTAATCACCGACCGTCAACAGTTGCGCACCTATGAATGCGATGGGCTCGCGCAGTACAAGGTGATTCCGGCTCTCGTCGTCCTGGCCGAGTCCACGGAACAGATCGCAACCGTGGTCCGAGCCTGCGCCGAGGCCGGCGTACCGTTCGTGGCTCGCGGCTCCGGTACCGGTCTGTCCGGCGGGGCGTTGCCGCACGCCGACGGTGTGCTGATCGTGACCTCGAGGATGCGGCGGATCCTCGAGGTCGACGTGGCCAGCCAGCGGGCGGTGGTGGAGCCGGGCGTCATCAACCTGCATCTGACCGAGGCGGCGTCACCGGAGGGCTACTACTACGCGCCGGACCCCTCCAGCCAGCAGGTCTGCTCGATCGGCGGCAACCTCGCGGAGAACTCCGGCGGCGCACATTGCCTCAAGTACGGCTTCACGGTCAACCATGTCACGGGCGCGGAATGGGTCACCCCGACGGGCGAGGTCGTCGAGATCGGCGGGAAAGCGCCCGATTCACCTGGGTACGACCTTCTCGGCGTACTGGTCGGGTCCGAGGGCACGTTGGGGATCGCGACGAAGGTGACCGTACGCGTGGTGCGTGCACCCGAGGCGGTCAAGACGCTGCTGGCCGCATTCCGGCACATCGAGGAGGCTGGCGCGGCGGTCTCGTCGGTGATCGGAGCCGGCGTCGTTCCCGCCGCGATCGAGATGATGGACGCACTCGCGATCGAGGCCGCCGAGGCCGCGGTTCAGTGCAACTATCCCGCTGGGGCGGCCGCGGTGCTGATCGTGGAGCTGGACGGGCCTTCCGCCGAGGTGGACGATCAGTTCGATCAGGTCCAGCGGATCTGCGAGGAGAACAACTCCTTCGAAATCCGGGTGGCCGACGACGACACCGAACGGGCGATGTTCTGGAAGGGCCGGAAATCGGCCTTCGCCGCGGTAGGGCGGATCAGCCCCGACTACATCGTCCAGGACGGTGTCGTTCCGCGCACCATGCTGCCCGAGGTGTTGCACCGGATCTCCGAGCTGTCGGAGGACAGCGGCGTTCGGGTCGCGAACGTATTCCATGCCGGCGACGGCAACCTGCATCCACTGGTGCTGTTCAACGACGCCGTGGAGGGGCAGTCGGACCTGGCCGAGGAGATCTCGGGCGCCATCCTCGACCTCTGCATCGAGTACGGCGGGTCGATCACCGGAGAGCATGGTGTGGGCTCGGACAAGGCGAAGTTCATGCCCCGGATGTTCACCGACGACGACCTGGACACGATGCAGATGGTGCGGTGCGCGTTCGACCCGGACACCATCTCCAACCCCGGCAAGATCTTCCCGACACCGCGGCTGTGTGGCGAGCGTCCCGGCCGTCGACAAGGCGCACATCCGCTCGCCGAGGCCGGCCTTGCGGAGATCTTCTGATGGGCGATGCGGTCCTGGATCAGCTTCGTGCCGCCACTGCAGACCATGCGCACGCGGCGGCTGACTCGGACGCGGTCGACGGGGTTCCGGCGCGATGGGTGGCGGCTCCCGCCGACACCGACCAGACCGCCGCGGTGATGAAGGTCGCCGCGACCAACGACCTGGCGGTTGTGCCTCGAGGTGCCGGGACCAAGCTCACGTGGGGCAACCCGCCGTCCCGGCTGGATGTGCTGCTCGACACCGGCCGCCTGGACCGCATCGTCGAGCACGCCGCCGGCGACATGATCGTCATCGCGGAAGCCGGCTGCCGGCTCGACACGCTGCAGGCGAGCCTGCGTGACGCGAGTCAGCGCCTCGCCCTCGATCCAAGCGGCCACGGAGGTATCGGTGGCACCATCGCCTCTGCGGCCACCGGTCCGTCCCGGCTGTCATACGGCGCGGTTCGCGACCTGCTGATCGGGCTCACGATGGTGCGGGCCGACGGCGTCGTCGCGAACTCGGGTGGCAAGGTGGTCAAGAACGTCGCCGGCTACGACCTCGCGAAGCTGCTCACCGGCTCGTACGGAACGCTCGGCATCATCACCAGGGCCGTCTTCCGGCTGCATCCACTCCCTGCCGCGAGCTCAGTGGTCACGATTCCGGCATCCTCGCCGGCCGAGGTCCACGACCTGGTGCAGAAGCTGATTCACTCCCAGCTGACCCCCGCCGGAGTGGAGCTGGACCTGCCGACACCCGACGACGGCACGCTGGGGGTGCTGCTGGAGGGCACGCCGAACGGCGTCGAAGGACGTACGGCGCGCACCCTCGAACTGCTCGGCGCTCGCGCGACCTCCAGCGCGACACCGCCGCCATGGTGGGGGCGCGAACCGTTCGACAACGGCGACGTCGCGCTCAAGATCACCCACGAGATCGGACAGCTCCCGAGCCTACTGAGCGCGATCGATGCCGCGAGCCGGGCGACACATCAGGCGGTGCAGGTACGCGGAAGCGTCGCCGTCGGCACCCTGCTGGCGGGCGTCCACACCGATGCCGACCTCGACATCGACGCCGTCGCCCGGCTGGTCGATGCTCTGCGCCACGATGCCGCGTCGTACGGAGGTAGCGTGGTCGTACTCGACGCACCGCCCGCAGTGAAGGCACGGCTGGACGTCTGGGGTCCGGTGCGCGGCCTGGAGATGATGCGGAGCATCAAGCACCAGTTCGATCCCCAGCGCAGGCTGGCCCCGGGCCGCTTCGTAGGAGGGATCTGATGGGCCACGACTCCGAGACGTCCAGCGCGGGGGCTCCGGCCTCGGCACCGCCACCCCACGATGTCGGGTTCGACGAGCACCATCCCCCCGCCGCGGAGCTGATCGCCGACTGCGTGCACTGCGGTTTCTGCCTGCCCAGCTGTCCGACGTACGTCCTCTGGGGCGAGGAGATGGACTCGCCCCGCGGCCGGATCCACCTGATGGACCAGGGCCTGCACGGCGAGCCCCTCTCGAGCTCGATGGTGAGCCACTTCGACGCCTGCCTCGGCTGCATGGCATGTGTGACCGCGTGCCCCTCGGGAGTGCAGTACGACAAACTCATCGAGTCCACGCGGGCACAGGTCGAACGACGCTACGAGAGGCCGATCCGGGATCGTGCGCTACGCAGGCTGATCTTCGCCCTGTTCCCGTATCCTCGTCGGCTCCAGATGTTGCGCGGGCCGCTACGGCTGTATCAAAGGACGGGGCTGTCCAGACTGGTGCGCCGAAGCGAACTGCTGCACAGGCGCGCACCGACCATTGCCGCGATGGAGTCCCTGGCACCGACGCTGACCAAGGCCGGGCCGATCCCGGAGTTCACCGCCGCACAAGGCGAAAACCGTGGCACAGTTGGCCTCTTGCTTGGCTGCGTTCAACGCGAGTTCTTCCCCGGCGTCAACCATGCCACCGTTCGCGTGCTGTCCGCCGAGGGCTACAACGTCGTCGCCGCCAGGGGGCAGGGATGCTGCGGAGCATTGTCGGCGCACAGCGGCCGCGAGCCGGAGGCGCAGCGATTCGCCCGTGCGCTGATCGACGTCTTCGACGGCGCCGATGTGGAGCACGTGGTCGTCAACTCGGCGGGTTGCGGCTCCGCCATGAAGGAGTACGCCGACCTTCTCCGCGACGACCCGGCGTACTCCGAACGCGCCCGCGCATTCGCCGGAAGAGTACGCGACATCGCCGAGTTTCTCGCCGAAGCCGGTCCGGTCGCGCGACGTCACCCGCTTCCGGTCAGCGTGGCCTACCACGACGCCTGCCACCTCGGTCACGCGCAAGGCATCAGAAGTGCACCTCGTCGGTTGCTCCAAGACATCCCTCAACTCCAGCTCCGCGAGATCAACGAGGGCGAACTGTGTTGCGGCTCGGCCGGGATCTACAACCTGCTCAACCCACAACCCGCGCGCGAACTCGGCGACCGCAAGGCGGGCAACGTGCTCGCCACCGGAGCCTCCGTCCTCGTCACCGCCAATCCGGGCTGCCTCATGCAGATAGCCTCCGCCGTCCAGCGCGCCGGGGAACAGATCGCCCTCGCCCACACCGTGGAGGTACTCGACGCATCGATTCGCGGTCTTCCGCCCGAGAGCCTCGGAGCAGACCAGGGCGCACGCCCCGATGGTTATCGGAGCGTCACCTCATAGGAATACCGGTCGGCTCGAAGGGACTGGTCAGGTCGTCGGTCCGCCGTGTGACAGTTCCTTGGACAGACTCTCGGCGGCCTTCCGCAGTGCCGGAATGACCGTTGCGAAGACCTCTTTGCTCACCCTGGCCGCGGGCCCGGAGATCGAGATCGCAGTCATGCTCGGTGCGTCGACCACGGGTACCGCGATGCAGCGCACTCCCACCTCCTGCTCCCCGTCGTCGACCGCGTACCCCTGTTGCCGGATGACGTCGAGCTGCGGCAAGAGTGTGCCCTGATCGGTCATCGTGTGGTCGGTTTGGGCGGGCATTCCGGTGCGGGCGAGGATTTCTCGCACCGAGCTTTCCGGCAGCTGCGCGAGGAGGACCTTGCCGACGGCCGTACAGTGCGGGAGCACTCGGCGACCCACCTCGGTGAACATCCGCATGGAGTGCTTGGACGGGACCTGGGCGATGTAGACGATCTCGTCTCCGTCGAACACCGCCATGTTGGCGGTTTCGCCCACGGCGTCCACGAGCTCGGCGAGATACGGCCGGGCCCATCTGCCGAGCAGTCGGCTCGCGCCTTCCCCGAGGACGATCAGCCGCGGACCCAGCGCATATCGGCGGGATGGCTCCTGCCGGACGTACCCCTTGGCAACCAACGTACGCATGAGCCGGTGGATGGTGGGTAGCGGGAGCCCCGAGGAGTCGGCCAGCTGGCTCAGGCCCACCGTGCCGTCGGCTTCGGCCATCAGTTCGAGGATCTCGAAGGCGCGCTCGATCGACTGCACGCCACTAACGGTCTTGCTCTTCGCTGGCTTCGTGGGCACGGTGAGGTTCCTTTCGCAACAGAACGCATCGGCCCGCTTCCGTCATGCGACGTTGCCGGCAGCGCTGGGGTGTATCAGACGGTCGGCACGCTTTCGTCATACAAAAGATAACAACCGCAATACAGAAACAGGCGCAGCCATGGGTATCACCGGACGGTCGCGACACTGCTGGAGACGCTCGGCATACCGGTGTGGAGGTCGCTGCCAGTGGGGCCATTCGCAGCCGTCGATGACCCAAGATTGCGTGTCGTCAAGCGGTTTGGCCCGCTGGTCGGCTCGATTTTTTTGCGGCCCAGGAGTCAGCTGGGTGTTGCAGGGGTGAACAGTTCGACGAGGTTGCCGGCGGGGTCGGCGAGCAGGATCTGGCGTCCGCCGGGACCGGCGACCACGTCGCTGCGGAAGGACAGTCCGGCGCTGCGCAGGCGCTCGATCTCGGCATCGAGATCGTCAACGACGAGGTGGATGCGGTTGCGGCCGGCAGTTGCGGCGTCCGTAGGTGTGGCGCGGGCGCCGGAGCTGTCCGATCCGGACAGCAGCAACCGCAACGGGCCGCGGGTGACGTCGGCGAAGGCGGGTAGGTGTGCGGTGCGCAGGGTGAAGCCGAGGTGGGTGGTGTAGAAGTCGATGGCAGCCTGCACGTCGTCGACGATGTAGCGGACGCTGACCACGGTGTCGTCGATCTCGGTCATGGTGGGTCATCCCTTCGTCGTACGGGTGGTGATGCGGCGGGTGAGGAACTCGATGCGGGTGTGGAGGTCGGCGGCGACCCGCCGGAAGGCGCGGTAGCTCGCACGGCCGGTGCCGTCGGCGGCGGGATCGGGGATGCTCCAGTGGATCGGTTCCGGATCACCGGGGAATTCCGGGCAGACCTCGCGGACCTTGTCGCAGAGGGTGATCACGTAGTCGAGGCGGCGTCCGGTGTACTCGTCGAGGTGCTTGCTGCGCCGGCCGGTGATGTCGATGCCGTACTCCCGCATCACGCGCACTGCGTTCGGGTGCGGGTCCTTGGGGTGGCTGCCGGCGCTGGCGGCCTCGACCCGGTCGCCGGCGGCGTACGCGAGGAGAGCTTCGGCGATCTGGGAACGGGTGCTGTTCCCGGTGCAAAGGAACAGCACCCGTACCCTGGTGGCGCGACGGTGACGGCCGATGGTTGCGGGGCTGGTGGCCAGACCGGGGTGGAGTGCCGCCCCGGTCGCTTTAAGGAGGTCGCCGCAGCGGGTCAGCTCGAGGTGGTAGTAGCTGTCTCGGTGATCGGCCGAACTGCGTCGCATCGACACCAGCCCAGCGGCGCGCAACCGTCCGAGGTGGTAGGAGACCGCGTTCTGCGGTTGACCGACCAGCGCGGTCAGCTCCCCGACTCGCAGGTCGCTGCGCGCAAGTTCCGTGAGCAACCGCCAGCGCACCGGGTTCCCCGCCAGCCGGAGGAATGCCGGTGGTGCCATGTCCACGAGCGCCGGGTTGGCAGCCACCCGGCTATAATACATCAAATTTGTTTGATGTGTATCCTTCAGGTGTCTTGGCCGGACCGTTCGCTGAGGCGTGCCGGTTACGCGTTCTACGCCTGCCGCTGCACCTCCGCGTACTCCTGCCGCTGCGCCTCCGCGTCACCCTCCCGACGGTCGAACCTGCGGGCTTCGCGCTCGTCGGACCGTGACCATTGGAGCAACAGCACCACGATGACGGCCAGCCCCGGCAGTGCGCTGAAGGCCCACGTGATCGAGCCGGCTAGCCGTTGGTCGGCGAGTAGTTCGGGTAACCACTCGATGTCGCTGGCGAGCAGGCGGTAGTAGTCGCCCGCGATCAACCGGCCCGACTCCATCAGCGCCAGCCCGAAGACGGCGTGGAACACGATCGCGGCGATCTGCAGCCCGACTCGGGCCAAGTAGCGTGGGCGTTTCGGTAGTGGGTCGATGCCGAGCAACACCTCGTAGAACAGGTAGCCGGTCAATAGGAAGTACAGGCTCATCAGGGTGTGGCCATGGTGGTCGCCCATGGCGGCTTCGAACAGACCGCTGAAGTACACGATGAACGGCCCGCTGACGAACAGTGCAAGTGCTACCAGTGGGTGGGTGAGGACGCGCACCGGCCAGCTGTGCATGAGCGCAAGCAGCCGCTCTCGAAGTCCGAGCTCACGCCGCGGTGCGGGAGCAAGAACGCGCAGCGTCAGCGTCACCGGGCCGCCGAATACCAGCAGCACCGGAGACACCAGCATCAGGACCAGGTGCTGCACCATGTGCACCGACAGCATGGTCATGCCGTAGGACATCAGGCCGGACAGTTGCACGAAGCCGATCAGTCCTACGCCGAGCACCCAGGCGGTCGTCCGCCCAATCGGCCAGTGGTCACCGCGGCGGCGCAGATTCTGAACGCCGGCCAGGTAGAGCCCCAGGGCGGCGAGGCAGCCGATCGCGAACGCGGCGTCGGGGTAGATCTGACTGATGAGCCGCCACAGGTTCGGCTCCGGCGGGACCGGGAAGTTCAGCACCGAGCGTGCCAGCGTGACCTCGCCGGGGTCCTCGGGCACCGGAGGTGTGGTCCGGCTGAGGGCCACGGCCAGCCCCATGGCAGCGGCCATCACCGCGACCTCGCCGGCGGCCAACCGGCGAAAGGCGCCCCGCTGGCCGGCGTCGAGGGCCGGGATGGTGCGCGCGCGGTGCCGGGCTCCGAAGCATCCCAACGCCGCCAGGGCGGCCACCTTGCCCAGCAGCAGCCACCCGTAGGCCGTG
>WHTJ01000127.1 GCA_009377795.1 Propionibacteriales bacterium | reverse complement strand
CCAGAGCATCGTTGAACGAGCCGATGTTCAGCCCCTGGCGGCTGAAGTAGTCGGTGGCTATGACGCTGATTCCGCCACCGTTCCCGAACAGTGTCACTTCGCGGGTGGGTTGGTCCGCACGCGGACGGCACATCTGGAAGATCAACAGGGACTCGATGAACTCTTCCAGCGTCTCGGTGAGGATCGCACCGGTCTGCCTGGCCAGGGCAAGCCAGACCCGGTCGTCCTGGGCGAGCGCTCCGGTGTGTGAGGCGGCCGCCTGCTGTCCAGGTTGCGTTCGGCCGCCGACCAGCAGGATGACGGGTTTTCTGGCGTTGGCCGCGCGGAGGATGTCGAAGAACCGGCGACCGTCCTTCACGTCCTCCAGGTAGATGCCGATCGTTTCAGTCGCCGGATCGCTGAGCATGAACTCGAGCAGCTCGTTCGGGCCGATGTCCGCGCTGTTGCCCACCGAGACGATCCCGCTGAACCTCACGCCACGTAACGTGCCCCTTCGGAGCACATCGGTGGCAAGGCTTCCGCTCTGCGAGATGATGCCGACGGATCCCTTCAGCCCGGACAGCCTGTCGGGATCCGCGAAGGTCACTCTGCCCCGAGGGGTGTGAATGCCGAGGCAGTTCGGCCCCAGCAGGCGGATTCCGGTCTGTCGCGCCGTGTCCACAAGCCTGGTCTCGAGGTCTTGCCCCTCTTCCACCTCGCCGAATCCGCTGGAGATGACGTGGGCGAACCGCAGCCTGCCCCGGGCGTCCTCGAGCAGATCGGGAACCTTCTTCGGCGGCACCGCGACGTAGGCGTAGTCGATCGGCTCCGGCATGTCCGCGAACGATCGGTAACTCCGGACGCCTTCTATCGTCTCCGCTGTGGGGTGGAGTGGATAGACGTTGCCCTCGAACCCGAACTTGCGCAGCCGCCTGATGAAGATGTTGCCGTAGGTGACCTTGTTCGTCGATGCACCGGCCACCGCGATCGTCCTAGGGGCGAAGAGAACGTCCATGGCTGCGATCAAGGACTGTGAGCTCTCGCCGTCAGTCATGGCTGTTCCGGTCGGAGAGGACGAACCGCGCATCCGCGGCCACCGCGGTACGGTCGGAGGCGATCAGCGGGTTGATGTCCACCTCCGTGATCTCGTCGGGCAGCGACAGGAAGAGACCGTCCTCGCCGCCGAGCTTGACCAATACATCGACTAGTAGCGGTTCGGATGCGACCACGCCGCCGCGGGCACCGGCCAGCAGGGGGTATCCGCGCAACTCGTGCAGCATCACCCGGGCGTCGACCTCCGTGATTGGGCAGATGCCGAAGGCGACATCCTCCAGCACCTCGATGAAGATGCCGCCGAGACCGATCATGATCAGCCGACCGAATCGAGGATCGAGGACGGATCCGACCACGACCTCGTGGCCACGTGGGACCATCTCTTCGACCAGGAAGCCGTCGACCTTGTAGCCGGAGTCGCTGACCGCGGCAGCGATGGTAGTCGTCGCGCGACGCGCAGCCTCTGGAGTTGCGATGTCTACCTCCACTCCGCCCACGTCACTCTTGTGCACCAGATCGGAGGAGATGACCTTGACTGCGACCGGTCCACCGAGCGACTCGAAGGCAGCCACCACCTGCCTGGAGTCCGCGGCGACAACCGAGCGCGGAACGGCGATCCCGTAATCGTTGAGTACCTGCTTCGCTACCGTCTCGGTAAGGTGCCCCCGTCCTTGCCAATGAGCATCGACGACGTGTTCTGGCAGCTTCATACGCGCATCGTCCGAGCCGTGATCCCGAGCAGTTCCGGCACCTTCTCGTAGGCTTCCTCGATCCACTCGCACAGCAGTGGGCGGGTCTGACGCGGGTCGATGACGTCCTCGATCCCGAACCGCTCGGCCGTACGGAGGGGTGACTCGAACTGCCGGAAGTGGTCGACCAACTCGTCGCGCCTGGCCGCGGGATCCTCAGAACTGTCGATGTCTCTCCGGTAGGCCGCCTCCACGCCTCCCTCGACCGGGATGGAACCCCAGTACGCGGACGGCCACGCGTATCGCACGTAGGTATCGTGCAGTGGTCCGTAGGCGGCACCGGCGACACCGAAAGCCCGCCGTACGAAGACGGCACACCAGGGTATCGAGACCTGAGACAGTGACAGGCGTGCGCGTATTGCCTTGCGAATGGTCCCCTTTTGCTCGGCCTTGCTTCCGACGTGGACACCTGGCTGGTCCACGAAGTTCACGATCGGCACATGAAAGGTGTCGCACATGTCGACGAATCGGGTGATCTTCTCCGCCGCGGCGGCCGTCATAGCACCGCCGCTGACGTACGGATCGTTGGCCATGACGCCTACCGAGTATCCGTTGAGGCGTCCCAGCATCGTGATGGTGGAGCCGCCCTGGTGCCGTCCGATCTCGAACAGCGATTCCTTGTCGAAGACCAGCTCCAAGATCTCCCGTGCCTTGTACACCCTGCGGCGGTCGCGAGGCACGAGGGAGAGGAGCCTCGCCTCGGCTCTGTCCGGCGGATCACCGGTTTCGTGGCGCGGAGGAACGGCGAACACGCTGGAGGGCAGGTAGGAGAGAAACCGTCGTACCTGTCGAAGCGCGTCCTCTTCGTCCTCTGCCTCGTTGTCGACCACTCCGCTGCCGCGGGCGTGGACCTGACTGCCGCCCAACTCTTCGTTGGTCATCTCCTCGCCGATTCCCGGAGCAACGACTCGCGGGCCGGCGGCGAAGACCTGGCTCGTCTTCTTCGGCATGACCGAGAAGTGCGAGGTCACCACACGTACCGCGCCCAGTCCTGCGCACGGTCCCAACGCCACCCCGACCACGGGAATGACACCGAGCATCTCGGCGGCCGGCCAGTGGGGGTAGCCGGGGATCTTCGTGGACTGGTTCTTCTCCAGGATTCGAATGCTGCCGCCGGCGGCATCGACCAACCGCACCAACGGCCAGCGTTGCTCCAGGGCTAGGCGCTCGGCGAACTGCCACTTCTCCGGTGAGGTCGCTTCGGAGGATCCGCCACGTACAGTGAAGTCGTCGGCCGAGACGGCGATCTTCGTGCCGCTTATCGTTCCCTCGCCGATGATGATGTTGGCCGGAACCACGTTCTCGAGGCCGCCCGCGTCGTCATAGGTCGCGGCACCTGTGAGTGCCCCGATCTCTCGGAAGCTGTTCTTGTCCAGCAAGACGTCGATGCGCTCGCGGGCGGTGAGTCGCCCGTAGTTGTGCTGCCGTTCGACGTTGGCCGGTCCACCGAGTTGCTCAGCAATCTGCCGGCGACGACGAACTTCGTCCAGTTCCGGCTGCCAGGAAGGGACATCGCGAGGCTCCGGCTGGTCGGTGCTCCCGTGTCTGCTCGCGGTCACGCAGCCTGCCTCTCTGTCCTCGACCGAGTGCCTCGCCCGCCGGTCGAATGCCCGTTCGCCACCGGGATTTCTTGTCCTTGACACCTGAACAGGCTGTTCTGTAACGTACACGCCGTTCGGAAACGCTGTCAAGAAATGACATGGGACGGGGTAATGCGAGGGAGTCAGCCCGGTAAGGGAGGCCAGCTGGACCGCAGAACACGCAGGTCGCAGCGACAACTTCGAACGGCGTTCATCCAGATGGTGCTGGATAACGGTTACCACACGGTGACGATCGAAGAGCTGACCGAAAGGGCTGATGTCGGACGGACAACGTTCTATGCCCACTACAAGGACAAGGAGGATCTGCTCGCGCATCTGGTTACCGAGCTGGCCGAAGAGCTGCGCAACCGGATCGACGAAGTGCAGACCCTGGACAGTGTTGGCTTCACAGGCGACGTGTTCCGTCAGGTATTCCAGCACGCACTGGAAGAACGAGAGCTATATCTGCTCATTCTTCGTGGCGAAGGAGACGGGCGTGCGCTGCGGCAATTCATCGATGGGTATTGCCGGCGCAGTGAGAAGACCTACCGCGCTCGAGCGGAGAAACTGGGCGTCGAGCCCAGGCTGCCGGCCGAACTGCTGGCGCGTAGCGTCGCGGGCGAACTCTCTTCGTTGTTGTTCTGGTGGTTGGAGAACGACCAGCCGTACAGCGTAGAGGAAATGAGCACGATGATGCGTGACCTCGGGCGGCATGGACGTTTCTGGTGCGCCGGATTCAGTTAATGATCTCCCGACGGATTGCGCCGGTCATGTGACGGCCAAAGGCGCCAGGCAAAGGGGGGCTGCGACAAGGAGGTCCAGCAATGTGGAAAAAGAAGATGTGCTGCTTGTTGACCGGAATCGCATTGACCAGTCTCACTACGGCGTGCAGCGGCGGTTTGAGTGGCCAGACCAAAGAATATCCCAGCCGTAACATCACACTCATCAATCCCTACAAGGCGGGTGGCACGACCGACCCGGTGTCGAGAAAGTTCGCCGAACTCCTCGGAAAGAAGCTGGATGCTGAAGTCATTGTCAAGAACAAGGACGGCGGCGGGTCGACCGTCGGTGTAGGCGAGGTATTCGCCGCGCAGCCGGACGGGTACACGATCGGCCTCGGGTCGAGTTCCGGTTACACCGTACCGCCATTGTTGAAGGACAATGAGCTCCCGTACAAAGGCGTTGCAGACTTCCAGACGCTTGTCCAGCCCTACGAACAGTACCCAGTGCTGGTCGCTCCGCCCGACGCGCCGTACAAGAATCTGAAGGAGTTCGTCAGTTACGCCAAGGAGAACCCGGGCACCACGATGGGGTCGCCGGGACGGTTCACCGCCACTGAGCTCGGCGGGCTGGCGTTCGCCGAGGCCGCGGACATCAAGGTCAGTCCGGCACCGTTCACGGGCGGATCGGGAGAGTCCTTGACCGCCTTGCAGGGCGGCAAGGTGGACACCGTGGTCGCAGGTCCCGGTGGCAGCCTGACGGGGCTGGCGAAGGCTGGCAAGGTCCGCGTCCTGGGCTCCCTGGGTCCCTATCGAGTGAAGGCATTCCCCGACGCAGAGTCGGCGAAGGAGGTCGGCTACGGCGAGGGCCTGGTGTCGACGTCGTTCGCCATCATCGCTCCCAAGGGACTGCCCAAGCAGGTGTCGAGAGAACTCACCGAGGCCAGTAAGGCCGTCATCACCAGTGACGACTATCGCCGCTGGGCGGAGAAGAGCGGGTACGACGTTCCCGACGAGCCGAAGTCCGGAGACGAGCTGTCCAAGCAGTTGAAGTCGGAGGCGACCTCCTACCGGGACCTCCTGGTCGCGTTGGGAGAGAAACCGGTACGGAGTGCACCATGACCGAGGAGGAGGCTGCGCAATCTCCTCCAGACGAAGGGCGCCTCGACGGCAAACGAAAAGGCCGACTCGTCGTCGGCGTCATCGGGTTCCTGCTATCGGCCGGGTACCTGTTCGAGGCGCAGAAGTTGTCGTGGGGAACACTGGCGCAGCCGGGAGCCGCGGCGTTCCCCATGCTCCTCGGGGTCGCCCTGGCCGGTACCAGCATGCTGACCATAGGGGAGAGCGTGCGGACGGGCGCGGTGGCTGGAGCCGTCGAGCTGCCGCGCGGTGTCGACCGCAAACGCATACTGGGCCTCGTCGGGGCTCTCGCCGCCTATGTCGTCCTGCTTCCTGTGGCTGGCTACATCCTGGCGAGCGCCGGCTTCGCCATCGCAGTGCTCCGCTTGTTGAGCGGGTTGTCGTGGCTTCGCACGGTCGTGCTCGCGATCGCGGTCACGGCAGGGACGTACCTGCTGTTCGTCATGGTGCTCGGCGTGTTGATGCCCAAGGGCGTGCTCGGAGTCTAGGAGGCCGCTTTGGAGGCACTTGAAGGTCTGCTCTACGGCATGGGGGTGCTCTTCACGCCGACGACCCTCCTAGGTGCCTTCATCGGTGTGCTGATCGGTACCGCCGTAGGAGTGCTTCCCGGACTGGGGCCGGTGGCCGGGGCGGCGCTCATCTTCCCGCTCACCTTCACCCTCGACCCTCTGACGGGTCTGGTCATGATCGCCGGTATCTATTCCGGCGCGATGTACGGAGGCTCCACGGCGTCCATTCTGATGAAGGTGCCGGGAGACACGGCCGCCGTGGTAGCGACCTTCGACGGGTACGAGATGACTCGCCGTGGTCGCGCCGGTGCCGCCCTGAGCATCACCGCGGTCGGGTCGTTCATCGCCGGAACCATCGCGGTGGTTCTGGTGACCTTCTTCTCCGTGTACCTGGCCAAGTTCGGCCTGCTCTTTGGGCCGCCGGAGTTCTTCGCTCTCACCGCAGGAAGCCTCCTCGTCTTTGCGCGGATCACCGGCGGAAGTCTTGCGAGTGGGATGTTTCCACTGGTGATCGGGCTGATGCTCGGCACCGTCGGGCAGGAGGCTGTGACCGGCGACTTCCGGTTCACGTTCGGCGTCATGGAATTGAGTCAGGGGTTGGCATTGACGCCCGTGGCCGTCGGCCTGTTCGGGGTGGCCGAAGTCCTGATCTTGACCGAGTCCGCGCGGAGCTCGAAGAAGGTCTCGGCGATCCGGGTGCGGGAGATGTTCCCCACCCGCGAGGAGTGGAGCCGGGCGATAGCCCCTTGGGGGCGCGGGTCCATCGTCGGCTTCGTCCTTGGTCTCCTGCCGGGTCCCTCGGGGACTCTGTCGACGTTCGCTTCCTATCGACTCGAGAAGGCCGTTTCGCGCAATCGCCACCAGCTCGGCCGCGGTGCGGTTGAGGGGGTGGCGGGACCCGAAGCTGCCAACAACGCAGCGTCGACGTCGAGCCTGGTGCCCGTGCTGTCTCTTGGCATACCCTTCTCGGCCACGCTCGCGCTGATGCTCGCCGCGATGATCGTCCAAGGCGTGCAACCCGGACCACTCCTGGTGGAAGAGCGTCCCGATCTCTTCTGGGGAATCGTCGCGTCGATGTACGTCGGCAACATCATGTTGTTGATCCTCAACCTGCCGTTGGTCGGACTATGGGTGAACCTGCTCCGGACTCCGCAATACTTCCTGGTGCTGGTGATTCTCGTGTTGTCCGTCGTCGGTGCCTTCAGCGTGCGCAACAGCATGCTCGACGTCTTCTCACTGCTTGTCTTCGGACTGGTCGGCTATGCCTTGCGGAAGCTGGATTTCTCGCTTGCTCCGCTGATCCTCGGCCTCGTGCTCGGCCCTTTGATCGAGAGCTACTTCCGGGAAAGCCTCTTTCTCGGGAAAGGAGACGTGGGCGTGTTCGTCAGCTCCCCGGTGGCGGTGGGCCTCTGGGTCAGCGTCGGCGCGATCCTCGTCGGCGGGTTCGTCGTTCCACGAATCATTCGAGCACGACGCTCATAAGTGCCGGCGAGAAGGGCGACTGTGAATATGGCATTCGAACGGCAGATTGCGGAGCACGCGGAGCGTAAGGCTCAGGCGATGTCGATGGGGGGACAGGAGAAGCTGGAACGACGTCGCGCGTCGGGTGTCCTGAACGCGCGAGAGCGGGTGGCGTACCTGGTGGATCAGGGCACCTGGCAGGAGACCGGGCTGTTCGGCGTCTCGATGCGCAGCGAGATGCGGGAAAGGACCCCGGCGGACGGCAAGATCACCGGCTTCGGGAAGATCGACGGTCGACGGGTCGGCGTCGTGGCCAACGACTTCACCGTCCTTGGCGCATCGAGTAGTTCCACTGCCGAGCGAAAGGTGTCGGACGTCAAGGGCGCGTCCAAGAAACGCGGAATTCCGGTTGTCTTCCTCAACGAGTCGTCGGGGGCGAGGATGCCCGACTTGATGGGTGCCGCCGGCATGGCCGCCATCGACCGACCCGACAGGTCCAGCAGGTTTCTTAGGAGCAGGGTTAGCCCGTGGGCGTCCGCGCTACTCGGAAACGGCTTCGGGTCGTCCGCGTGGCACGCGAGCATGTCGGACTTCAACGTCATGCGCAAGGGTTCCGTCATGGCCGTCGCGAGTCCGCGCTTGGTGTCGTTGGCTACCAAAGGCACCGTGGACCCCGAGGAACTAGGCGGCTGGAAGGTGCACTCCGAGGTCACCGGGTTCGTGGACATGGTGGTGGACACCGATGAAGAAGCCCTGGACGCCGTCAAGCGCTTCTTGAGCTATCTGCCCGACCACGCGGGTGAGGCGCCTCCGCGATCGGAGGTACCCGACGGTTCCGGCGACGCATGCGAGGCGATACTCGACATGCTGCCCGAATCTCGGACGAAGGTGTACGACGTCCGCAAGGTCATCCACGCCGTGGTCGACGCGGGCTCCTGTTTCGAGCTGAAGCCCCGCTTCGGCAGGCCGCTGGTCACCGCCCTGGCACGTCTGGACGGTCGAAGCGTGGGCATCGTCGCGAACAACCCGTTCTTCAAGGGCGGGGCCCCGGACATGGACGCATGCCGCAAGGTCATGAGCTTTCTGGTGCTGTGCGACTCCTACAACATCCCGTTGATCTTTCTCGTGGACCAGCCCGGTTTCCTGATCGGCATGGAAGCCGAGAGAAGGGGGATCGTCGGCGGGGTGGTCAACTGGATGAACGCGTTGTCGCTGTGCACTGTCCCGAAGGTGATGGTCGTTCTCCGGAAGAGTTACGGACAGGCGTACGTCAACATGGGCGGCGCTGGGCTGTCGGACGGGTCGGCGGTCTGGTGGACCGCAGACACGAGCTTCATGGACCCCGCTGCGGGCGCGACGATCGTCTACGGGGTGACCGAGGACGACGACCCTGATGCGTATCGGCAGGCACTGTCGAAGATGACCAAGGACACCTCGGCCTACGATATGGCCGCGGTGTACGGCGTACAAGACGTGATCGACCCCAGAGAGACGCGCGAGTACCTGCGACGGACTCTGGAGATCCACGAGCTGCGTGTGACCGGGGGAGTCGGTCAACACTTGATGAGCAACTGGCCGACGAACTTCTAGAGGACGTCCCGGTCCCGTGTTTCGTAGGAGGGGAAGGAATGTCGTGGACCGGTGAGGCCGAGGTAGAGCGGACCGCTGCGGCGGCTCGGCTCGGGTAACGCGCCGGGCATCCCCGCTGAGGCGTCTCGGGCGCTAGGACGCCCGGACGCGTGGTCACTGCCTCGGCACACGGCGGTCGCCGAAAGACGGCGCCCAGCATTGTGGGGGTAGAGGTGGTGTCCGAGGAGGGACTTGAACCCTCAAGCCGGTTACCCGGCACTAGCACCTCAAGCTAGCGCGTCTGCCTATTCCGCCACCCGGACTTGGCGCCTGCGAGGGCGCCCGCGAGCAAGGCTGCCGGTTCGACCGAGCGGTGCCTTGCGCAGCGTCACGATAGCACGGGGCCGTCAGTCGGCTGCGGTCGGCGGCGCCCATCCGTACGGGCGTCTGGCCCTGATGATCTTGCGCCGGAGCCAGACGTCCTTGGTGCCGTCCGGGTAGCGGCGGAGACGGGCGAGTTCCCAGCTGCCGTACTCGGCGTGATCGGTGAGCAGTTGTCTGGCGGCGTTGGTCGACATGGTCCGAGGAAGCTGGATCTTCCTCGTCTCGTACTCGATCGGGACACTCATCTCTCTCATTGTGCCGGCATGTGAGGCGTCTCACCTAGCGATGACTGCAAGCGTGTCAACCGGTGGGAGCGGCCACGCGTTGCACCAACGAGATCGGGCAAACGGGTGAATTCCCCCCGGTAGTACGTCTGTCACGCGGAGCCATGAAAGGCGGGAATGTCAGACAAAGGGCGCATGGAGTTGAGCGCGGCGCAGGTGATCGGAGGTGCCTTGGCGGCTGCATCCGCGGCAGCGGCGGCGTCGGTGCTCGGGGTGTACGGCACGGTGATCGGTGCGGTCGTGGTGAGTGTGGTGGCGAGCGTGGGCGGCGCCGTCTACACGCACTCGTTCCGGAAGGGCTCCCAGAAGATCAAAGAGTCGAGTGTGCCCCAGACGCTGCGGTTGCGGC
>WHTJ01000027.1 GCA_009377795.1 Propionibacteriales bacterium | reverse complement strand
AAGCGCGGTGAGCTCTCGACGGATTCGCGTACCGGGGCGTTGGGCCTGTACGAGCACGTCGGCATGCGGGTGAGGAACACCTTCGAGCACTGGGCCCTCGACCTCGCCTAGCGCCGAAACGGCGTTCGCGCGACCTCGAGTTGTGACGGTAGGCGCGTCGCGACGAGTGGTCGACGAACCGGTCTCAAGGTCCACGAACCCAAGCGGGCCGCCGCCGGGCAACTAACCGGTCAGCTGCGGGCCGACCCGGCTGACGTCGATCCGCAAGAGCACCCGCCGCTCCTTCACCATCGCGGCGCGGTACTCCTCCCAGTCGGGGTGGTCGCCGGAGATTCCGCGGTAGTACTCGATCAGCCCGTCCATGGCCTCGGGCAGCGGCACGACCTCCGCCTCACCTTCGACCTGGACCCAGTCGCCGAAGAAGGCGTTGTTGAACACACACAGGGCCACGTGAGGTTCGTGTCGCACGTGCGAGACCTTGTACGCCGTCTCACGGGTGCTCACGATCACGTGTCCCTCGCCGTTGACACCGGCCAGGACCGGTGAGGTGGCAGGCAGACCGTCCGGTCTCCGGGTCACGCACACGGCGCGGTGGTGGTGCCGCACGAACTCGAGCGCTTCGTCGATGTCCATGAGTCCATCTTGCCGATGCGTCGCGACACCGCGAACGGGGCCCGGCGTACCGCCGGATGATCAGGGCCCGGTGACCGGCGGCTGCGCGCCGACCTGCCCGACGCATTCGGCGGCCGCGGCCGTGGCCAGCGCCAGGCCTCGGAGCATGTATCCGGCCGCGAGGGCGTCGCCGGCTCCGGTCACGTCCACCACCACGGACGCCGCCGACGCCGCGTGCTCGGTGGTTCCGCGCCGATGGAGCGACGCTCCGTGTGCGCCCTCCTTGAGTACGACGTCCCAGGGGACGTCCGCGGCGTCGAGACCCAGGAGCCGCCACTCCGAGGTCGTCGCGAACACCGTGTGCGGGTCCAGCGAATCGAGGAATCCGGCGAATCTCTCGGCGCCGTAGTCGCGAAGCATCGAGGCCGAGGACAGGTCGACCGCCACCCGGCACCGTACGGCGTGGCGAACCCGCAGGAACGGATCCGGAGCACCGCGCAGCAGCGGATAACCGGACAGATAGAGCCAGTCGGCGCCCCGCAACCAGGTCGGGTCGGTTCCGACGTCCTCGATCCAGGCCAGGTCTCCCGGGTCGGATGCCAGGGTGCGTTCGCCGCCGACGACCAGGGACACGACGGCCGGGAACCCGGTGTCGAGTCGCCGGCCGACCACCTCGACTCCCTGGTGCCGGAGCCGGCTCTCGACCAGCGTGCCCACGTCGTCCGTCGTACGCGGACCGTGCAGGCGGGCCCGGCCGCCGAGATGGGTTACCCAGGTCGCGACGTTGGCGCCCTGGCCGCCTGGTGCGAGCCGGATACTCGAGGGCGCGTCGTCGTCCGGGTGCAGACCGGTCGGCGCCGCGACGTGGACGTCCAGTGCCAGATCGCCCACCGCGCAGATCAGCATGATGGGTCAGGCTAGTGTGCATGCGTGGAGCCGCCGCTGCGGATGAGCGACGAGGTCGCGGACGCGCTCGCCGAGGGTCGCGGTGTCGTCGCGCTGGAGTCGACCATCATCAGCCACGGGCTGGACTCCGGTCACAGCGCGGAGGTGGCCCGCCGGATCGAGGCGCAGGTGCGTGCGGGCGGCGCGGTACCCGCGACGATCGCCGTGGCCGACGGCGCGGTACGGGTGGGGCTGGACGACGGCCTGCTGGAGCGGGTCGCGACCGAGTCGGGTGTGGTCAAAGCCAGCATTCGGGACCTGTCTCCGGTGCTGGCCGGTGGCGGGCTCGGCGCCACGACCGTGGCATCGACCTCCCTGCTCGCGTGGCGGGCCGGAATCCGGGTGTTCGCGACCGGCGGGTTGGGCGGCGTACACCGCAACGCGGGCGAGACCTGGGACGAGTCCGCAGACCTGCCCGCGCTCGCGAGCGCACCCACCACCGTCGTCTGTGCGGGCGTGAAGTCGATCCTGGACGTGCGAGCCACGTTGGAACGGCTGGAGACCCTCTCGGTCGCGGTCCTGGGGTATCGGACGCGCTCGTTCCCGGGGTTCTATGTCCGGGAGTCGGGGTACGACGTGCCCTGGACCGTCGACGATCCGGACCAGGTCGCGGAGATCATGCGGATGCGGGACCGGCTCGGGCTCCGGCAGGCGCTCGTGGTCGCGAACCCGATCTCCGAGGACGCCGAGATGGACCGGAGACTGCATGACGAGACGCTGTCCGACGCGCTGGAGGCGATGGCCGCCGCGGGCGCGTCCGGCAAGGACGTGACGCCGTTCCTGCTCGCGTACTTCCATGAGCACACGCGTGGCACCAGCCTCCGGTCGAACGTTCAGCTGGTGCTCGCGAACGCCGAGCTGGCCGGGCGGATCGCGCATGCACACGCCCGGACGGCCAGCACTCCGCGCTGAGCGAGAACGTCACGGTCAGCGAGGATGCGGCGGAGGAGAGAAGGTTGCGCCGGACCGGGGAGCGCCTCACGGCGCGTGGCCGCTCTTAGCGGCGTTTTTTGGGACCCGGGGCTACCGCGGTCCGGCGCACGCGCCAGCCTACCGGGTGCCGTCCACCGGGCCGCCGGGGCGGGGTGACATCGACCCGGGATGAGACCGGCGCTTGGAGGACGGCCAGATGTGCAATCTCGGGCGCGAGAGGTGTGGACGGCTCGCGGCGAGATTGCGCCAATGTCCGGCGTGAGGAGGGTGGACGGCTCGTGGTGAGGGTGCGCCAATGTCCGGCGCGAGGGGGATCGGGTCAGCTGAGCCGGCCGGCGCGCTCGGCGCGCGCGGCGGACGCGAGCTGCTCCGCGAGACCGACCAGCCGGGCGGCGGCGTCGGCCGACGTGTCCTCCAGCTCGGCCCGTCCGGCGGCGACGATCCGGGCGAATGCGGCGGCCCGGTCGAGCGTGGTGGCGAGGTCGCCTTGGGCGACACCGCGCAGGACGGTGTCGGTGAGCTCGCGTACCTCGTCCGCACCCGGCGGGTCCACGACCCCGGCGACCACCTCGTGCACCGGGGCGTGCCGGCGTCCGGCGTCGAACTGGCGCGCCGCGCCTCCCGGGTCGGACTGCACCCACGAGCGGAGCAGGTAGAGCCGCCATAACGCACCGGGGAGCGAGTCGGCGGGGGAGTCGGCCCAGAGGTCGGCGACCGTGTCGAGGCCCTGGTCGTCCGCGAGATGCACGATCCGCTCCACGACCGCCTGGTCCTCGGCGTAGCGGGCTCCGCGCACCAGGAGCGTCGCGCTGCGATGCGCGATCTCGGCTCGCAGCGCGGGGTCGTCGCCTCCGGGCACCTCGTCGAAGAGGTCGGCGCCCGGCATCGCCGGCCGGCGCGGTCGTGGAGTCGTCACCCGCACCATTTTGCCTCACGTACGCGTTACTCCTCAGGATCGCGGCGGAGCCGCTTGACCTCACCACGCTGGCGCTTGCTGTCGAGCCGTCGCCGCTGCGAGCCACGGGTCGGCTGGGTCGGCCGGCGTGAACGTGACGGTGGGCGCAGGGCATCGCGAAGTACGGCGGCCAGCCGGTCGGCGGCGGCCTGGCGGTTGCGCCACTGTGAACGGTGCTCGGACGCTGCCACGGTGAGCACGCCGTCCACCAGGCGTGCCCCGAGGCGTTGGACCGCTCGGGCGCGCAGCGGATCGCTGAGCGCCGCGGACCGTACGACGTCGAAGCTGAGCCCGACCCGAGAGTCGGTAGTGTTGACCGACTGCCCGCCCGGTCCGCTCGACCGCGAGAATCGCCAGCGAAGCTCGTGCTCCGGAATCGTGACGTCGCGGGTCACCCGCAGCGGCCCGGGCATGGTCATGCTCCACTGTAGTCGGTTGTCTTTCCAACAACGGTGAGCAACAACGCCGGTCGTCGTCGCTCACCCGCGCGGTGTCCGGCCCGGCCAGGGTCCGAGTACCGGCTGCGTGAGGCCGCTCACGGCCGGATCGTAGCCGTGTTCCCACGGCAGGGTGCCGCAGATGTCCGGCCAGACCAGCTGCACGACGGGACCCGGCGGGATCGAACGCCCGGCGCGCGCGGCGAGCCGGCCGAGAACCGCGGTATCGGTCACCGCGACCAGCGCGAAGCGGAAGTGCTCGTGCAGGTCGTGCAGTACGCGACCGGGACGAAACTCCGCGCCGTCCTCGATCCTCCGCGCCAGCGTGCCGAGATAACCCGCCGCCTGTTGACGGGGGACGTCGAACATGACGATCTCCGGATGCCGCCAGAGTCCGACGAGTCCGTGGGTGAGGCTGAACCCGGGCTCCGGGCACGTCCATCGGACGGCCCGCGGCGGTACGTGGACGATGGTCCAGGGCATGGACACGATGACCTCCCAGGCGTTGCAGGGGTAGTCATACGCCTTGGGAGGGCGGGACGCATCTCCTACGTTTACCCCTGTGGACAACCCAGCCGCCCGCTCCGTGGTCCTGATCCACAGCCCCCTGGTGGGGCCGCTCACCTGGCGAGCGGTCGCCCGGTCGCTCGAGGCGGAGGGGCGTACGGCGGTGGTTCCGGATCTCACCGCGGCGGTGGCGAACGGACCGCCGTACGAGCCTGCCCTCAGGGCCGCCGTCGCCGCCGCCGTGGAGCACGCCGCTCCGGGGAAACCGCTCGTGCTGGTCGGCCACAGCGCGGCGGGTCCGCTGCTCCCGGGTATCGCCGACCGGATCGGCGCGACGGTGCGCGGCGTGGTCTACGTCGACTCGGTGCTGCCGCACCCCGGCGAGTCGTGGTTCGACCGGGCACCCGACGAGCTCGCCGCGCATGTGCGCGCGCTGGCCGAGGACGGCGTGCTTCCCCCGTGGCACGAGTGGTTCGAGCCTGGCGCGGTCGACGAGCTGCTCCGTGACCCTGAGCTGCGCCGCGAGTTCGTCGCCGAGGTTCCGCGGCTGCCGCTGACCTACTTCGAGGAGCGGAGGTCGGGATCCGGGTGGGTGGGACCGTCGGCGTACCTGCTGCTCAGCGACGTCTACCGGGACGAGGCGGCCCGGGCGGGTGCACTGGGCATGCCCGTGTTGGAGCGGCTCGG
This sequence comes from Propionibacteriales bacterium, assembly GCA_009377795.1. GTDB lineage: Bacteria > Actinomycetota > Actinomycetes > Propionibacteriales > Nocardioidaceae > WHTJ01. The sequence goes on along the minus strand of WHTJ01000027.1, from coordinate 42,527 downwards.
TCATCACCTGGCAATGCTGACCGAGCCGGAGGTCGTCGGCGCGGCTCTGCAGCGCCTGCTCGGCATGCCGGCCGATGGTTGACGCTCGGCCGATTCAGGTGGCGGCCGCCGCGCCGAGCCAGGTGGCGGCAGCGACGAGCGTGCCGAACAGCTCGATCACGATGGTGAGGCCGGCGAGCCTGGCCGCCAGTACGGTAGCCCGCCAGGCCTCCGCATGGTCGCCTATCCGGCGGCGCTCCGCGACGTACACCCCGCCCACGAATCCGACCAGCAGCCCGACGATCGGGAGGACGAAGAAGCCGACCAGTCCGGCCAGTCCGCCGATCAGGATCGACCGGCGGGGTACGCCGGCGTTGCGCAGTCGGCGCTCGGGGAGGACGTACTTCACGATCTGTACGGCGGCGATGGACCCGGTCGCCACGGCAAGCACCACCCAGCCCGCGCTGGTCTGCGTCACGGCCGCCCAGACCGCGATCGCGGCCCAGACCAGGAGCGCTCCCGGAAGGACGGGCACGACGACGCCCATGAGTCCGATCAGGATGACGATCCCGACGATGACCTCGGCCCATCCGCTCACGGGCGCTTACTTTGCCCTATCCGGCCGGCCGAGGCGCAGGTGCCTGTGCGAGTAGGCGGCCGGTCAACGCTCCTCGTCGGCAGCGGAGGCGGGCACGTCGGTCAGACGCTCGGTCTCGTCGTGAATACGCAGCGCGACGGAGCGAAGCCCGTCCAGGTGCTTGCGACCGTGGTGGCCGCAGAACAGCAACTCGCCGCCACCCGCCAGTTCGACACGGATGTAGGCCTGGGCGCCGCATCGGTCACAGCGGTCGTGCGCGTTCAGTGTGGGACGCGATGCTAATGCTGTGGTCACGTGTGCCCTCTCTCCCATCTCGCTGCTAAGGATGTACCACTGGACAACGTCCGGTTGTTCGTCGTACTTCCCACCGGGCGTTCGTCCATCCCCGGATGTGATGCATCTCGCGTGCCTTTGTCTTCTGCGTGCCCAAATGGTGCCTTGTGTAAGGGCCGGAGCCAAGCACATTCCAGAATTCGAGCCGTTCGTCCTGTGATCCATGACTGGACGGCGTGGGGCGCGGGGCTCCGCGGCGGTCCGGCGCTATGTTGACATCAGGTGATGGTCAGCCTTCGGGTTTAATGTCAACGTCGCACGTCAAGGAGCCCCGTGCCCGCGTCTGGAGCCAAGATCGACAACACGTACAACGCCCACCATCTGCTGGTCCTCGAAGGGCTCGAGGCCGTGCGGAAGCGTCCCGGCATGTACGTCGGCTCCACCGACACCCGCGGCCTCATGCACTGTCTGTGGGAGATCATCGACAACGCGGTCGACGAGGCCCTGGGCGCCCATTGCGACCGGATCGACGTGGTGCTCCACAAGGACGGCTCGGCGGAGGTCCGGGACAACGGCCGCGGCATCCCGGTCGACGTCGAGCCCAAGACCGGGCTGGCCGGGGTCGAGGTGGTGTTCACCAAGCTGCATGCCGGCGGCAAGTTCGGTGGCGGGTCGTACGTCGCCACCGGCGGTCTGCACGGCGTGGGGTGCTCGGTGGTCAACGCGCTGTCCGGGCGACTCGACGTCGAGGTGGACCGGTCGCCGTCAACCCGGCACATGTCGTTCCGGCGCGGCGTGCCGGGAGTCTTTGACGGCGACGGGCCGGGCGCCTCGTTCAGCGAGGGTTCCGGGCTGCACAAGGGCAAGCGCGTGAAGAAGACCGTGACCGGTACCCGCGTACGGTTCTGGCCGGACCGCAAGGTATTCACCAAGGACGCGGCGTTCAGCTACGACGAACTGGTGACCAGGGCCCGCCAGACGTCGTTCCTGGTACCCGGCCTCGAGCTGCACATCCGCGACGAGCGGGCGAAGGAACCGGTCGAGGAGAAGTTCCGCCACGACGGCGGCATCGCCGAGTTCTGCGACTTCCTCGCGCATGACGAGAAGGTCACCGACGTCCTGCGGATCACCGGCCGCGATCAGTTCACCGAGACGGTGCCGGTGCTCGACGACCAGGGGCACATGAACCCCCAAGATGTCGAGCGCGACCTCGACGTCGACATCGCCGTACGCTGGGGCGACGGTTACGAGACCGAGATGCGGTCGTTCGTCAACATCATCGCCACCCCTCACGGTGGCACTCATGTGGCGGGTTTCGAGTCTGCGTTGGCGAAAACGTTCAACGAGGCGTTGCGGCAGACCCGGTTGCTGAAGGCCGGGGACGCCGACGTGACCAAGGACGACATCCTCGAGGGCCTCACCGCGGTCGTGACCGTGCGCCTCGCCGAACCGCAGTTCGAGGGGCAGACCAAGGAGGTCCTCGGCACCCCCGCCGTACGCCGTCTGGTCAACAAGGTCGTGGCCCGCGAGCTGAAGGCGTTCCTCACCAGCAACAAGCGGGCGGAGAAGCCGCAGGCGCGCGCCTTGATGGAGAAGGTCGTCGGCGCCGCGCGGACGAGGATCGCCGCGCGCCAGCACCGCGAGACCCAGCGTCGCAAGAACGCCCTGGAGTCCAGCGCGCTGCCGGCCAAGCTCGCCGACTGCCGCAGCACGGATCTCGACCGGGCGGAGCTGTTCATCGTCGAGGGTGACTCGGCGCTCGGAACCGCCAAGCTGGCTAGGGATTCCGAGTACCAAGCGTTGCTGCCGATCCGGGGCAAGATCCTGAACACCCAGAAGGCCTCGGTGGCCGACATGCTGAAGAACGCCGAGTGCAGCGCGATCATCCAGGTCGTGGGCGCCGGCAGCGGGCGTACGTTCGAGCTCGACCAGACCCGTTACGGCAAGGTCATCTTCATGGCCGACGCCGACTCCGACGGCGCGCACATCAGGTGCCTGCTGACCACGCTCTTCTTCCGGTACATGCGGCCGCTGATCGCGGAGGGCCGGGTCTTCTGCGCCGTACCCCCGCTGCACCGCATCGAGCTGACCAACCCCAAGAAGGGGATGGACAAGTACGTTTACACGTACAGCGACCCGGAGCTGCAACGCAGGCTGGCGGAGCTGTCGAAGAAGGGTGTCCGGTGGCGGGACCCGATCCAGCGGTACAAGGGGCTCGGTGAGATGGATGCCGACCAGCTGGCCGAGACGACGATGGACCCGCGCCACCGCACACTGCGCCGGATCACCGTGGACGACGCCGACGAGGCGGCTCGGGTCTTCGACCTGCTCATGGGCAACGAGGTGGCGCCGCGCAAGGACTTCATCGTGCAGGGCGCCTACGAGCTCGACGCCGACCAGATCGACGCCTGATCCGCGGCGCTCAGGCGGCGCTCCGCTGCGTTCTCGTCGTCGTGCGTAGGCGCCTACGCCCTCCTCCTCCGCCTTGCGGAGCATCCACCTGAGCGCCGCGGACCGTATGGAGCGGGCAGCGGACGCCGTAGCCTGGGTGGATGTCGATGTCGCGGATCCCGGCGGATCGGCGATCGGCGTTCGGGTGCTTCCGGATGCTGGCGCCGATCGGGGTGCTTGTCGGCGTGATGTGGGCGCTGGAGCTCCTGGACAGCTTCGTCGGCAATCGGCTGGACGGTTTCGGGATCATTCCGCGTACCGGCGACGGCCTGTTCGGGATCGTGGCGGCGCCCTTCCTGCATCTCGGATTCGGTCATCTGCTCGCGAACACCGGTGCGTTGCTGGTGCTCGGAGGGCTGATCCTGCTCACCACGTCGTACTTCTGGATGGTCACGCTGGCGGTGGCGCTGTTCGGCGGGATGGGGGTGTGGCTCACCGGTGACCCGTTCACCGTGGTGATCGGCGCCTCGGGCCTGGTCTACGGCTACGCGGCGTACCTCGTGTTCCTGGGGGTGTTCCACCGCAGGCTGCGCCATGTGCTGGTGGCGGTGTTCGTGGCCGTGCTGGTCGTGTTGCTGTACGACGGGCTGGTGATCGGGATGCTGCCCGTACAGCCGGGGGTGTCCTGGCAGGCGCACCTGTTCGGCGCCCTTGCGGGCGTCGCGGTGGCCCGCTGGCACGCGAACCTTCCGGGCAGCCTTCCCGGGCGGAGGTGACCGCCGCGAACCCATGGCCGGCCGGCCCATAAAATATAGGGTGTCGGTCATCGTCCCGGAGGAGCCACATGCCACAGCCCGATGCGGTGGAGCTGAACGTCAACGGTCGCCGGCACGAGGTGCACGCCGACCCGGAGACGCCCCTGATCTTCGTCCTGCGTGACGACCTCCAGCTCAAGGGCGTGCGCTCCGGCTGTGCGATCGGCGTGTGCGGCTCTTGTACGGTGCTGGCGGACGGGAGGCCGACCCGATCCTGCAACACCCCGGTGAGCGCAGTGGAGCATGCGGAGATCACGACGCCTGAGGGTCTCGAGTCGGCGGGAGCCCTTCACCCGGTCCAGGAGGCCTTCCTCCGCGAGCAGGCGGCGCAGTGCGGGTACTGCATCAACGGCATCGTCATGAGCACGGTTGCCGCGTACGAGGACGGCGAGACGTCCGCTCAGGGCCCGAAGCCGTGGCTCGACGAGCACCTGTGCCGGTGCGGAACCCACCACCGGGTGCTGCGTGCGGTGGAAGACGCCCTTTCCCGCCGGGACTCCGGTACCGCGACCGCGACGAGGTCCGCCGAGGGCAGCCCGCCCACCGGGTCGCAGACGGCGATGGCGCTGGTTGCGGATCCGGCATCGCCGCCGGACCCGGCAGATGTGCGCGAGGAGCCGGACGACGCGCTCATCGAGTCCTGGATCTCGATCCTGCCCAGCGGGCTGATCCAGGCCAGGACCGGTCGGGTGGAGCTGGGCCAGGGCGTGCGGGGGGCCATGACGAGGATCGTCGCCAGCCAGATCGGGGTGGAGGCCGACCGGGTCGTCCTCACGTTCGTGGAGACCGGCGAGGCACCCAACGAGGGAACCACCTCCGGGAGCAACTCGGTCGACCACGGGGGTACGGCGCTCGCCCGCGCGGCGGTCGCGTTCCGGCGCCGTCTTCTCGAACGCGCGGCCGGCCTTCTCGGCGGGTCCCCCGACGAGCTGTCGGTAGGCCCGGACCGGGTGGACGGGCCCGGCGGAGAGTACGTCCTGCTCGCCGACCTGGCGGCCGAGGGCCCGATCACCGGGAAGATCGAGGAGTCCGACGAGCCGCGCTGGACGGCGGAGTCGCTCGGCCGGCACACCCCCCGCCCCGACCTGCGGGACAAGATCACCGGCCGGCCGGGATTCGTGAACGACCTCGACCTCCCGGGCATGCTGCATGCCCGGGCCCTGCTCCCGCCCGCACTGGGGTCCGAGCCGACCAAGCTCGACACCGCGCGTGCCGAGGAGATGGACGGCGTGGTCCGGGTGGTGGCGGACGGCCGGCTGGTCGTGGTGGTGGCCGAGCGGGAGGAGCAGGCCGTACGCGCGGTCACCCGCCTCAAACGCGATGCGCAGTGGGCGAGCCCGGAGACGGAGGTCGACTCAGGCAACATCCACGACGCGATCCGGTCGGCGGAGGCCGAGCCGCACGTGGTGGCCACCGCGGAGGAACGGCCGGCACCCGAGAACCTCATCGAGGCGACGTACACGCAGCCGTACCAAGCGCACGCCGCGATCGCGCCCTCGTGCGCGGTGGCCGAGTGGGGGGACGACGGACTGACCGTCTATACCCACAGCCAGGGCGTCTACCCGCTGCGCGGTGCACTCGCCGACCTGCTCGGTCTCGACCCCGCGCGGATTCGGGTCAACCACCGCGACGGGCCGGGCTGCTATGGCCACAACCTCGCAGACGACGCCGCCGCCTTCGCCGCCGTGGCCGCGAGTGCGTGCCGCGGGCGCCCGGTGCGGTTCGTGTTCTCGGTGGAGGACGAGTTCTCCTGGGAGCCGCTCGGACCCGCGATGGTGGCCGAGCTCGGAGCCGCGCTGGGGGACGACCGGCGGATCGGCTACTGGCGGCACCGGTCGATCACGGACTGCCACAGCACCCGTCCGCGCAAGGCCGAGGGCCTCATGCCTGCCTGGCTGCGCAGCGACTCCCTGTCGCGGCCGTGGCCCGGTCCGGCGGAGAGCGGCGCCCGCAACGCGACACCGCTGTACGCCTTTCCCTCGATGGATGTTGTCGCCGACCACGTGCACGGCCCGCTGCGTACCGGCACGCTGCGTTCGCTCGGCGCCTACGTGAACACGTTCGCCGCGGAGTCGTTCATCGAGGAGGTCGCGGAGAAGGCGGAGGCCGACCCGCTCGAGTTCCGGCTCGCCCATCTCACCGACGAACGCGCCCGGCGAGCGCTCCGGGCCGCGGCCGACGCCGCGGGATACACCCCGCATGTCGGACCCAGCGGCCGCGGTCTCGGCCTCGCGGTCGCCCGGTACAAGAGCATCAAGGCGTACGTCGCGGAGGCGATCCAGGTGAGCGTCGACACCCAGACTGCCGAGATCACCGTCGAACGACTGGTGATCGCCTGCGACGCCGGAGCGATCGTCGACCCGGACGGCGCCAAGAACCAGTTGGAGGGTGGTGCGATCCAGGGCCTCAGCCGCGCGCTGCACGAGGAGATGCGGTTCGACCGGAGCGGCGTACGCGCCCGCGACTGGCTGGAGTACCCGGTGATCGGGTTCGCGGAGACGCCGTGGGTCGACGTACTGCTGCTGGACTCGGCCGGCCGGCCCCCGCTCGGTGTCGGCGAGGCGTCGGTGGGCCCGGCCGCCGCGGCATTGGCGAACGCCATCGACGACGCGATCGGCGTACGGCTGCGGGAGCTGCCCTTCACCCCCAAGCGGGTCATCGGCCGCCTCGAGTCGATGGCCGAGTCCGAGGCCGCGCGCGTGCTGGTGTGACTCCGCCGGGTCAGCGTGGAGCGTTCCGCGGTAGCAGCAGTACGGCGGCGATTCCGGCGACGAGCGCGCAACCGGCGGCTCCGGCGAACACCGTGTGCAGCTGCACCAGACCGGCCTCGCGGAGCAGGTCGGCGTACTCCGCGCACTGCGTCACCTCGCCCGGGCACAGCTCGGTCGGGGGCGGGAGCGACCTCTCCCTGGCGTAGTACCGGGCGAGCCCGATCGTGGTCAGCACCGAGATGCCGACCAGCATGCCGACCATCCGGGCCACCACCACGAGCGCGCTGCTCACGCCGTGTACCTCCTGCTTGGTGGCCGCCAGCAATGCCGCGTTGACCGGCGCGATGGCCAGCCCGAAGCCCAACCCGCACACGACCAGCGCGACGGTGGCGCCGACGCCCGCGCCGGCCAGCGTCCCGTCCTCCCACCGGGTCATGGCGACGAACGAGCCGGCCGCCGCGAGCATGCCCACACCGGTGATCGGGCCGGGCGGGAGGCGGCGTACGAGGACTCCGCCGAGCAGCGCGCCCACGGGCAACGCGGCGAGGAGACGCACCAGCACCAGTGCGGCGCCGAGCTGGGAGTCGGGGTACTCCGTGACCCGGGCGAAGATCGGCACGTCGACCAGTGCGGCGATCAACGCCGAGCCGATGAAGAAGTTCACGAGCAACGCGCCCCACGCGGGCGGCGCCGCGAGGGCACGTCGCGGCACCAGGGGGTACGAAGCGCGCGCCTGCCGCCACAGGAACCCGGCGCCGGCCAGCGTGGAACCGGCGAGAAACCACGGTCCCAGCGGGGAGAACACCTGCACCTCGGGATCGGCGGTGGCGAACGCCAGCACGATCCCGGCGAGCGCCAGCCCGAGCAGGGCGGCGCCGGGAAGGTCCGCGTACCGGGACAGCCGGGCGAGCGACCGCAGACCGACAACCGGCCGGGCCGTGGTGAGATCGCGTACCACGAAGGCGGCGACCGCGGCGAGGCAGGCCAGCGTCAGCGGGGCCGACAACACTGACCCGCCGGCGAGCGGCACCCAGGCGAGACCCAGCGTGACCAGGCTGGCCAGCGGCTCCGGCTCCGTGATGAGCAGCGCGAACGCGCCCACCGCGACGAGCACGAGGACGACGCTCCACCGGTCGGCACCCGGTGCGGGGCGGCGCGCGCCGAGCCGCAACAGCGCGAGCCACGAAGCCAGCAGCAACGCGACCAGCAGGTTGATCCAGAAGATCGCCGGCCACTGCCACAGTGCGAGGACCAGCGCCCCGTACAGCGGTCCCAGCACGCTGCCCAGCTCCTGTACCGCGCCGACGACACCCAGCGACACGCCCCGGCGCCTCGGCGGCCACAGGTCCGCGACCAGCGCCAGAGTGGCGGGCACCAGCCCGCCGCCGCCGAGGCCCTGCAGGAATCGCCCCACGACCATCGGCGTCAGGTCCTCGGACGCGGCGGTGACGAGAGAGCCGAAGGCGAACACCAGCAACGAGAACACCAGGACCGGCAGCCGCCCGCGCAGGTCCGCGATCCGCCCGATCAGGGGGAGCATCGCGACGTACCCGAGCAGGAATCCCGACACGATCGGTGCGGCCCGCTGCAGCTCATCCGGGTTGAGCCCGACGCCGGCCATCATGTCCGGCAGCGCCAGCACGACCACGTACGTGTCGGCGGCGGCGAACCCCACCGCCAGGCAGGCGAGGGTCAGGGTGGTGCGTTGTCGCGCACCGGGCGGGACCGGTACGGTCACGGCTTCGTGATCTCGACCTCTTCGTCAGAAGGGTCGAAGGTCAGGTCGTAGGTGACGTTGCCACCCTTGCCGTAGAACGCGCCCGCGACGGTGAGACCACGGACGTCGTTCTCGTCGGTGACGGTGAAAAGCACGTCGTACGGGTCGCCGGCCGACGCGGTCGGGAAGATCCGCGCGAGCACCTTCCCCGGTACGGATCCGGACAGCTCCGTCACCACGGTGTCGCCCTCGCGCGACTCGCCCTCATCCTGGAGGTCGTTCGCCTCGGTGAGCAGGGTCGACACGCCGGAGTCCGGGTCGATCAGCGCGGCCGGATCCGGTGCTCCGAAGTCCGCCGGATCGACGGCGAAGTACGACGAGGTGAACGCGGCGTTCGCGTACACCTCACCGTCCACGGAGACGACCTTGACGGTCTGCCCGTCGAGGATGCCGCCACCGCTGATCGTGATCTCGCCCTCGAACGCCGGTGCGTGGGTGCCCACGCCCTCGGCAAGCTCGACGCCGGCGACGCCGTCCGGGAGGCCGTCCGCCGCCAACGTGAACTCCACGCTGGCGGCCTCGTCGAGCGCCGTCTTGGCGGCCGCGAGGCGGGACTCGAGGTCCGCCCCGCCGGAGGATTCGGAGGCGCTGCAGGCGCTGGACACCAGTACGGCCGCCGCGCACACGCCGAGCACCCGCTTCACCCGGCCTCCCACCACGTGTCATGCGATGAGTGCGCTAAGGCGCACGTACTGCCTGACATGTCGTTCACGACAGCCTCCCCTTCGGCCCTTCCGGCCGGCTATGCGGTCTGCGGCGCGGCCGGCGCCAGCAGCGCCGCCGGGCCGGACACCGCGGCGATCGGCTGCTGACCGGGCGATCCGGAGCCATCGCGCTTCCCGGTGGGCTCCGGAAGGTCGATCGGCGCTCCGCTGACCGCCGCCGCCCTGGCCGGTCCGGGCCCGGCCCAGGCGAACACCAGCGTGTCCTCGCCCTTCAGGAACCGGTGACAGCGTACGCCGCCGGTGGCCCGCCCCTTGGTGGGGTACTCCGCCAACGGTGTGACCTTGAGCGAACCCGCCTCCGTACCCGGCAGCGAGCTGCTCGACCCCGACGACGTGACCACGGCCGCATCCTCGCCGGCCTCGAAGGCGCCGAAAGACCGCACGGTCGCGCCGGACGAGAGCCGGATCCCCGCGACGCCACCCCCGCTCCGGCCCTGGGGCCGGACCGCCGAGGCGGGCATCCGCAGCAGCTGTGCGTCCGAGCTGATCAGGACCAGCTCCTCGTCGCCGGAACGCAGCTCCACCGCACCGACGAGCCGGTCGCTGTCGCCGAGCCGGATGATGTCCCACGAGTCCTTGTTCGCCAGGTGATCGGGGACTACCCGCTTCACGACTCCGTGCTCGGTCGCCACCGCGAGTCCGGGCGAGTCCGGATCGAGCGTGGTGAGGCACAGCACCCGCTCGCCGGACTCGAGGGACAGGAACTCGCTGACCGGAGCCCCGCCCTGCAGATGTGGTGCGTTGGCGGTCGCCGGGAGCGTGGGCAGGTCGAGCACGCCGAGCCGGGTCAACCGCCCGTGCGACGTCACCACGCCGACATGCCCGCGCGCGGTGGCCGCCGCGACGCTGAGGATCACGTCGTGCTTGGCGCGGGAGGTGCCGTCGCCGAGCGGTTCCTGGCCGGTGGTTCGCGCGAGGAGGTTCGACGACGACAGCAGGACGTAGCAGGGGTCGTCGCTGATCTCCAGCGGTACGGCGGCGGTCGCCGGCGCGCCCGCCGACTCCAGCAGGACGGTACGCCGGGGGGTGCCGTGCTGCTTGGCCACCTCCGCGAGCTCGTCCGCCACCACCTGCTTGAGCAACGACTCGTCCTCCAGGATCGCGGTGAGTTCCTCGATTGTCCGGCGGAGCTCGGACTGCTCCTTCTCCAGCTCGATCCGGGAGAACTTCGTCAGCCTGCGCAGCGGCATCTCGAGGATGTAGTTCGCCTGCACCTCGCTGAGGTCGAAGACCTGCATCAGGCGGGTCCGGGCCTGTTCGGTGTCGTCGCTGCCGCGGATCAGCTGGATGACCTCGTCGATGTCGAGGATCGCGACCAGCAGGCCGTCGACCAGATGCAGCCGGTCGCCGGCCTTCGTGCGCCGGAACTCCGTACGCCGGCGTACGACGTCGTACCGATGCTCCAGATAGACCTCGAGCAGCTGCTTCAGGCCCAGTGTCCGGGGCTGGCCGTCGACGAGCGTGACCGCGTTGATCCCGAAGGAGTCCTCCATCGGCGTCAGCTTGTAGAGCTGCTCGAGGATCGCCTCGGGATGGAAGCCGTTCTTCACCTCGATGACCAACCGCAGACCCTTGTCGCGATCGGTGAGGTCCTTGAGGTCGGCTATCCCCTTCAGCTTCTTGGACTGGACGAGGTGCTTGATCCGCTCGATCACCTTCTCCGTACCGATCTGGTACGGCAGCTCGGACACCACGATCCCCTTGCGGCGGGGCGTGACGTTCTCGATCCGGGCCGTCGCGCGCATCTTGAATGATCCCCGCCCGGCCTCGTACGCGTCGCGGATCCCTTCCAGGCCGATGATTTTTCCGCCGGTCGGCAGGTCAGGCCCCGGCACGAACCGCATCAGGTCGTCGAGACCGGCGTCCGGGTGTTTGATCAGGTGGCGGAGCGCCTGCACCACCTCGACCAGGTTGTGCGGCGCGATGTTGGTCGCCATGCCGACCGCGATGCCGGATGCGCCGTTGACCAGCAGGTTGGGGATCGCCGCCGGGAGCACCGTCGGCTCCAGCTCCCGGCTGTCGTAGTTGGCCCTGAACTCGACCGTGTCCTCGTCGAGCGACGCCGTCATCGGCAGGGACGGCGGCGCCATCCGGCATTCGGTGTAGCGCATCGCCGCGGGGGAGTCGTCGAGCGAGCCGAAGTTGCCGTGGCCGTCCACCATCGGGACTCGCATCGACCACACCTGGGCCATCCGGACCAGGGCGTCGTAGATCGCAGTATCGCTGTGCGGGTGCAGCCGCCCCATGACCTCACCGACGACCCGGGCGCTCTTCACGTGGCCCCGGTCCGGACGGAGGTTCATGTCCGACATCGCGTAGAGGATCCGCCGCTGCACCGGTTTCAGGCCGTCACGGGCGTCCGGTAGCGCACGGGAGTAGATCACCGAGTAGGCGTATTCCAGGTAGCTGGAGCGCATCTCCTCGCCGACGTCGGTGTCGAGGATGTGCTCCTCGAAGTCGTCGGGTTGGCGGGCTGTCTTCGTCCTGCGTCGTGCCATCGTCTCTTCGGCCTCGTCGGGATGGGAAACGGGGTTCCCGGCTATTGTCACCGGTGGCCCCGGCCGATCTGCGCACCGACCCGCGGTCCCCGTGATCCGCCGAGTGGCCCCTTCTGCACACGACACGCCGGTGTCGTCGCGCAACTCGGGCCACTCGGGACTGGCACGTTCATACCGGCGTTTTCCGGGCGGATAGATTTGCTTCCGTGGAGATCAGCTATCCGGCGCACTGGGAAGCAGACGTGGTGCTCAGCGACGGCCGTACGGCCCATCTGCGGCCGATCGTGCCCGACGACGCCGACGGGCTGGAGCGTTTCTACGACCGGGTGTCGGAGGAGTCGAAGTACCTGCGGTTCTTCGCGCCGTACCCGAGACTGTCCGAGCGCGACCTCGAGCACTTCACGAACGTCGACTACGAGGACCGGCTCGCCTTCGTGGCGACACTCGGCGCCGAGATCATCGCGGTGGGGCGCTACGACCGGATCAAGACCGACGAGGCGGAGGTGGCGTTCCTGGTGGAGGACGCGCACCAGGGCCGCGGTCTGGGACAGCTGCTCCTCGAGCACCTCGCCGAGGCCGGCCGGGAGCGCGGGATCTCGAGGTTCGTGGCGGAGATCCTGCCGGAGAACGCCCGGATGATCCAGATCTTCAAGGAGGCCGGCTACCACGTCGCGGGGGACTTCGAGGACGGCGTGATGCGGCTCGAGTTCAGCATCGACCCGACCGACACCGCGTTCGGCGTCCTCCAGGCCCGCGAGCATCGCTCCGAGGCGCGGTCCATCGAGGGGTTCTTCAACGCGCGCGCCGTGGCGGTGATCGGGGCCAGCCGCCGCCAGGACACCATCGGCCAGACCCTGGTGCGGAACCTCGTCCTCGGCGGATACACCGGGCGGGTCTACGCCGTGAACTCAGCCGCGGACGCCGTCGCCGGCCTGCAGGCGTACCCCTCCGTGCAGGAGATCCCGGGCGACGTGGACCTCGCCCTGGTGGCGGTGCCCGCCGAGTCGGTCGAGGACGTCGTGCTCGACTGCGCGGCCAAGGGCGTGCACGGGCTGGTGGTGATCTCCAGCGGGTACGCCGAGACCGGGCCGGAGGGACGCGAACGGCAACGCAGGCTGGTGGGCCTGGCCAGGTCGTACGGCCTGCGGCTCGTCGGGCCGAACTGCCTCGGGATCGTCAACACCCGTACGGAGAGCTCGCTGAACGCCTCGCTCTCGACGCTGATGCCGCCGCGGGGACGGGCGGGGTTCTTCTGCCAGTCGGGCGCGCTCGGCGTGGCCATCCTCGAGACCGTGAGCCGGCGGGGTCTGGGCCTGTCGACGTTCGTCAGCGCCGGCAACCGGGCGGACGTGTCCGGCAACGACCTGCTGCAGTACTGGGAAGAGGACGACGACACCGAGCTGGTGCTGCTGTACCTGGAGTCCATCGGTAACCCCCGCAAGTTCAGCCGGATCGCCCGCCGGGTGGCCCGGCGCAAGCCGATCGTCGCGGTGAAGTCCGGACGTACGACGCAGGGCGTCCCGATGGGCCACACGGTGAAGTCCACGATCGCGCCGCAGGCCGCGGTGGACGCGATGTTCCGCCAGGCCGGGGTGATCCAGGTGGACACGCTGGACGACATGTTCGACGTCGCGCAGCTGCTGGCCCACCAGCCGCTGCCGCGCGGGCCGCGGGTGGCGATCGTGGGCAACTCGTACGCATTGGAGCTGCTGGCGGCCGACGCGGCCGCGGCCGCCGGGTTGACGGTCGCGGAACCGGTCGCACTCGGCGCGGAGGCCACCGCGGACGACTTCGAGCGCGCACTCGACGAGGCGGTCGACGATCCGGACGTGGACGCGGTCGTGGCGGTGTTCATCACGGCGCTCAACACCACGGGGGAGCAGGTCGCCGACGTGCTCGCGGCCGTGGGGGAGCAGTCCGACAAGCCGCTGGCGTCGACCTTCCTGGCGTCCGAGGGGGTGCCCGAGCTGCTGCGGGTGCCCGACGTCGAGGGCGCCGCGGGCAGGGGATCGGTGCCGTCGTACCGGGCGCCGGAGGCCGCCGTACGCGCGCTAAGCCGCGTCGTCGAGTACGCCGACTGGCTGCGCCGGCCCGAAGGCGAGTTCATCCACCATCCGGAGATCGACGCCAAGAAGGCGCACGGCCGGGTAGCGTCCTGGCTGGGCGCGGAGGGGCAGCCGCGGGCGCTGGACGACGACGAGCTGCGCGAGCTGCTCGGGATCTACGGCATCGACCTGTGGCCGAGGTCCCGGGTGACCACCCTCGACGAGGCGGTCTCGGCGGGTGAGGGGCTCGGATGGAACGTCGTACTGAAGGCCACGGCGATCGCCCTGCAGCAGCGTTCCGACATGTCCCACGTCTGGCGCAGGATCGGCGACGAGGAGGACATGCGCGAGGCGTGGGGCTCACTGACCGCCGACGTCGGCGATCCGCAGTCCGCGGAACTGGTGGTGCAGCGGATGGCACCGTCCGGGGTTCCGCTGGCGCTCGGCAGCATGGAGGACCCACTGTTCGGGCCGATCGTGTCGTTCGGTGTCGCCGGCGCTCCGACCGAGCTGCTGGGCGACCGGGCGTACCGCATTCCGCCGCTCACCGACGTCGACGCGGCGGCCATGGTCCGGGAGGTCCGGGCGGCGCCGCTGCTGTTCGGTTATCGCGGCAGTGAACCGGTCGACGTGGACGCGGTCGAGGACGTGGTCCAGCGGCTGGGCCGGCTGAAGCACGACCTGCCCGAGGTCGCCGCCCTCGACCTGGGGCTGCTGCTCGCCGGGCCGCAGGGGTGCACCGTGCTCGCCGCCACCGGCCGGGTCGCCCCGGTGCGCGGCTCACGCAGTGGCCTGTTCGCCCGCCGGCTCGCCGGTACGTCGGGCGACACGCTGCCCACCTGACCGGATCTGTGCATACGGAGCACAGCGGACTCCGACGGCGTGACAGACTGGGGCCATGCCTGAGAGTTCGACCGCGAGCCCGCCCACGCAGGCGGACGAGTTACGGGACGCCATCGACCGTTGCGGTTACTACCCGACGGTCGTGGCCGAGGCCGTGGAGTCCGCGATCGCGGGGGAGCATGTGGCGGATTTCGTGATCCACCACGAGCCGACCTTCGACCAGGAGGAGGTACGCCGCCATGTCACCGTACTGGTGCTCACGGCGACCCGGCTGATGATCGCGCACACCGACGAGCATCCGGCCGACGACCTCCTGCCCTCGCCGTACGCCTCCACCTCGACCGAGGCGATCGCGTTGTCGCAAGTGCGCTCCGTGGTGACCTCACGCATGGTCGCGGACCCGGAGAGCTACGCCGGCCAGACGCGGCGCCCCGAGGCCGACGAAGCGGTGCTGACGATCGGCTGGGGTGCGGTGAACCGGGTCGACCTCGAGCCGGCCACGTGCGGCGATCCCGAGTGCACGGGCGACCACGGCTACACCGGCACGATGACCGCAGACGACTTCTCCATCCGGATGAGCGCGGCCGCCGACGGCCACGACGCCGTCCGAAAGCTGCTTTCGTTCGCGAACTCGCTTTCGGCCGCCACGGCCCGGTGACGACTCCCGCCGCTGTCCTCCCCGAGTACGGTTCGGGGTCGATCGCCGAGCTGGTCGACTCCTCCATCGCGGCACTGGGGATGTCCGGCCGCGACGGGAACGTCCTGGGGCTTCCCGCATCGCGTCGCCTCGTGCTGCTGCTCGTGGACGGTCTCGGCGGGCGACTGCTGGCGGATTACGCGAGCGACGCGCCGTACCTCTCCTCGCTGCCGGCACGCACGATCACCTGCAACGTGCCGTCGACCACGGTCACCAGCTTGACCTCGCTCGGCGTCGGAACCGGCCCGGGCCAGCACGGGCTCGTGGGCTACACCTGCCGGATCCCGGGTACCGACCGGCTGCTCAACGGGCTGAAGTGGGACCGCGACGTCGACCCGCGCGAGTGGCAGCCTCTGGAGACGGCGTTCGCCCGGGCGGCCCGGGCGGGCGTGCGGACCACGGTGGTGAACAAGCGGTCGTTCGAGGACTCTGGTCTGACCGTCGCGGGACAACGCGGCGCCGACTTCGCCGCCGCGGACAGTGCGGGTGAACGGCTGGCCGCCGCGGCGTTGGTGGCGGCGGAGGCGCCCTCGCTGGTCTACGTGTACGACGGCGACCTCGACTGGACGGGTCATCGCCACGGCTGCCGATCGGAGGCATGGCGGCATCAGCTGGCCATCGTCGACGCGTTCGCCGCCCGGCTGCGTGAGGTGATACCCGACGACGCCACTCTGGTCGTGACCGCGGACCACGGGATGGTCGACATCCCCGCGTCCGGCCGGGTCGACGCCGACACCGAGGACGACCTGCTCGATGGGGTGGAGACCTTGGCCGGGGAGGCCCGGTTCCGTCATCTGCACTGCCGCTCGGGTGCGGTCGACGACGTGGTCGCCGCCTGGGGCGAGCGGCTGGGTGCCGATGCGCTGGTCGTCCGGCGGGAGGAGGCGATCGCGGCCGGCTGGTTCGGTGAGATGCGTACGTCGGTCGCACTCCGGCTCGGCGACGTGATGATCGCGTGCCTCGGCGACGTCGCGGTGGAGTCGAGCGTGCGGTTCCCGCACGAGTCGAAGCTGTTCGGCCTGCATGGCTCGCTGACCGCCGACGAGATGCTGGTTCCACTGCTGGTCGACCTGGGTTAGAGCGCGCTCACCGTCGGGTGGCAGGATGTCGGCCCGTGGCAGAGCTGAGCTTCTTCACCGGCACGATGGACTGCGGCAAGAGCACCCTCGCCCTGCAGATGGACCACAACCACGCGGCCCGCGGCCGCGTCGGCCGGCTCTTCACCAGCCACGACCGTGCGGCCGCGGCGACGCTGTCCAGCCGACTGGGGCTGACCGCCGGTGCGATCGAGGCACCGTCCGAGTTCGACTTCTGGAAGTACGTCGTGGGTTCCCTCACCAGCGGGGCGAGGATCGACTACCTGATCTGCGACGAGGCGCAGTTCTACACGCGCGACCAGATCGAGCAGCTGGCCCGGATAGTCGACGAACTGCGGATCGACGCGTTCGCCTTCGGGCTGCTCACCGATTTCCGGAGCCGGCTGTTTCCCGGGTCGGCCCGGCTCGTGGAGCTGGCCGACCGGGTGCAGGTTCTGCAGGTCGAGTCCTTGGGCTGGTGTGGCAAGCGCGCCACCCACAACGCCCGTGCCGTGGACGGCGAGATGGTGGTCGCGGGGGAGGTCATCGTGGTCGGCGACCCCGCGGACGGGGTCGGGCCGAGGCCGGAGATCGGGTACGAGGTGCTCTGCCGGCAGCACCACCGGAGACGCATGACCGCGGCGCGCGCTGGCCGCGCAGCTGTCGCCCGATGTGCTGCCGTTCGGCGAGCCGGAGAGGTGAGTAGTGTCATGCGGTACGTGCACCATGGCGCACTGTGCGCATGACACGTGGAAGGAGGACACATGAACGCGGAGGTCGTGAACCCGCTGATCGGTGAGGCGGAGCTGCGGTCGCTGCTCGGTGACGACGCGAGGGGTGGCGGTGTGCTGCTGCTCGATGTCCGGTGGTCTCTGGAGCATGGTCTGGAGCGGGAGGACTACCTCGCCGGCCACCTGCCGGGTGCCCGGCTCGTGGACCTCGACACAGACCTATCGGCGCCGGCGGGTGACGGCGGGCGGCATCCGGTGCCGTCGGCGGAGGCGTTCCAGAGTGCCATGCGGCGGCACGGCGCCGGTAACACGACTCCGGTCGTGGTCTACGACGCGGCCACGGGAACGGTCGCGGCTCGCGCGTGGTGGGTCCTGCGCTACTTCGGCCAGCCGGATGTCCGGTTGCTCGACGGCGGGTACGCCGCGTGGGTCGAGGCTGGGGCGCCGGTCGAGACCGGGCCGCCCGCGGAGGTCGACGGGGCCGGGGACTTCGTCGCCGTACCCGGTGGGATGCCGGTGCTGTCCGCCGAGGACGCGGGGGCGCTCGCCCGCGACGGCGTACTCGTCGATTGCCGCCCGGCGCCGCGCTACCGCGGTGAGGAGGAACCGCGCGATCCGGTCGCCGGCCATATCCCCGGTGCGGTCAACGCGCCGACCAGCGAGAATCTCGCCGAGTCCGGCCTGTTCCGGCCCCCTGACGAGCTGCGCGAGCGGTTCGCCCATGTGGCCGGGCGGGACGTGGGCGTCTACTGCGGGTCAGGTGTCACCGCGCCGCACACCGTGCTCGCGCTGGCGAGCTTGGGGATACCGGGCGCCCTGTTCCCCGGCTCGTGGAGCGAGTGGGTACGCGACCCGAGCCGCCCGGTCGCCACCGGGGACGAGCCCACCGCCGGCTGAAGGCGAGCGAGCCTCGGAGGATTCTCGTTGCTGGCACTCGTAAATATCTCCGAGGTGCTGGGCTCGGGGCCGGACTCCGTCCACCGGACGGCCAATTCCCGGAGATGTTCACAGGTCTCGAATTCGGTCGGGATCCGACGGTGGGCGCCCGTGACACTCGTGATGTGATCGCACAACCGCTGCGGAGATCCCCGGAAGGTCTGACCTCGAAGGCTCGAACCAACGAGGTGGAGCTCAGAACGCTGGCGCTCCGGCAAGAAGGACTGGTGACCCGCGCGCAGGTTCTGGCCTGCGGATACACCGATGGCTGGCTGAGAAACCGGGTCAACTCGGGGGCGCTGGCGACGTGTCCATTCGGGTACCTACGCCACGTTCACCGGCCCGCTGTCGTGGAACACGCGCTGCTGGGCCGCGCTGCTGTACTACGGACCGAGTGCGGCATTGGCGGGTGAGACAGCGCTGCGAATGTGGGTCAGGCATCGCCAGACCGCTCAGGATGACGCTCCGGTCGCGATCGCGATCGACGAGTCGCGCCGACTCTCGCGGATCGACGGAGTCACCCTCTGGCGGATCAGAGACCTGCGCCGATATGTGCACCCGACCCGCCGACCAGCCCGTCTCCGGTTCGAGGCAGCGGTCCTGCTCAGCGCGTCGCGGACGACGAGCGACGATGCGGTGATCGGCGTGGTGGCGGATGCGAGATGGGGAGTACCTCGGGTATGACGTCATCGCCGAACTCGACGGCCGGCTCGGCCATGAGACGTTCACCGATCGATCCGCGGACATGACACGCGACAACGCGGCCAGTCGCGATGGCGGCCGGACGCTCAGGTTCGGGTACCGACAGATAGTGCACGATCCGTGTCTCAGTGCCCAGCTCGTGGGTGAGATCCTGCGCGACCGCGGATGGCCGGGCAGACCGCACGCCTGCGGCCCAGACTGTTTCTGTGGACAGCCGAGCGTTGGAGGATTTTCGTTGCTTCTACTCGTCAATATCTCCGAAGCTCGGCGGGGTCCGCTACCAGTGGACTCCCTTGAGGATCCGCGCGAGCACCACCTGGGCCTGCGTGGCCTTCTCCTCCGCGCCCTCGGCGCTGACCCCGCGCGCTGCCGCCGAGTCGGGGAACACGCGGTACGCCAGATTCAGCACCTGGAACGACGCCTTCGGAGCGAGCGCATGCGCGACCTCGCCGGCGGTGCCGAGAACGGTGTTGATCTCGTGCGGCCGGTCCACCATGCCCTTGATGATGAGGTCGGCCGCCTGCGCCGGGGTGATGGTCGGGAACGCGTCGTAGATCTTGGTCGGCGCGATCATCGGCGTACGCACGAGCGGCATGTGCACGGTCGTGAACGTCACGCCCTCACCGACAAGCTCGGAGGACACCACCCTGCTCCACGCGTCGAGCGCGGACTTCGAGGCGACGTACGCCGAGAACCTCGGTGGGTTGGCCTGCACTCCGATCGACGAGACATTGACGATGTGTCCCCGGCCATGCTGCTTCATCACGTCGAGCAGCCCCATCACCAGCTTGATCGCGCCGAAGTAGTTCAGCTGCATGGTGCGCTCGAAGTCGTGGAAGCGGTCCTGCGACAACCGCAGCGACCGCCGGATCGAACGCCCGGCGTTGTTGACCACGAAGTCCACCCGGGGTTGGGAGTTGCCGATCTGCTCGGTCAGCCGGGCGATCGCCTCCAGGTCCGACAGGTCGCAGGGGTAGACATGCACGACCCCGCCGTTCGCCTCGATCTCATGCCGAACCTTCTCCAGCTTGTCCTTCCCGCGCGCGACGAGCAGCGGGACCCCGCCGGCCTGCGCGACCTTGAGCGCGGTCGCCCGGCCGATCCCCGACGACGCGCCGGTGATCACCACCGTCCTGCCCTGTAGCGCCCTGCGGATGCGGCCGTCGCGGGCGGTCGTGGTGTCGAGGTGCTGCTCCCAGTAGTCCCACAACGTGGCGGCGTACGTCTCCAGCGGCGGGCAGCTGATCCCCGAGCCCGCCAGCGCCATCTCGGTCGCCCGGGTGGCGAACGTCGACGGGAACGACGTGTGGGCCAGCACCTCGGGCGGGATGCCGAGACGCCCCAGCGTCTGGCGCAACGCGACCTTCGCGGTCGGGTTCCGAAGTACCGCGTCCACCAGTTTGCGCGGCTGCGCACCCGCGCCGAGTACGGCGGGCAGCAGGCCGGTGGCACGCCGATCGAGGGGTACGGCGAACCGCGGCGCCTTGGCCGCGACCGCCATCGTGTTGAGCACCTCGACGGCGGGCTGCGGATCGGGGTTGACCAGGTGGAACGCGTGCCCGTCGAGCCCGTCGACGTGCATCAGGTGGTCCATCGCCTTGGCGACGTAGTCCACCGGAACCACGTTCGTGTCACCGAGGTCCAGTCCGAGCAGGGGCACCCACTGCGGCAGGGTGTCGCGCATGAGCTTGAGCGCGGGGAAGAAGTAGTACGGCCCGTCGACCTTGTCCATCTCGCCGGTCTCGGAGTGGCCGACGACGATCGACGGACGGTAGACCCGCCACGGGACCGTGCACTCCTCGCGCACGATCCGCTCGGACTCGAACTTCGTCCGGTGGTACGGCGACGGGAGGCCCTGACCATCGTCGAACATGGTCTCGTCGTACGCCCCCGTGTGGTCGCCGGCGACCGCCACCGAGGACACGTGATGGAAGCAACCGGCGCCGAGCTGCCCGGCCAGCTCGAGTGCCGCCCGGGTGCCGCCGACATTGAGCTGCTCGTTGCGCTCGTCGGACGCCGTCATGTCGTACAGCGCGGCGAGGTGCACGACATGGTCGATCGCCCCGCGGTGCTCGGTGATCCAGGGCTCCTCGACGCCGAGCAGCGGAGACGTCAGGTCGCCGACGACCGGGACCACCCGTTCGGAGTTCTCCCAGCCGTGCATCAGGTGCTCGATCCGGCGCAACGACCCCCTCCGGACGAGAATGAACACCTCGCCGTCGCGGTTGCGGAGGAGCTCCTCCACGACATGCCGACCGATGAACCCGGTCGCACCGGTCACGAGGTACGCCATGCCAGATCACTCCTCGAAGGGCTCGGGCTGCCTGTGCACGTGTGACAGCACGAGATCCTACGTTCGAGTAGGCGACCTGGCGAGCTCAGTCCTTGTTCTCGTCGCCGAACATGATCTCGTCCCAGCTCGGGATGCTGGCCCGGCCGCGCCGGCCGCGCTTCTTCGGCTTCGCCCCGGACTCGGCCTTCCGGGATGCGGATTTCCGCCGGTCGGGACGGGCGGGCTCGGAGGGCTCCGCGGGCGGATCCGGCGGTTGCGGGTCGGCCCTGACCGGGCCGGGGGCCACGGACGCCGCGGCCTGACCGCTGCGCACGGCCTCGGCGACCGCGGTGAGATCGGTCACCTGCGCGGCGTGGTCGAGGGACAGCGCTTCCTCCTCCTCGGACACCGCGGAGAGCCGCCGGCTGGACTTCTCCCGCGGCTGCGGTCCCCGCTTCGTGGTCGGCTCACCGACCAGCCAGCGGGCGTCATCGTCGTCGGCGACCGCGTAGCGGCCGAGCGCGTCGTACACGAACCGCGCCGCGCGGCGCCGCTCGCCGGACACGTATCCGACCTCGACGTTCCACCGTCCGTCGTCACGCCGCCAGGCGTTCCACTCGGCGGCCTCGGGGTTGACGTTCCGGGAGCGCAGTCGTTCGGAGACGGCGTCGCCGAGCAGCTGGCCCGGTCCCTCGGCGCCCTGACGGCGCACCGGGCAGCGCTGGGCGCGCTCCGCGACGTGTTCGCGTTCGGCCAGGACGGGCACGGCGTACCCCATGATCCGCTCCACGGGCACCTGAGCGACCTGGGCGACGTCCTCGGGACTGTCGCCGGCGCGGATGCGGGCCTGGATATCGCGGGGCCGGAGTGCGCTTTCCATCTGGATCTCCAACTGGCCGAGCCGCGCGCGATCGCCACGCAACGCGGCCCGTAACCGTTCGTCGACGGGTACGGCGAACTCCCGACCCGCGGCATCGGTGAGGATCAGCTGGCTGTGATCCTCACTCAAGCCGACGAGCCGGAGCTCGACCATCGATTCGCCCTCCCAGAGCTGCGTGGACGAGGTGAGTCAATACAACCCCGAGCAACCCTCCCAGACCAAGCCACCGCGCCGACATCGGGCGCAGATCCGGCGCGGAGAGCACCCGCGCGGCCCGAAACCGCGTCCGTCCGATCTCGGTCGGCCAGATGTGCATTCGATGCGAGAGTGGGCGCCGCGGGCCGATCCGCAAATCTCGCTCCACGGTGGGCTCGGCCAGTCGCCGTAACCGACGTAGCTGCTGTGCTGGCCGACGTTCGGCGACCCCTTTGTCGGTTTCGATGACCACACCGGTCGAGGCGGGACGAGCCGAAGTCGACCAGATGTGCAATCTCGGCGCGAAGGAGGCGGCCAGATGTTCAATCTCGGCGGGAGGGAGGCGGCCTGAGAGGGGCACCCGGTCGATCTCGAGCAGCACGACCGTGTCGTGCCGGGTCGTCGTGGCACCTCCTCACGGTAGCCGTGTACGTGGGGGAGTGTCACGGTTCGTACGGTCGCGCCGAAACCCAGACCCGACCCGACTGGCCGGCCCGTCCGGACGCGCCTACTCCTGGCGGCGGGCCTGCCGCCGGCGGTCGAGCACGGGGACGGCCCACCAGAGGGCGACGAACGCCACCAGGGCCGAGGCGGCAGCGATGAGGGACGCCGGGCGACCCACCACCAGGTCGAACAGCAGCCAGAGCACACCCGTGACGGCGAGGGCCAAGCTGGCCAGCCCCGCCTGGGCGAACCGTCCGGCGAGCAGCACGAGCCACTCCTTGCGCTGCCGGCGGAACAGCGTGCGGTGATGGCTCACGGGCGCGAGCAGCAGGGCGGTGGCCGCCACGGCCAGCACGACCGTCACGAGGTAGACCCCGCGCTGCGTGTCGGTGAGGTCGGCGAACTTCTCCTGGAACGGCAAGATCAGCAGGAACCCGGTGAGGATCTGCACGCCCGTCTGGGTGACCCGGAGCTCCTGGAGCAGCTCGTTCCAGTTCCGGTTGAGCCGCTGCCTGCCCGGCTCGTCTGGGAAATCCGGTGGCATGACGTCGTAGAAGCTCATGATTGAAGCGTCCCACCCTGGTCTCGAGCCGGCAGCCATCGCTCGTCCGCTTCGGCGCCGACCAGGGCCTGATTAGGGTGAAGGTGACGTGTTCGCAGTACTACGCATGCCGACAGGACCGACCCCGTGCCCAAGCTGACCGCCGAAATCTCGCCGTACGAGGCGCTCCTGCTCGTGTCGTTCGGCGGCCCGGAACGCCCGGAGGACGTCGTGCCGTTCCTGCAGAACGTCACCCGGGGAAAGCAGATCCCCCCGGAGCGGCTGCGCCAGGTGGGGGAGCACTACTTCCGGTTCGGCGGCCGCAGCCCGATCAACGACCAGAACCGCGAGCTGAAGGCGGCGATCGAGAAGGATCTCGCCGACGCCGGACTCGCGATCCCGGTCTACTGGGGCAACCGCAACTGGGACCCGTACCTCACCGACGCGATCGCGGCCATGCGGGACGACGGGGTGCGCCGGGCGGCCTGCTTCGTGACCAGCGCGTGCGCGTCGTACTCCGGATGCCGTCAGTACCGCGAGAACCTCTTCGAGGCCAGCGCGGCCGTCGAAGGAGCTCCGCGACTGGACCGGCTGCGCCACTACTACAACCACCCCGGCTTCGTGACGCCGTTCGTCGAGGCGACACTGACCGCCCTGGAGGGCCTGCCACCGGGCGCGGCGCTGGTGTTCGTCACGCACTCGATCCCGACCGCGATGAACGACGGCAGCGGGCCGGACGGCGGCGCGTACCTGGCCCAGCACCAGACCGTGGCCCGCTCGATCGCGCAGGACCTCGCGCGGCGGACCGGCACCGAACCGGCCTGGGACCTGGTCTTCTGCTCACGCTCCGGATCTCCGCACGTGCCGTGGCTCGGGCCCGACGTCGACGACCATCTCGAGGTGCTCGCCGACCGCGGCGTCCCGGGCGTGGCCCTGGTCCCGATCGGGTTCGTGTCCGACCACATGGAGGTCGTCTACGACCTCGACACGCAGGCGCGGGAGACGGCCGGACGGCTGGGCCTGCCGATAGTCCGCGCGGCCACTCCGGGGACCGACCGCCGGTTCGTCTCGATGGTGCGGGAACTGTTGCTGGAGCGCGCCGCGGTCGAGCGCGGCGCGACCCCGGCGAGGACGACCGTTGCCGGGGACACGCCGGCATGGGACGTCTGCCCGGCCGGATGCTGTCCGAACCCGCGCTCACCGCGGCCGGCGCTGTGCGGCATGGATGGAGACGCGTGATGGGTGAGCCGCAGCCGCGCGATCTGCTCAACCTGGCCACCGGAGTCGCCCACGAGGCGGGCGAGCTGATCGTCCGGCTCCGGCGTACGACGACGATCGAGGTGGCGGCGACCAAGTCGAGCCCGACCGACATCGTGACGGAGTCCGACCGTGCCTCTGAGTCGCTGATCCGGGATCGGCTGCACGATGCTCGTCCGGCCGACGGCTTCCTGGGCGAGGAGGGCGGCGGTACTCCAGGTGACAGCGGTGTCGTGTGGGTCGTGGACCCGATCGACGGAACGGTGAACTATCTCTACGGGATCCCGTCGTACGCCGTGTCGATCGCCGCCCGGGTGGACGGCGAGGTGGCGGTGGGCGTGGTGCACAACCCGGTGTCCGGCGAGACCTGGTCCGGCATCCGGGGTGAGGGTGCCTGGCTGGACGGCGACCCGATCCAGGCCAACCGGCAGGTCGACCTGAGCCGCGCCCTGATCGCGACCGGCTTCCACTACGACCCGGATCTGCGTGCCCGGCAGGCGGCCGCGATGGCGACTCTGTTACCGCGAGTACGCGACATCCGCCGGGTCGGCGCCGCGTCCCTCGACCTGTGCGCGGTGGGTACCGGGCGGGTCGACGCGTTCGCCGAACAGGGTCTCAAGCCGTGGGACCTGGCCGCTGGGGGACTGATCGCCCGGGAGGCCGGTGCCACGGTGTCCGGGCTGCGCGGCGCGGAGGCCGGTGAGCAGTTCGTCCTGGCGGCAGGCGAGGGGCTCTTCGAGTCACTGCACGAGCTCCTGGTCGAGTCCGGATTCGGCATCTGACCGGCGTTCGGCAGGCGTACGACCGGCGTTTTGGACCGGCGTACAAGGGGTGCGCAAGGCCCAACAAAGCGGACGATCCGCCGCTGCGGGTGTGAGCCGCACGACACAGTGCGAAATGGCCGTGCAAAAGCTTGCCGATTAAGGCACAATCTCCGCCTGGTTTCGGGCACAAATCCGGCGGCAGGAGCGTTACGTACCTGCGGGACACTGACCGCGACCAGACAAGCAGGTAAGCAGCGGCGA
Source organism: Propionibacteriales bacterium (assembly GCA_009377795.1). GTDB lineage: Bacteria > Actinomycetota > Actinomycetes > Propionibacteriales > Nocardioidaceae > WHTJ01. The sequence goes on along the minus strand of WHTJ01000027.1, from coordinate 17,116 downwards.
CACACCCACCACTCGATCGAGTAGGGGGAGAGCAGGGATGGCGACCGATTACGACGCACCTCGTAAGACTGACGAGGAGATCAACGAAGACAGTATCGAAGAGCTGAAGGCTCGTCGGCACGACAAGAACTCGGGGAAGGTCGACGAGGACGAGGCCGAGGCGGCCGAGTCGTTCGAGCTGCCCGGCGCCGACCTGTCTCATGAAGAACTGGCCGTTCAGGTACTACCGCGCCAGGAGGACGAGTTCACCTGCTCGGTCTGCTTCCTCGTGCACCACCGCAGCCAGTTGGCCAACGTGAAGAAGAAGATCTGCCGGGACTGCGCGGCCTGACGGCCGGCTCGGTCGTCCGATCCCACGCAAGAGGGTGCGCCTGGACGGCGCACCCTCTTGCGTGCCGGGACTCCTTCCCGCGTGCCGGGCTACTTGCTCGGCTCGGCCAGCTTGTCCGGGAGGTGGCCGGTCGAACGACGGTAGTAGGCGGCGGCCCTCCGGGTCGCCATCAGCCTGCCCACCGTCAGCGCCGCCCCGCTGGCCATCCCGAACGCCACGGCCTCTCGCCAGTCGACGTCGGGGTTCTCCGGGTTCTTGGGCGGGGGACGCCCGGTCGCGGTCTTCCAGGAGAGGTCGAGCAGTTTCTTCACCACGATTCCGCTGGCCACCGCCGATACGGTGCTGAACAGCTTCCAGCCCTTCGAGGCCACAAAGACTCCTCTCGGTGATTATCGATACTCAGTCTGCCACCCTCCGGGCGGCATTGATCGCGGCTGCCAGCCGGCCGGGGTGTCGCGACGAGATCATCCAGTACGGCGTGGGGTCCTCCGGATCATTCACATCCACTCGGACGGCGGTCCTGATGTACGGCCGAAGCAACAGATACGCCCGCGGGTCGGCGTCGACGCCGCGCAACCGGCGGGCCGCCTCCTCGTCGAGAGGTACGGCCGGACCGCAGTGCGCCCAGTCGAGCCTCGCCCTCCCGGCGACCAGCACGCCCGCGTCCACCTCCACCACGGCCGAGCCGTACGAGGTGAGCAGCGCGACACCTGCGACGACCAGGATCGCCGTGGACGGCCACGACACCTCCGGCGGAGTGGACACCACGAAGGCCAGCCACAGCGAGCCGACGAACAACGCGGTCAGGGCCCACCACCGCACGGGGACGGAGAGCCGCTCGCGGAATCCGGTGGAGGTGGGTAGCTCGTCCGATTCGGGAGAAGACGCGGTCACGGCTCCAGCTTCGCATGACGTCGAGGGGCCGTCCCGCTGAGTGCGACGTTCTCGGCGAGACACGCATGAACCCGAGCCGGCGTTTGCGTCGAGAACGTCACGGTCAACGAAACGCGGCCAGGCGGTGTCTGGTCGACCAGCCGGATTCGCCGGACATGGCCTAGGGTCGGTCACTGTGATGGACCACGACACGGCCGGACGAAGGACGGCGGCGGCGTTGAACGTACAGATCCAGCGGCTGGACTCGGGTGTGCCGTTGCCGTCGTACGCCCATTCGGGCGACGCCGGTGCCGACCTCGTCACGACGGTCGACGTCACCCTCCAGCCGGGGGAGCGGGCCATGGTCCCGACCGGGATCGCGGTCGCGATCCCGGTCGGGCACGCCGCCTTCGTGCACCCCAGGTCCGGCCTGGCCGCCCGCTGCGGGCTGTCGATCGTGAACTCGCCCGGCACGATCGACTCCGGCTACCGCGGGGAGATCAAGGTGGTGCTCGTCAACCTGGATCCGAGCCAGCCCATCGTGCTGGAACGCGGTGACCGGATCGCCCAGCTGGTGGTGCAGCCGGTGGTCCGCGCCGAGTTCGTCGAGGTGGCCGAGCTGGAGGACACCGCGCGCGGCGCCGGGGGCTACGGCTCCACCGGCGGCTTCACGGTCACCGAGGACCCCGTTCCCGCCGAGGAGCGGATCTGATGTTCCGTCGCCGGCGAGCGTCCGGCTCATCCGAACGTCCCTCGGTCCCCGTACCCGGGACCGAGGAACCCGAGCGCGCCGAGCTGCCCCGTCCGCAGGGTCCGTGGGACATCGACGACGTCCACACCGATCTCGACGTTCCGGACGTGATCGACCTGGGCGGCCTCGTGATCAAGGTCCGCTCCGGGCTGGAGATGCGGTTGCAGGTCGACGAGCGCACCCAGACGGTGACCGCCGCGATGCTGGTCTCCGCGGACGGCGCACTCGAGTTGCGGGCGTTCGCCGCTCCGCGCAACGAGAGCATCTGGGACGACGTACGACAGGGAATCGCGGCCGAGGCGACCCAGAGAGGGGGCACGGCGACCGAGCAGTCCGGGCCGTTCGGTCCAGAGCTGAAGCTCGCCGTGCCGGCGAAGACCCGGGAGGGCAAGCAGACCACCCAGGTCTCGCGGATCGTGGGGGTCTCGGCGCCGCGGTGGCTGCTGCGCGGAACCTTCCTGGGCAAGCCGGCGTCGGAGCCGGATCCGGACGGCTTGCTGGAGTCGGCGTTCCGCGACGTCGTCGTACGCCGTGGCGATGCGCCCATGGCACCCCGGAGCGCGATCCCGCTGGACATGCCCAAGGGCGCGGAGCCCCCGCCGCAACCGGAGTCGGGAGATCCGCCATCACCCGGGTAGCGGATCGCCGGCGACAGTACGCTGGGGTCATGAGTACTCGGGAACGCGCGTCCGCCGGCCCGCAGCGTGGGTCGTGGCGGCGCGCACTGCGTCGCCTGGCGCCGAGCCAGAGCGACATCGAGGCGCGCGAGCTGCAGAGCGAGGTGCGCGAGGTCGGCTGCAGCCGGGTGATCGACGCGCAGGAGCGCCAGCGGGTGGAGGTGGCCGGGACGCTGCGGCACGTCACGTTGCGTCCCCGTTCGGGTACACCCGCTCTGGAGGCCGAGCTGTACGACGGCTCCGGATGCGTCGTACTCGTCTGGCTCGGCCGGCGGCGGATCGCCGGCATTCAACCGGGCGCGCATGTCACGGCGGAGGGCAGGATCAGTACCCAGGACGCGCAGAAGGTGATCTACAACCCGCGGTACGAGCTGCGCGCATGAGCACAGGCGATGACACCGACCGGCACGGGCAGGCGACGGCGTCCGGCGTGACCGTCGACACCGTCGAGGCGCTCGTACGCCGGAGGCTGTCCGAGGCGCTCGGTGGCCGCCGGGGAATGCTCGAAGCGGCGCTTCCCACGCTCTGCTTCACGATCTCCTGGATCCTCTCCAGCGACCTCCGGATCTCGCTGACCCTCGGGATCGGGGCGGCCGTCCTCGCGCTCCTGGCGCGGATCGTGCAGCGCTCGAACCCGCAGTTCGTGCTGAACGCCTTCATCGTGATCGCGATCGGCGCGGTCTTCGCGATGCGCTCCGGGCGCGCGGAGGACGCGTTCCTGCCCGGACTGATCTACAACGCCGTCTACTTCGTCGTGCTGGCGCTGTCGGTCCTCGCCCGGTGGCCCATGATCGGACTCATGATCGGTGCGGTCACCGGCGACCTGACGAGCTGGCGCCGCGACCGGCAGATGGTCAGGCTGTGCAGCATCCTGACCTGGTTCCTCGCGATCCCCTGCCTCCTGCGGGTGGTAGCGCAGTATCCGCTGTGGGCCGCGGGTGAGGCCGCGCTGCTGGGGTTCACCAAGGTCGCGATGGGCTGGCCGCTGCAGATCGCGGCGTTCGCGGCCATGGCGTGGGTGCTGGCCCGCAACCACACCCCGGTGGGCGCCGAGCAGACCGCGGGCTCCGGGCGGCCGGCCTGACTTCGGGCGCGGCTGCCGCGCCTATGCGGAGCTGTGGCTGTGTGGGGAGAGCAGCTGCTCGATCTCCGACTCGTGCTCGACGGTCGTGACGAACAACAGCTCGTCCCCCACCTCCAGCGCACGGTCCGGATCGGGCGTGAGTATGCCACCGTCGCGCAGGATCGTCACCAGTGAGACGTCCGCCGGCCAGGTCACCTGGCTGAGCCGGCTCCCGGCGTACGGGGAGTCGCCCGGCAGGGTCAGCTCGACCAGGTTGGCGTGGCCCTGACGGAGCTCGAAGAGCCGTACGACGTCCCCGATCGAGACCGCCTCCTCGACCAATGCGGACATGATCCGCGGCGTGGACACGGCGACGTCGACGCCCCACGAGTCGTTGAACAGCCACTCGTTGCTCGGGTGGTTGACCCTGGCGACCGTACGCGGGACGCCGAACTCGGTCTTCGCGATCAGCGAGACCACGAGATTGACCTTGTCGTCACCCGACGACGCGATCACCACATCGCAGCTCTCCAGCCGGGCTTCCTCGAGCGAGCTCAGCTCACAGGCGTCGGCCAGCAGCCACTCGGCCGCGGGTACCTGCTCGTGCTTGATCGCCACGGGGTCCTTGTCGATGAGCAGGACGTTGTGCCCGTTCTCGGTGAGCTCGGCCGCGACCGAGCGTCCGACGGCCCCGGCTCCGGCGATCGTGACCCGCATCAGGCCTCCTCCTGGGGTGGTGCGGCCAGCGCGGCCGCCACCTGGTCGGCCGCCGCCTCGCGCATGACCATGTGGACGATGTCGCCCTCCTGGACCAGGGTGTCCCTGGAGGGTACGACTCCGTCGCCGAGCCTGGCGAGGAACGCCACCCGCGCATGCGAGGCGTCCTCCACCTGGGTCACCGTCTTGCCGACCCAGTCCGCATGGGTCGGTACCTCCGCGATCCGGATGGTGCCGGAGGCGTCTCGCCAGTCCGGCTCGGCGCCCTCGGGCAGCAGCCGGCGCAAAATCTGGTCCGTGGTCCAGCGCACCGTGGCCACCGTGGGAATGCCGAGCCGCTGGTACAGCTCGGCACGACCCGGGTCGTAGATCCGGGCCACGACACTCTGAATCCCGAACTGCTCTCGCGCCAACCGGGCGGAGATGATGTTGGAGTTGTCCCCGCTGGAGACCGCGGCGAACGCCTCGGCGTTCTCGATTCCGGCCTTGAGCAGGACGTCGCGGTCGAAGCCCAGCCCGGTGACCTTCGTCCCGGCGTACGTCGGACCGAGGCGGCGGAACGCTTCCGGATTCTGGTCGATGATCGCGACGGTATGACCGCGGCGTTCGAGATTGCGGGCCAGCGAGGATCCGACCCGGCCGCAGCCCATGATGACGACGTGCAACGCTGCCCTTCCCAAGCTCCTTCAGAACGTCCTGCGCGCGTTCTCAGACCGGCTGTTCGTGGTCTGACCGGGTACTCCGGCGCCATCGACGCTACACCGAGACACGCGGGCTGACGAAGGCTCCCGGAGGTGTCGAGGTCTAGCATCGCGTCTCGTGGGCATCGGTGACCTGGGCAAACGGCTGCTCGTCGGCCGTAAGCTTCGAAGCACTCAGCTGCGGCACGAGCTGCTACCCAAGCGGATCGCGCTGCCGGTGTTCGCCAGCGACCCGCTGTCCAGCGTGGCGTACTCCCCGGACCAGATCTTCCTGATGCTCTCGCTCGCCGGAATCGCGGCGTACACGGTCTCGTGGGAGGTCGCGATCGCGATCGTGTTCGTGATGCTGGTGGTCGTCGTCTCCTACCGGCAGAACGTGCAGGCGTACCAGAGCGGCGGCGGCGACTACGAGGTCACGACCACCAACCTCGGGTCCAAGTTCGGCTTGACGGTCGCCAGCGCACTCCTGGTGGACTACGTCCTCACGGTCGCGGTCTCCATCTCGTCGTTCGCCCAGTACGTCGCCTCCGGAATCCCCGCGTTCGAGGGTTATCAGGCGCAGCTCGCGGTGGGTGCGGTGCTGTTCTTGACGGCGGTGAACCTTCGGGGGGTACGGGAGTCCGGGCTGATGTTCGCGGTTCCGGTCTACCTGTTCATGGTGGCGATCCTCGGCATGGCGGCGATCGGGTTCCTGCGGTACCTGGGCGGGGATCTCCCGGTCGCGGACACCGCGGGCCTGCGGATCCTTCCGCAGCCGGGCTTCGAGGCCGGGTTCGCCGGTCTCGGTGCGGCGTTCGTGATCCTCCGGGCGTTCGCTGCCGGCTGTGCGACCCTCACCGGCGTCGAGGCGATCGCGAACGGCGTGCCCGCGTTCCGCAAGCCGAAGGGTCGCAATGCCGCCACGACCCTTCTCGTGCTCGGGCTGATCGCCGTGACGATGGCGATCAGCGTCGTGGCGCTGGCCAACCTGATCGACGTGCGGGTCGCCGAGGATCCGGCGACCCAGCTCGTCCAGCGCGACGGCGAGCCGGTCGGTCCGAACTATCATCAGGACCCGTTGATCACGCAGATCGCGAAGTCCGTGTTCAGCGAGTTCGAGGCCGGTCTGTTCCTCGTGATCGCAGCGACCGGTGCGATCCTGATGCTGGCCGCTAACACGGCGTTCAACGGCTTCCCGGTGCTGGGCTCGATCCTCGCGCGGGACGGCTACCTTCCCCGGCAGCTGCACACCCGCGGCGACCGGCTCGCGTACAGCAACGGCATCCTCACCCTGGCGGGCCTCGCGTGCATCCTCATCATCGCGCTCGACGCCAGCGTGACCCGGCTGATCCAGATCTACATCGTGGGCGTCTTCGTGGCCTTCACGTTGAGCCAGACCGGCATGGTCCGGCACTGGACCCGCCTGCTCGGCACCGAGACCGACGCGCGAGTGCGCCGCACGATGACGAACAGCCGCCGGATCAACGCGCTGGGAGCCATGGTCACCGGCACTGTCCTGCTGGTGGTGCTGGTCACGAAGTTCACCCAGGGCGCGTGGATCGCGATCGTGGCGATGGTGGGCTGGTTCGCGTTGATGCGGGCGATCCGGCGGCACTACGACCGGGTGACCGCCGAGCTGGAGGTCGAAGAGGCCGACCAGGCGCTGCCGTCCCGGGTGCACGCCGTCGTCCTGGTCTCCCGGTTGCACAAGCCGACGATTCGTGCGCTGGCGTACGCTCGCGCCGGCAAGGCCAACGTGCTCGAGGCGGTCACCGTCGACGTCGATCCGGAGGTCACGAAGGCGCTGATGGACGAGTGGGACCGGCTCGGCATCACGGTGCCGCTCAAGGTGCTGGCCTCGCCGTACCGGGAGGTCAGCCGGCCGATCATCGACTACGTACGCCGCATCCGCCGCGCCAGCCCGCGCGATGTGGTGACGGTCTACGTTCCGGAGTACGTCGTGGGTCACTGGTGGGAGCAGGTGCTGCACAACCAGAGCGTGCTCCGGCTGAAGACCCGGCTGCTGTTCATGCCGGGCGTCATGGTCACGAGCGTGCCGTACCAGCTGAGGTCGTCGGCCGCAGCGATCCGCCGCGAGCAGCGCGTCGAACACGCGCCGGGAGAGGTCCGCCGCGGAGCCCCCGAGGACACCGAATGAGGCGGCGCGGGCGAGTCCGTCGTCGCCGGACGGGAGTCTGCGCGTGATCGGCCTGCCCCGTGACCGGGCGAGCCGAAGGCTCGCGCGCTCCGAGCGGTTCCAGCATCCGGCCAGGGTGATCGCGGGAGGTTTCGGCAGCGCGGTGCTGGTCGGTACGGGTCTGCTGTCGCTGCCGTTCGCGACCGAGTCCGGAGAACGTGCGCCGCTGGTCGACGCCCTGTTCACGGCGACGTCCGCGGTGTGCGTGACCGGCCTGATCACCGTGGACACCGGCGGGTACTGGTCCACGTTCGGCGAGGTCGTGATCATGGCGCTGATCCAGGTCGGCGGGCTCGGCATCATGACGCTGGCCACCCTCGTCACGCTCCTGCTCGCGGGCCGGGTCGGGCTGCGCGCCCGTCTGCTCGCACAGGCCGAGACGAAGACCCTGGGGTTGCGGGACGTACGCCGGGTAGTGCGCAACATCGTGATCTTCAGCCTGGTGTGCGAGGCGATCGTGGCGACCGTGCTCGTGACCCGCTTCTTCGTCACGTATGACATGTCCTTCGGTGCCGCTCTGTACGACGGCGGCTTCCACGCGGTCTCGGCGTTCAACAACGCGGGGTTCTCGCTGAACTCGGACAGCCTGATGGGGTTCGCGGCCGACCCGTGGGTGTCGGGAACGGTGGCGGCCGCGTTCATCACCGGCGGGCTGGGGTTCCCGGTCGTCTTCGAGCTGCTGCGTTCCTGGCGCCGGCCGCGGGAGTGGTCGGTCGTCACCCGTCTCACGGTCGGTGCCACGATCCCGCTGCTCGTCTTCGGCACGATCGCCATCACGGTCGCGGAGTACTCCAACCCGGACACCATCGGCTCGCTGGACGAGTCCGCCAGGCCCCTTGCGGGGTTCTTCTCCGCCGCCACGCCGCGGTCGGCCGGGTTCAACGTGATCGACACCGAGCGCATGTCCCCGGAGGGCTACCTGCTCACGGACATCCTGATGTTCGTCGGCGGCGGCAGTGCGGGGACGGCCGGTGGGATCAAGGTCACGACGTTCGCGTTGCTGGCGTTCGTCATCTGGGCGGAGTTGCGGGGGGACACGCACGTCAACGTCGGGCATCGCCGGATTCCGGAGAGCACGCAGCGGCAGGCGATCACCATCGCCCTGATCTACGTCGGCCTGCTGGCGGTCTTCTCGGTCTCGATCGAGGCCATGAGTGCGCATGACCTGGATCGAACGCTCTTCGACGCCACGTCCGCGGTCGGGACGGTCGGCCTGTCCTCGGGCGTAGTCGAGGATTTGCCCCGTCTCGGGCATATCCTGATCACCGTGATGATGTTCCTGGGACGGATCGGCCCGCTGACCCTCGGCTCCGCGCTTGCGCTGCGTGAACGCGCCCGTCGTTACGAACTTCCCGAGGAGCGGCCGATCGTTGGCTGAGAAGAGAAGCGAGCCGGTCGTCGTGATCGGCCTGGGACGGTTCGGCTCCTCGGTGGCGCAGGAGCTGAGCCGCCGAGGCACCGAGGTGCTGGCCATCGACAGCGACCCGAAGCTCGTACAAAGCCTGTCCGGCGAGCTGACTCAGGTCGTGGCCGCGGACAGTACGGACATGGAGGCGCTGCAGCAGCTCGGTGTCGGCGACTTCTACCGGGCGGTGGTCGCCATCGGCACCGACATGGAGGCGAGCGTCCTGACCACGTCGCTGCTGACCGAGCTGGAGATCGAGGACATCTGGGCCAAGGCGGTCAGCCGGCAGCACGGCCGGATCCTGGAGCGCATGGGCGCGCACCACGTGGTGTTCCCCGAGCACGACATGGGGGAGCGGATCGCCCACCTGGTCAGCGGCCGGGTCATCGACTACATCGAGGTGGGCAAGAACTTCACCATGATCCAGACTCACCCGCCGAGGGAGCTGGTCGGTGAGCCGCTGGACGAGGCGCTGCTCCGGGAGAAGTACGCGGTCACCCTGGTGGCGGTGAAGAGCCCGAACGAGGAGTTCGCGCTGCCGAGCGACGACGCGGTCCTGATGTACGGCGACACGCTCGTCGTCGCCGGCAAGATGCGCGACGTCGAGCGCTTCATCGATCTCGTGTAGGCGCGTCGACCGGCTGCGCGCGGTACGAAACCGGATCGACTAGCCTCGCTGACCATGGCGAAACGCGTCTTTCTCCACATCGGCACGATGAAGGCCGCCACGAGCTACCTCCAGGCGCTGCTCACGGAGAACTCCGTTCTCCTGGCCGAGTCCGGGTGGCTGTGGTCCGGCACCGGGGAGAACCGCCGCGCCGTGGGCGATCTGATCGGACCGCAGGCCCGCTTTCCCGGCGACGAGGGCGCATGGGGACGGATGGCGGGCGAGATCCGCCGGTTCGAGGGTGACGCGGTGATCTCGATGGAGCTCCTCGCGCCGCTGAGGGAGCGGAAACTCGAGCGGGTCGTACGGTCGCTCGGCGACGCCGAACGACACGTGATCCTCACCGCCCGGGAGCTGACCCGCGTGATCCCGTCGCAATGGCAGGAGGGGATGCAGTCCCGCCGTCCGGCCGGGTGGGCGGAGTTCATCAAGGAGGTCTGCGCGGACGATCCGGACTCCGAGCTCGGCCGCCGGTTCTGGAATGCGCACGACCTCGCCCGGATCATCCGTGCCTGGTCGGCGGTCGCGCCCTACGACCGGATCTCCGTGGTCACCGTTCCCCCGCCGGGCGGTGATCCGACGCTGGTATGGAAACGGTTCTCCTCGGTACTGGGCCTGGACGGCGACCGGTTCCGGCAGCCGGCGCCGCAGAACGAGTCGCTGGGCGCGGTGTCGGCCGAGCTGATGCGCCGGGTCAACGCCGAGGTCGCCGACCTGGCGTACCCGGTGTACCGGCACGCTTTCCGGAGGACCCTCGCCAAGCGGGTGCTGGCCCCGCGGGCGAAGTCGGAGCCGCGTCTGACCCTGCCGGCCGAGCAGCACGCATGGGTAAGGGGGCGGTCGGAGCGCATGCTCCGGGAGGTCGAGGCGCTGGGGGTGCACGTCGCCGGCGACCTCGCCGACCTCGTACCGCCCGCGGAGCCTCGGGCCGAGGCCGTCGATCCGGCCGACGCGTCCACGAGCGAGCTGCTCGCCGCGGCTACGGACGGTCTGGTCGGTCTGGGCAGGATCCTCGGCGAGCTGCAGATCGAGCACAAGCGGCTGGCCGAGCAGAACGCCCGGTTGCGGCGCAGGCTCGACGGTGCCGCCGACCCGGCGTCCGAGGCCCCCGCGCCGCCGCCTGCTCCTGGATCCCTCGGCCAGCGGCTGCGCCGCGCCGTCCGGCTGCGCCGGCTGGCGCGGCGCAGCCGGACGGCGCGATGGCTCGTACGACGGTCACGCACGGTTCGGAATTCTGCGAGCCGTCGACGCTGAGTCTCGATGCCGTGTATCTTGATATCGAGACATCTGGAGGAGGAGAAGGCCGATGAGCAGTGTCGACAGTTTCGGCGCCCGGACGTCCCTCGACGTCGACGGCACGCCGTACGAGATCTACCGGCTGGACGCGGTCACGGGAGACGGGCTCGACGTCGCCAGCCTCCCGTACAGCCTCAAGATCCTGCTCGAGAACCTGCTGCGGACCGAGGACGGCGCCGACATCACCGCCGACGACATCCGGGCGTTGGCGGGCTGGGACGCCGAAGCCGAACCCAGCGAAGAGATCCAATTCACCCCCGCCCGGGTGATCATGCAGGACTTCACCGGCGTGCCGGCCGTCGTCGACCTCGCCACCATGCGCGAGGCGATGCAGGACCTGGGCGGCGACCCGTCGAAGATCAACCCGCTCGCACCCGCCGAGCTGGTCATCGACCATTCGGTGATCGCCGACGTGTTCGGGTCGCCGGACGCGTTCGAGCGCAACGTCGAGATCGAGTACGGGCGCAACCTGGAGCGCTACCAGTTCCTGCGCTGGGGCCAGGGGGCGTTCGACGACTTCAAGGTGGTGCCGCCGGGAACCGGCATCGTGCACCAGGTCAACATCGAGCACCTCGCCCGGGTGGTCTTCACCCGGGACGGCGTCGCCTATCCGGACACCTGCGTCGGCACCGACTCGCACACCACCATGGTCAACGGCCTGGGCGTCGTCGGCTGGGGCGCCGGCGGCATCGAGGCCGAGGCCGCGATGCTGGGCCAGCCGATTTCGATGCTGATACCGCGCGTGGTCGGGTTCAAGCTGTCCGGCGAGCTGCCTGAGGGTGCGACCGCCACCGACCTCGTGCTGACGATCACCGAGATGCTGCGCAAGCACGGTGTGGTCGGCAAGTTCGTGGAGTTCTACGGGCCCGGCGTGCCGGCCGTCCCGTTGGCCAACCGGGCGACGATCGGCAACATGAGCCCGGAGTACGGCTCCACGATCGCCGTGTTCCCGATCGACGCCGAGACCCTCAACTACCTGCGGCTGACCGGCCGTTCCGCGGAGCAGCTCGCGCTGGTCGAGGCGTACGCCAAGGCGCAGGGACTGTGGCACGATCCGGACGTCGAGCCGCGGTACTCCGAGTACCTCGAGCTCGACCTCGCGAGCGTCGTACCGTCCCTCGCGGGCCCCAAGCGGCCGCAGGACAGGGTCGCCGTGTCCGACGCCAAAACCGCGTTCCGGTCCGTGCTCGGCGACTACGTCGAGGCGCACGACGTCGGTGAGGAGGGGTACGACGAGGCATCCGCGGAGTCCTTCCCCGCCTCCGACTCCCCGGCGTACCACGGCGAGAACGGCTCCCAGCCCCCGGGCGCGCTCGCCTCGGCGGCCTCCGGTTCGCACGGCCGACCGAGCAACCCGGTGCCGATCACGCTGTCCGACGGCACGACCTGCGCGATCGACCACGGCGCGGTGGCCATCGCCGCGATCACGTCCTGCACGAACACCTCGAACCCGTCGGTGATGATCGGCGCGGCGCTGCTGGCGAAGAACGCCGTCGAGAAGGGGCTGTCCCGCAAGCCGTGGGTGAAGACCACGCTGGCACCGGGCTCGAAGGTGGTCATGGACTATTACGAGCGGGCCGGGCTGACGCCGTACCTCGACAAGCTCGGGTTCAACCTGGTCGGTTACGGATGTACGACGTGCATCGGCAACTCCGGGCCGCTGATCCCCGAGGTGGCCAAGGCGGTGAACGACCACGACCTGAGCGTGGTGTCCGTCCTGAGCGGCAACCGCAACTTCGAGGGCCGGATCAACCCCGACGTGAAGATGAACTACCTCGCGTCGCCGCCGCTGGTCGTGGCCTACGCGCTGGCCGGGTCGATGGACACGGACCTGTTCCGCGAGCCCCTGGGTCAGGACGCGGACGGCAACGACGTCTTCCTCCGCGACATCTGGCCGTCGGAGCACGAGATCGAGGAGGTCGTGGCCTCGGCCATCGCGTCGGAGATGTTCACCGCCGACTACGCCGATGTGTTCGCCGGCGACGAGCGGTGGCGCTCCCTGCCCACTCCGGAGGGTGCGACGTTCGCGTGGGACGAGCGGTCGACGTACGCCCGGAAGGCGCCGTACTTCGACGGGATGCGGCGCGAGCCCGCACCGGTCACCGACATCGGCGGCGCGCGGGTGCTGGCGAGGCTCGGGGACTCGGTGACGACCGACCATATCTCGCCGGCCGGGGCGATCAAGAAGGACTCTCCGGCGGGCGCTTACCTGATCTCCCACGGGATCGAGCAGCGGGACTTCAACTCGTACGGTTCGCGGCGCGGCAACCACGAGGTGATGATCCGCGGCACGTTCGCCAACATCCGTCTGCGCAACCAGCTCGTGCCCGGCACGGAGGGCGGCTTTACCCGCAACTTCGCCGGCGACGGCGAGGTCACGACGATCTACGACGCCTCGGCGGCGTACGCCTCCGCCGGCGTGTCGCTGGTGATCCTGGCCGGCAAGGAGTACGGCTCCGGCTCGTCGCGGGACTGGGCGGCCAAGGGTACGGCGCTGCTGGGCGTGCGTGCCGTGATCGCCGAGTCGTACGAGCGGATCCACCGGTCGAACCTCATCGGGATGGGTGTCTTGCCGTTGCAGTACCCGGACGGTCAGAACGCCGAGTCGCTGGGCCTGACCGGGGAGGAGACGTTCGACATCACGGGTGTGGAGGCGATGAACGACGGTACGACGCCGTCGACCGTGCGGGTGCGGGCCGGCACAGCGTCTGGTTCGCGCGCCTCCGGCACGACCGAGTTCGACGCCGTCGTACGCATCGACACACCCAGTGAGGCGAACTACTACCGCAACGGCGGCATCATGCAATACGTGCTGCGCGGCCTGCTCGACGGCTGAGGGCCGTCGTTTGCTCGATCCGCAGATCGTGCTGATCGCGGGCACGACGGTATTGCTCGGTGCGGTCGTTCAGGGCACGGTCGGCTTCGGCGTTGGTCTGGTGGCCGCTCCCGTCGTCACGTTGCTCGACCCCTCGCTGATGCCGGGAAGCCTGTTGGTGGTGGTGTTCCTCCTGGCGGTGATGTCGCTGGTCTCCGAGCACCAGGACCTGGACCCGCGGGTCGGCTGGGTTTTCGCCGGCCGGTTCCTCGGCACCATCGCGGGCGCCGGGATCGTGGTCGCGCTGTCACGTGAGGACCTTGCGATCGGGATCGGGGTCATGACGTTGCTCGCGGTCCTGCTCAGCGTGCGCTCGTTCGCCGTCCCGGTGAATCGCTGGACCCTCGCCGGTGCGGGCTGCGTCTCCGGGATCGGCGCCACGACCTCGTCCATCGGTGGGCCGCCGCTCGCGTTCATCTACCAGCGGTCGGATCCGGCGACGTTGCGCTCGACGGTCGCGTTGGTGTTCACGGCGGGTTCGGCATTGTCGATCGGTGCGCTTTCCGTCGCGGGTGAGATGACCGTCCGGGAGCTGCTGGCGGGCCTGGCGTTCATCCCGTTCTTCACGGTCGGGTTCGCGTTGTCGCATCCGTGGCGCAAGCGGCTGCGCGGACCGCGGTTCCGGCAGGCGGTGCTCGTCGTGATCGCGGCGTCGGCGGTCGTCCTGCTGGTGCGTCCGTTCGCGTGAGCCGGCGGACGGTACGCCCGACCGGTGCCCGGACGTCCTTCCCGCCGGCCCAGACGGCGGGCTGTCGTGACACCGTTATCGGATAGCCTCCTGGACACCGACAGTCGGCTCCAGGGGAGTGGTGTGCGTGAACGACATGGTGGGCATCCATGTGGAGAACATGGGCCATCTGGCAGATGCCATGCGGGACTGCGACGAGGCACTGCAGACCAATGTCGGCACCGCCAAGTCCGCCCTGGAGGGGTGGGCCGCCCCGGAGGAGCCCGGCTGGGTCGAGGTCAACTGGAGCGAGGTCCAAACGTGCATCAACCGGGTGATGCACGAGTTCCATCCCACGGTCAAGCACTACAAGAACCAGGCCGAGTTCATCGCCGACCAGCCGGTCCTCACGGCCCCGGGCGGTTCAGCGCCCGACCGGACCTGGGTCGACGTCCCCGAATCGGAGGTCACGGCCGGGCCGGTGGACTACCGCGGCCGGCAGGCCGGCGACGAGATGCGGGAGGCCGTCGAGAGCGGTGACCCGGACGCGGTCGCCATCGCCGCGAACGAGGTCGCGGAACATCAGGACGACCCGGAGTGGCTGCAGTCGTACTACGAGGCGCTCGGCGACGCGGTGTTGGAGATCCCGGGCATGGTCGAGGATCAGGGCTGGCCGCAGGCGATGGTGACCGACATCGTGCGTCCGCACGCGAACGGGCTGATGCGGGTCAGCGAGCACTACGGCACCGGGGGGCTCCCGCAGAGCATCCGTGACCGGCTGACGGTCGACATCAACCCGTCCTACGACGGTCCGTTCAGCGATCCGCCGGAGGCGGATCCGTTCACCACGACCGTCGAGGTGAACGGCCAGTGGTACACGAGGACGATGGACGGCGCGGAGACCGCCAACGCCAACCTCGGACTGTGGAACGACCTTCTCGGGTACGGCACGGTCGAAGGGAGCCCGCTGCAGGTCGATGTCGGCGAGATGGCCCTGGACTACGGCCAGCAGCTGCACGACGGCGTGCGTCAGGGCTGGGGCATCGCCAGCGCCGGCGGTGGCGTCATGGAGGTGACGGCGCACAGTTAAGCGGGCATGCTGCTCAACGCCGAGGAGACGTTGCAGCAGCTCAGTCAGGACACCGACGCCTCCCGCGAGGTGTTGCAGTCCGTCTCCAACGCCTCGGCCCTGGTGGGCGTCGAGTGGCAGGACGCCGGTCCGGCCATCGCCGACATCATCGCGGTCACGCAGGACCGCACCGGGCCACACGCGACCGAGAACGCCGTGGGCGCACTGGCCCTGATGCAGGCGGTCGGAGACCTGCCGAAGAGCGGCGAGGACACGATCACCAACGACGACGTCCGCGAGGCCATCACCACGATGGCGAGCAACTACATCGACACCTTCGGGCGCACGCCGATCGACGGCGACAGCTACGTGACCACGACCCAGGGAACGTCGACCATCTCGATCACCGGCCAGGACATGCGGGACTTCCTGGAGATCGTGAACTCCAACCAGGAGGAGTCGGTCGCGCTGCAGACCTTTGTGCAGAGCTACACCCAGGCGGCGGTCCAGAACGGTCTGCAGAACGCTCCCGACAGCATGCAGATCATCTATGAGCAGACCGGCACGATCGCGGGGAACGTCCTGCGCGGACGGCAGGACGCGCTCGGCTGGGAGGCGGCCGATGCACAGGCGCGGGCCGAGATCCAGGCTCAGCTGCAGGCAGAGCGGTACGCCGCGAACGTCGGCATGCTCGACATGGGGGTCGGTGCCCTCCAGACGGGCATCGGATTCGTCCCGGGTGCCGGCTCCCTGCTCAGCTTCGGCACCGGCCTCGTCTACCAGGATCTCCGGCCGGACGCTCCGACGCCGGACATCCCCGAGATCCCGGAGGAGGACCTCCGGGAGCTGCGCGAGCAGCAGGAACGTGACATCCAGATGGGTACGGCGCGTGCCGTGCTCGCGGTGGCCGATGGCGGCCACAACATTCAGGGGTACGTCGATCCACCGCCGGGGGTACGTGACGCCTTGGACAACGGCACGTACACCCAGGAGGTGCAGTACTGGCTGGACCAGCTGCGCACGAACGGCGTGCCGGTCAACTATCCGGAGAACGCCGAGGCGTTCAACGACAAGGTCGAGAAGAACTAGGGGAGCACGGATGGCCATCCCGTACGTCCAGGAGTGCCAGGACGCCATGAGCCGCATGTCGGGCGCCATCAGCGCGATGCGGAGCGCGCTCACCGAGGTCGAGAACAATTTCGGCGACGAAACCTGGCGCGGGAGTCTCGCCGACGACCTCGAGACCGACTTCCAGGGAGTCGCCACGACGCTTCGCCGGGAGCTGCAGACCGCGGAGGACAATCGCTCGGCATGCATGGCCAAGGCGCAGCGCATGCAGGCCGAGTCGGCGAACCCCCAGGCCAACTAGGGGCGTGTGCCGACGCTAGAGGGCCCTAAACGGCGCGGCGGATCCGGGCGGCGTACGATGCGGCGTCGTCCTCGTCGGCGTACTTCGTGCGCGGCCAGAAGAACCCACGCAACCCGTCACCCTTGGTTCGGGGCACGACGTGTACGTGCAGGTGCGGCACGCTCTGGCTGACCACGTTGTTCATCGCGACGAACGACCCCTGGGCGCCGAGCGCCGACTGCATGGCCGCCGCCAGCCGCTGGGTCGCCTCAAGCAGCGGAGTGAACAGCTCGGACGGCAGGTCGGCCAGGGTCGCGTAGTGCGTGCGCGGCACCAGCAGCACATGGCCCTTGAAGACCGGCCGATGATCGAGGAACCCGACCAGATGCGGCTCGTCGAGAACCGGGTGGGCCGGGTGATCCCCGGCGACGATGCGACAGAACAGGCAGTCCACGGGCCCGACCATAGCGGGCCCGGGATTGTGACTCGAACACATGTTC
>WHTJ01000126.1 GCA_009377795.1 Propionibacteriales bacterium | reverse complement strand
GAGCGTCGTACCCTCGCGTCCGACGAGTGCGGCCGTCCCCGAGCGCAAGACGGGTGGTCGCGTGATGTGTCTTCGGGCGATCGGACGTACGAGACCGATCATGAGCACCGCGGTGACCGCGAACGCCAGGAACTGGAATCCGACGGCCAACCCCAGGACCGCGGTGACGGTCGCCGCGAGCGCGGCGAAGGCGAGCATCGCGAGGTCCAGCGTGGCCGTGAGCAACTCGGCGGCGCCAAGACCCGAAGCGATAATTAACCAAACGATCCATGGCTCCATGGAGCTCACCTGCTGACAGTATTGTTTGCTGTCTTCGACCGTAGCTCTGTCCAGCGCTTCAGAACAGCCGCAGACCGAAACCGAGACGGCACAGTCGGTGTCTTGTTGCCCTTTCGTTGCCCGCGGTCATGCGTTCCCGAGCGAGCGATCGCGGCGCACGTGCTCGGCCAGGAAGTCCTCCCAGGTCCGGTCGCCGACGGCCCGTTCGGGTGCGAGGTTCGCACCGTCCCGGATCGCGCGGGCGGCCCGGCCGGGGAGCCGGACCGGCACGATCGGCCGGCGCCGGTGAACGGCGCGCAGGTAGCTGCGAAGCAGCTCGCTCATCTCGTACACTCGCGGCCCGGCCAGGTCGGGCACGATGCCGGACGGCTCGCCCAGGGCGAGCTCCATGAGCCGGGTCGCCACCTCTCCGGCGTCGATCGGCTGGAACCGGACGCCGGACGGGACCGGTATCACCGGCAGCTTCGCCATCTGCCGCGCGGTCGTCAGCATCAGGTCGTGGAACTGGGTGGCGCGCAGCGTGGTCCACGGCAGTCCGGAGTCGGCCACGACACGCTCCGCAGCCCGCTTGGACGCGAAGTAGCCGAACATGGCGCGGTCGACGCCGCTGACGACCGGGACCCGCTCGGCCCCGACGACCGAGATGTACACCAGGTGTGGCGAACCGACCCGGGACGCCGCCCGTACGAGGTTCCGGGCCTTGTCCTCGTCGCCCTTGGAGCTGCCGGCGCAGTGCACGATCGCCTCCACCCCGTCCACTGCGGCCGCGATCCCCTCGCCGGTGGCCAGATCGCCGGTCACGAATTCGACGCCGTCTGCGGACTGATGGCTGCGTCGGCTGAGCACCCGGAGCTGACAGCCGGCATCCCGCAGCAGCGGCGCGACGAAGCGCCCCAGCGTGCCCGTGCCGCCGGTGAGCAGGATGGGTGAGGTCATGGCAACTCCCGGTCGTTCGATCACATCGGCTCCGTTCGGTGGGTCTACTGATATGACACCTCGCGAGGCAGGAATGTGACCAGCCGACATTCGACCGTTACCCACCCGGGATTTCCCTACGTCCGGCGGTATACGTTTCAGAAATGCCGTCGGGGTGGGTAAGGTTCCTTCGACGTCGTTCGCGGGCTCGTCGGCTCGACGCAGCCGGGGTGGACGCCAGTTCGTCTAGCGCGTTTGTGGACATTCCAGTCCAGCTCCGACAGGCTGTACATACCGGGGTGCACGCGCAGAAAGAAGGTCGGAACATGGTCCCGTTGTCACGCACACAGCGACGATTCGTCGGCGTTGCAGCTGCTGCGGCATTGCTTCTGGCAGCCAGCGGCTGCGGCGAAGATGAAGGCGGCGATGGCACCGCCACCGCCGAAGGAGGAATCTCCCTGGTCGAGGAAGACCACCTCACGATCTGTACCCACCTGCCCTACCAACCGTTCCAACACCGCGACAAGACGACCGGCGACATCGTCGGCTTCGACGTGGAGCTGCTCGACCTGCTCGCGGAGGATCTCGGCGTGCAGCGCGAGAACGGGGACATCGTGAACATCGCCTGGGAGCAGATCACCTCGGGTGCCGTGTTCACCGCCGACCGCTGCGACGTCGGGATGGGTGCGATGACCATCACCGACGAGCGCGCCACGGCGCTGACGATTTCGGACCCGTACTTCGAGGCCACGCAGGGCATGCTCGTCCGGACGGAGGAGCCGTACAGCTCGCTGGAGGAGCTCGAGGGTGAGCGCGTCGGCGTGCAGAGCGACACCACCGGAGAGATCTACGCCGAGGACAATGCGGAGGAGCACGGCTACGAGATCGTGAAGTACGACGACCTGGCGCTCGAGCTGAACGCCCTGAAGGCCGGCAACATCGCGGCCGCGATCAACGACAACTCGCCGCTGGAGGAGTTCGTCGCGGACAACCCCGACACCGAGGTCTCCGCGCTCTTCGAGACCGGCGAGGTGTACGGATTCCCGGCGAAGAAGGACGATGAGAACGCCCAGATGCTGATCGAGCGCATGAACGCCCTACTGGCCGAAGCATTCGATGACGGCACCTACGCCGAGATCTACCAGAAGTGGTTCGACGAAGAGCCACCGTTCGAGCTTCCGCCTGGCTGATGACCGAGACCATCCACGCTGAGCCGAGGCGACGGCTCAGCCCGCGCAAGCGTGCGCAGCGGTGGCGTCTGGTCCAGTACGCCGTACTCGTCGTCCTCGTGGGGTTGGCGATCTCGCTCGCCAACTGGTCGCAGATCCTCGATGCGTTCTTCCGGCCAGATCTGACGTGGACGACGATCGAGCAGGGGCTCCCAAAGGCGTTCTATTACACGGTCACCTACACCGCCGGCGCGTTCATCTACGGGCTGGTGGTCGGCACCATCCTCGCGCTGATGAAGCTCAGCTCGGTCGGCCCGTACCGGTGGCTGGCCACGGCATACATCGAGTTCTTCCGTGGCCTCCCGGCGATCATCGTGTTCATCGCGTTTTCGTTGCTGCCACTGGGGATTCCGGGCTTCAGGATCCCGTTCCCGCCGTACGGCACCGTGTGGCTGGCCCTCGGAATCGTCGGCAGTGCCTACATTGCCGAGACGATCCGCGCCGGGATCCAGGCGGTGCCGCGAGGACAGATAGAAGCGGCGAGGTCCCTCGGTATGACGGCGGGTCA
Organism: Propionibacteriales bacterium; assembly: GCA_009377795.1. GTDB lineage: Bacteria > Actinomycetota > Actinomycetes > Propionibacteriales > Nocardioidaceae > WHTJ01. Next base: position 7,028 of record WHTJ01000126.1, on the reverse strand, counting down.
GACGATGCGCAAGATCGCGTTGCCGCAGGCCTTCCGGATCGTGCTGCCACCGTTGACGAACGAGCTGATCCTGCTGACCAAGGACTCGTCCCTGATCTTCGTCATCGGCATCACTGTCGAGGAGTTCGACCTGACGTACTATGGCCGGGAGATCGCCAACAACGAGGCGAACATGACGCCATTGGTCGTCGCGGGATTCGCCTATCTGCTCATCACCCTCCCGCTCTCGATCATCGTGCGACGGATGGAACGCTCGGGAGCGAAGGCGCGCTGATGGCTGAAGCACTGGTCCGAATCAATGATCTGCACAAGTCCTTCGGGGACCTGCACGTCCTTCGCGGCATCGACTTCGAGGTCGGCGTCCGCGAGGTCGTCTGTGTGATCGGCCCCTCGGGTTCGGGCAAGTCCACGCTGTTGCGTTGCATCAACCTGCTCGAGACCCCCGAGTCCGGTCAGGTGTTCGTGGACGGTGAGGAGTTGACCGATCCCGACTGTGACATCGACACCGCCCGGCGGCACATCGGAATGCTGTTCCAGTCGTTCAACCTGTTCCCCCACCTGACCGCGCTCGAGAACTGCATGGTCGCCCAGACCATCGTTGCCGGTCGCGGACAAAGCGAAGCGTCCAAGGTGGCCATGCACAATCTGGAGCGCGTCGGGCTCGGGGACAAGGTGCACGCCTATCCGGCCAAGTTGTCCGGCGGCCAACAGCAGCGGGTCGCGATTGCTCGCGCACTGTCGATGGAACCAGCCCTGATGCTGTTCGACGAGCCGACCTCGGCGCTCGACCCCGAGCTGGTCGGCGACGTCCTGACCGTCATGCGCCAGCTGGCCGAGGACGGCATGACGATGCTGGTGGTCACCCACGAGATGGCCTTCGCCCGTGAGGTGGCGGACCGGGTGGTGTTCATGGACGACGGTCAGATCGTCGAGCAGGGCCCCCCGCAAGATGTCATCGGCAACCCGCGGCAGGAGCGCACGCGGGTCTTCCTCAAGCGGGTCCTCGACCCCACGCACGTCCAGCCGACCTAGGGCTAGCCCCGCTCTCGATCCCTCAGGCCGATCGGCCCGCGGTTGGCCGCCATCCGGCGGGCGGGTCCTCACCGACCAGTCCGTCCACGGCCTCGCGGAGCAGGTCGGCGTGCCCGGCGTGCCGGCCGTACTCCTCGATCAGGTCGCAGACCAGCCGGCGCAGGCTGGCATGGCGACCGTCGGGCCCGGACACGTGGACGAGCTGGTCGAGACCGCCGTCGGCCAAGGCCGCGTCCAGCCTCGCGCGGGACCGCTCGACGGCGTCTTCCCAGAGCGCGTAGAGCTGTTCGGGGGTGTCGTCTGCGGCGGAGGTGAACGGCCAGTCCCAGTCACCGTCCCAGTCGGCGGTGTCCCACGGAGCGCCGAACGGGTGTCCGCTCAGCTTCGGACCGAAGGTGTGGTCCTCCACGACGGCCAGATGCTTGAGCAGGCCGCCGAGGGTCAGCGAGGAGGCGCCGATGCGGGTCTGCAACCCGGCCGCGTCGAGGTCGTCGACCTTCCAGCGGAAGGTCGTGCGCAGGCGGTCGAGCGCACCGACGAGATGCTCGGCCTCGGTGCCGGCGAAGGGCGGCTCCCACGGGTAGTCGCTGTTGGTCATGGCGCCACCGTAGACGTGATCGCCGACAATCCGGGTCCGGCGTCCTCTTCAGCGGTCCCGTCCGGGACCCACCTGCCACGTGGGCGATGGGGAGGCGTCCTCCGAGGTGGACTCGAGCAGCTGGTCCAGATGTGGTCGCCGAGCGGCCGGACGCGGCTCCGGGATGCCGGCGCCCTGTGATCGGTCGAGATCTGGCAGTGTGCCGAGCCGCTCGACCTGCTCGGTCAGCGCGTCGAGGACGGAGCGCAGCTGCACCTGGGCGACCTTGGCGAAGGTACGTACGTACTCGATCTCCGGCACCGGCGCGTCGTAACCGGTGTCGGACAGCTGATCCGACGTCTGCTCGGCCGTACGCACCGCAGTCTCGGCCGAGTGCTGGGCCTGTTCCAAGATGTCGCGTTGCTGCTTCCGGGCGGTTGTCATCAGATCGCGTGCCTGATGGACAGCCTCCTCGATCAGCCGGTCAGCGACCTGCTGGGCCCTGCTGAACAGGGCGACCGCGTGCGCGTCCGGCTCGTCGGTGCGTTCTCCCTGGTCCGCCGCATCGTTGCGCAAGCGTTGGGCCTCCGCCTGGAGCCGGTTGACCTCGGCGCGGAGCCGCCCTCGCTCCCCGTCGGCCATCTCGATCTGGTCGGCGAGAGTGTCGAGGTACTCGCGTACCTCGTAAGTGTCCCAGCCCTTGCGCACGCGGGAGAACATCGCGCGCCGGATGGCGTTGGGCGACTGCACGGCGGGGATGCGGTGAGGAGCTTCCGTCATGATGGTTCGCCTGCCTGGTCAGTAGTGCGCGGTGGATTGGTACTCCCCGACATACCCCCGAGTTCCTGGGATTGAATATCGGTGTGCGGAACCCCCGCCGCGGCCAGCTCGGACACGGTGTGCGCGACCATGTTCGGCGAGCCGCACACCAACACCGAGCGGCCTTGCCATGGCCCCCGCGCAGCGGCGGTCCCGACGAGTCCACGAACGCCTGGGAATGTCGAGTCGTCGGAAACGACCTCGGTGTAGTCGAACCATGGACGTGCGGTCAGGCGTGACATCTCGTCGCGGGCGTAGAAGTTCCAGGGCATCCGAGCGCCGTGGAGGAGGTGTACGCGCGGGCCGGATCCGGTTTCCTGCCAGCGGATGTCGATCTGCTCCAGCAGGGCGCGGAACGGCGACAACCCGGTGCCGCCGGCCACCAGCAGCAGGTCGCGCTCATCCGACGAGGGCAGCGTCAGGCGCTCTCCCACGGCCCGCCCGAGCTTGACCGTGTCACCCTTTCGCAGCGAGCGGATGATCGCACCTCTGACCTGACCACCGTCGACGATCTGCACGTGCAGCTCGATGGTGCCGTCCTGGCGCGGAGCGTTCGCCGGGCTGAAGTACCGCCACAGGCGCGGCCGCTGCGGAATCTCCATGGCCATCGACTGGCCCGGTTCGTACGGAAACTCTTGGTGCGGCTTCAGCTGCAGGACCGCAACGTCGGTCGTACGCCGCTCGAAATGTGTCACATCAGCGGACCACCGACCAGGTGGGCCGCAGGGCCAGACGTCACACGCCGTTCACAGCGCTCACGGTGATCGGATGGCGTCGGTCGCGTACATCGGCTTGGCGTCGGTTCGAAATGTTCCGCAGGCGGCGGCGAGGTGCGTGAGGCCGAGCCCTGGAACGTACGCAAACCATGGCATGTAACCCAAACGAGCGAACCGATCTCGCCGGTGGTTCAGGGCGCGTCGCAGCTGGGTGCGCGATCGAGTTCTGCCACCCGGTCGTTGTAGGCGTTGATGTTGGTGGGTGCGTTTCGCCACGCCTTCACCCAAAGCTCCTGGGATGTTGTCACCGTCATCCCGCCAGCGGCGAACTTGGCCATGGCGTCGAGGTGGTCCTGCCAGTCGGCCATGGCCCCGTCCGCGGCCTTGACGGATTGGTCGGTGATTGCTGCGCGGTCGACACAGTCGGCGGCGACCGGTTCCCCGGACACCTCTCGCAGCGGCGCACACGCCTTGGCCGCGCCGCCGTAGCCCGACCTCACCGTGGCGTACCTCCGCTGGTCCTCTGGTCCGGCCAGACGCGTTCGTTTCCAGATCGACGACATCTTGTCGGTGGTGATCCGGCCCGCCAGCATGTCGGTGCGTGCCTGGACATGCTCATTCCAATGCCTGACGCCTGGTCCCGCGACCGAGACCACCCGTTGCGTGGTCGCAATCTCGTCGCTACACGCCGTCAAGGCGTCCGCGAGGTCTTCGGGCAATTCCTCCGTCGAGTCCGCCCCGCGCGCGTCGATCTGGGAGCCGGCGTTCAGTCTGTCGCCCGTCGAGCTGTCATCGATCAGGCTCCACGCGGCGAACCCTCCGGTGACCGCGACCACCAGTCCGATGATGAAGCCGATCAGTACGCCGCGGCCGCTCCACCGCGCGTGCGAAGCGATCCTCCGCCCACGTGCCACAACGCCGCTCCTCTCGCCGTTTGGCCCAAACAGTCGACAGTCTACGCAACGTGAGCCCCTCGGGTTTCGCCCGCAGAACCCGTGGTCATCGCGGATACGGAGGGTGCTCGGCCGCTATGCGGTGCGTGTTCATCGCAGCCTCAGTTGTCGAGTCTTCGACGCTGTGCGGCGATCTTCGGGCTCTTGGTGACCGCCGTTACGCTGACGACGTGAAGGCAGTGGTGCATCGGAAGTACGGGCCTCCGGAGCTGTTGTCGGTTCGCGAGGTTGTGACGCCACAGCCGGCCGCTGGCGAGATCCTCATCAGGGTCCTGTGCAGCACCGTGAATCGGACCGACGCGGGGTTTCTTCGCGCGAAGCCGTTCATCACCCGGTTCTGGAGCGGACTGGTGCGGCCGAAGCACACGTCGCTCGGCTGCGAGTTCACCGGCGAGGTCGAGGCGGTGGGGCCCGACGTCACGAAATTCTCCGTGGGGGAGCGGGTCTTCGGGTTCGACGACTCCCGCTGGGGAGGCCACTCCGAGTACAAGGTGATCGGCGAGTACAAGGCAGTCGCCAGGGTCCCGGATGGGGTCACGGACGAGCAGGCCGCCTCCGGGACCGAGGGGGCTCACTACGCCCTGTGCAACATCCGGGCGGCGAAGGTGCGGCCCGGACACCGCGTGCTGGTGCACGGCGCGACCGGTGCGATCGGCTCCGCAGCCGTCCAGCTGCTTAAGCATGAGGGGGCGTACGTCGTCGCGACCAGCACCCACCGCAACGTCGACCTAGTGGCGTCACTCGGGGCGGACCGGGTGCTCGACTGGGAACAAGAGGATTTCACCGCCTGCGGCGAGCGTTTCGACGTCGTGCTGGATGCCGTCGGCAAGAGCTCGTTCGGTGCATGCAGGCCGTTGCTGGTCCCCGGCGGGGTCTACGTCTCGACCGAGCTCGGCCCCAGGGGCCAGAACCTCATACTCGGACTGGTAAGCCCGCTCCTCGCGCGGACCGGCGCGAAACGAGTCGTGTTCCCGATCCCGACCTACGACCAGGCGATGATCGAGTACCTGCGCGACCGGATCACCGCCGGCGACTTCACGCCGGTTATCGACCGCGTCGTTCCTCTCGACGAGGTGGCCGAGGCGTTCCGATACGTGGAGTCCGGTCAGAAGACCGGCAACGTCGTCCTGCGTGTCGGCTGAGGCCCAGTTGGCTCACCCCTCCGAAGACATCGAGCTCGTCAAGGTCTGCGACTGCAACCACTGCGGCTGGCTGTTCATCGACCGCACCGGCCGGCGCCGCTGGTGCAGCATGAGCACATGTGGCAACCGGGCCAAGGTCCAGGCGTACGCGCGGCGCCACCGGCGGTAGCGCCTCCGGTCACTGGGGCAGCTGGCGGGGGGAAGCCGCCGACCTCCAGGTGCAGCTCCCGGCCATTGCCCGGTACGCAAGACTCCGATGAAGTCAGGCGTAAAGGGTTCGTATCCATACGGTGAGGAGCGTGTCGGCCAGAGTGTCGATGTCAGTCCGTTGCTTGTCGACGATCTGGTCGAGGAAGTAGGAGACGTTCATCCCGACCAGTGCGCGGGCGATTGCGTCGGGGTCGAGGCCGCTGCTGCGCCCCTCGTCAGTCTCTTCGCGGATCAATTCTGCCAGCGCGTCCACCACGGGGTCGACGAAGGTGCGCCACGCTGTCCTGGCTTCGGTGTCTTGTTCTGAGGCCGAGGCAATGGCGCGCAGGAGTCGTCCGTGTCGGAGGTACAGCCGGGCGTGGTCGCGCAGACACTCTTTACCGGCGGTGGCGGGGTCTTCGCGGCGGGTTTCGCGTAGCCGTTCCACCATCTGGTCGCTTTCGGCGCGGATCGGCTGGACAAGTCTGGTGAGGAGGTCGTGGCGGTCGCGGAAGTACACGTAGAACGATTTGCGCGACAACGTGGTGTGGCGCATCACCTCCGACACCGTGACCTCACTCGATATGCGCTCCGTGAACAGCGTCGCAGCGGCGTCCAGGATCTCCTGCGCGGCTTCGTCGGGGCGCCGGCGCCGCCTCCGTACAGACTGGCTCACGATCATGAGGCTCCAGCGTAACCAACGCTATTGCCAGGGCGGCAGTAGTGGCCGTAGGGTGGCTGCTCTCCTTTTCGCGAGGTGATCAGCATGGTCATGCGCAGCGCCGCGGTCTTCGTGATAACCCTGGGCCTCAGTCTGATATGCCCACCAGCACCGGCTGGTCCCTCAACCGAGACCTTCCGAGGCACGTGCGACCTGACCCTTACCGTGCGGCATCAGCCGTCGCTGACCACGGCCCTCGCCTCGGGCCAGGTGTGGGCGCGCGGCAGTGGGACCTGCACCGGCGGGTTGACACGAGCCAGCGGTCGCGTGGTGCTCCTCGACGAAGCTCCAGTGGATATCCGTGCAACCGGGGCCGGTGAGCTGTCTTGCGGCGGCGGGGTCGCTCAGGGCACAGGCGTACTTTCCTTCGGCGGAGAGAAGATCGGGTTCAATTTCGAGGAAATACGTGGCCCGGGCGTCGCCACGCTCTACTACACCGGCTCGGCCGCTGGATCTGCGCTGGGCGAAGCGTACATTTCTCCGGACGAGGATCCGGCCGAGACTGCGGCCGCCTGCACTGGTACCGGACTGCGACGTGTGGAGGTTCAGGAACAGCTCGTAAGCAACGGCATATCCGGCTAGCTGGGTTACTGGGGAACGCCAGCCCGTCGCACGAGCACGCTCGGCCAACTCGTCGGGAACGTACAACATTCAGCCGGGCTCGGTCAGCGTCACGGAGCCGTGGGTCGGGCTAGCCGTGCACGTGGATTGTCACCCAGATTTCACTTGAGCAACGTTCGGGTGACGGTCCGGGTTTCTACGTTATGCGGGCGAATCCGCAACTGCCGACGACCGAGCGGCGTCGTCAAGAGTTCAGCCGGATTGTCGGTCCGGAGCTGGCTACGCTCTACCGCGCCAGCCTGGCCCTGTCGAAGCAGC
>WHTJ01000125.1 GCA_009377795.1 Propionibacteriales bacterium | reverse complement strand
CAGCGGGAGCCGTGAGACTGATGCGCACACCCGCTCACCGAGCTGATCGGCGGCCCCCCGCGGTAACTGCACTCAAGCAGAGATGCAGAACATGTGTTCGATACTACACCCCACCACGAACGAACGGAACCCCGTTTTCAGTTATCCACAAAGAAATTCAACTGGCCGCCTTAATCCCGGATCCCCCACGCCCACCTACGACGTCACCGGGCTCCCCGCCTCCTCACCCCATCCGCGAGTCAGTCGGTGGACCCGGGTTAAGGCAGTCGGACGTCGACCCACACCAGCCGGTGGTCGCTGGACGGGAACGGGAACTCCCCGACCAGCCGCCACAGCGGATCCGACCGGACCGGCCAGAACACGCCGGAGTCCAGCACCTTCAGCCTTCTCGACGGCAACACGTAGTCGGCACGCAGGTTCCCGGGCGCCGGATCGTCGAGGAAGTCGGCGGTGTCGTACCTCGCCGGAGACCGGTGCGTCAGGTTGGCACCGCCCTGCTCCGCGGCCGCCTCGACCGCACCCTGGGAGGACGGCAACGGATCCCGGACCAGCGGGTGGTCGAGCAGTTGGTCGATCGCGCCCGGAACCGAGTCGCCGTCCAGCGGGTCGCTGTTCTGGTCGCCCGCGATCACGAACGGCGTTCCCGGACGCAGGCCACCGCGTACACCCCCGTCGTCATAGATGTAGCCGGAACGGGCCGGGTGCACGTAGTCGGCCCAGAACCTGATCTCGTCGTGGTTGCGCCTGCCGTTGCGGTCCTCGGCGCCGTCGAACGTCGGCGGCGTGGGATGCGAGGCGAGCAGATGCACAGTGCGGGTGCCGACCCGGATCGGCACGTCCCAGTGGGACTTGCTGGACAGGCGCACGACGTCCAGCTCCTCCGGCGTGAACCAGTCGTCCGGCGCCACGGTTCCCGGATCGTCCGGCAGCAACGCCCCCGGCATGTCCTTCCACCGGAACTGCTGGAACGTGCGCACCCGCTCGGCGGCGGCGATGGGGTGTCTCGAGAGCACCGCCATGCCGAACTGTCCCTCGAAAAACCCGAAGCCGAACGCGTCGTCCGGCCCGCCGACGCTGCCGTCGTTGTTCAGGTCGAAGCCGCTCGGCACGCCCGTGTTGGACGGTGCGACGAAGGCGTACGGATAGTCGATCGGGTCCGCGCCGTCCTGGCCGACCTCGAGGTAGTTGTCCCGGAACAGGTCGATCGCCTCGTGATCGGGCACGAAGTCGAACTCGTTCAGCAGCAGGATGTCCGGCCTGGTGCGCTGGACCACCTCGGCGATGGTGCGCGCCTGGGTGTTGTCGGGGGTGCTGAGGTCCCTGACCAGGTCGCCGGCGGCCTGCCGATTCAGGCTGGCGTTGTACGTCGCGACGCGCAGCTGCTGGCTTTGCGCGCGGGACGACGTCGCCGCCATGGTCCCGTCGCCGGTGTACGCCGAGGCCGGCGCGAGCAGGGTCGTGCCGATGACGAACGTGGAGGCGGAGGCGAGGACACCCGCCCGGCTGGCTCCTGCGCGCATCGGGAACCTCCGGTCGATGAGGCCGATGTGCCGACGCTAGACCTCGTGGATGAACGGAGCAAGAACTCGGGGTTCGGCCCGGCCGAACGGCACACCGTGGCCGCCGGCCGAACCGCCGGACACATGACGCCGCCCGGCCTTCCGATTCACGGACGGCCGGGCGGCGACTGTGCTGTCAACTCGCCGGAAGGCGGGTCAGTCCTTCTTCACCTTCATGCGCGCGACTCCAAGCTCGACCTTGCTCTCCAGGTCAGTACCCGGGAGAAGCAAGACCTCGAGCGCGGTCGCCTTGATGGAGTTGTTGGTGCGCTCGACCTTCTTGAACGTGATCGTGGCGACACCGGGGACCTCCAGCGGCTGATCGAGCGCGAGCAGGTCGTCCGCGCTGTACGTCGTGCCGCCGACGCTCAGGGAGCCGAGCGTCGTGCCCTTTGCAGAGCGGACCACTCGGTCACCGTTGCGATCGGCGAACGCCCTGGCCTTGATGGCCTCGACCGTCACGAGTCCGCCGCCCAGGCTCGCCCGGGCGATCTTGGACTCGGTCCAGCCTTCGAGGGTCGAACGCTGCGACCAGGCCTTGCTGCTGGCGCCTTCGAGCTCCACCTGGTCGGTGGACTGGATGCCCTCCACCGTGGAGTTCTCCTTGACCTTGCCATTGGTTCCGACGCACCCCATCGGCTGGAGCCCCGTCTTGCCGGAGTTGGCGGCACCGCCAGCGAGCCGGACCTGCGAAGCGTAGGCCTGGCCGCCGAACGGTCCAGAGGCACCCTCATCGGCGATCTTCGCCCGAGCGTGAGCCACCCGGATCGTGGTTCCTTCGAGGTAGGACACCAGGCGAAGCGCGACGACCCGCAGCTGGGAGTGGTCCGAGCTGCGGCTGCGGAACTTCTGGTTGACGTGGAGTACGCCGAGGCCTGGCACCTCGAACTGCTGGTGCGAGCCGTCCCCCAGCGTGATCTCCTCGTTGTCGATGGTCAGGCCAACGATCTTGGCGCTGCCCTTGGTGCGGAATGCCCCATCGTTGTATGCCGTTGCGCGCACCGAGATCGCTTCGAACGTGATGCGACCTCCCGCGAGCGACCCACCGGCGATCGTATTACGCGATGTCACCGAGGTGACGCCGTCCTTCTCGTCCGTCCACCCCTCGCTCTTCACGCCGTCGGCCTGCACGAGGGCGGGCACGCCGGCGTCGGCGATGTCGTTGGAGTGGCTGACTCCGGCTCGCTGGGTGCAGCCCAGGTACGAGTACGCCGTGGGACCGGAGGCGACCAGGTCGTTCCCGCTCACCTTCGTGCCGTACGCATCGTGCTTGAACCAGAAGTCGGTCTTGGTCGACCCGGCACGATCGACATCTTGCGGCACGGCGGTCACCGGACTCACGGCCACTACGGTGCCGATCATGGTCAGGGCGGCCAACGCGGACACTGTCACGCGGAAGCGATTCACGTAATGCTCCCCGGGGTCGGTTGTGCGGCGTTCAAGATGTCGCTCCTTTCTTCGAGAGTTTTGCGACTGGAATTCGGTCAGAATCGGCTCCCCGGCGAGGAGTCTGCCATAAACATGTACGGCGTGTCGCCCTCTGATTACATTGCGCTGCCGTGTGTCGCCTTTTCTTCCCGCCCCGCGGGAAGTATGGCAACGCAGAAGGTCACGCCGCGAGGATCCTGGACGGCTCGGCGGGTTCGTCGGTGACTCGGAGACCGGCGAAACGGTGCCGCATCGCGGCGGCGAACCCGGCCGCCTCCGCGCGGTCCACGTGATGCTCGGTCATGAGGCGGGATCCGAACCACACCCGCACTACGCGCCGGTCACGCATCGTCGGTCACCTTCCTACCTGAGCTGTGTGCTGTCGTCATCTATAGAGACCGGCGCGGCACGGAGAACTCATCGCCGCAGGCACGGAGAACTCATCGCCGCAGGCGCGAAGACCCGGGTACCGCCGGCGGCGTACTCAGCTCCGCCGGAGGTCGGCCTCGATCTCGCCGGCCGCCTTCAACAGCGGCGGGAGGAACTGCCGCCTCGCCTTCTCCTTCGTGATCCGGCTGACGTGTGACGAGACGTTGACCGCGGCGACCACCCGTCCCCGCTTGTTGCGCACAGGTGCGGCGATCGCCCGCAGGCCGGGCTCCAGCTCCTGGTCGACCATCGCGTACCCCTGCTGGCGCACCTCGTCCAGCCGTGCACGGAGATCCTGCACGGTCGCCACGGTCTGCTCGGTGAGCCTGGCCAGGCCGACCTCCGCGAGGTACCCGTCGAGCTCGTCGTCGTCCAGCCCGGCCAGCAGCACCCGCCCCATGGAGGTGGCGTACGCCGGGAACCGGGTGCCGACGTTGATCGCCACGGTCATGATCCGTGAGGTCGGCACCCTCGCCACGTACACGATGTCCTGGCCGTCGAGCACGGACATCGACGAGGACTCCCCGGTCTCGTGCACCAGCCACTCCAAGTGCGGCTCGGCGATCCCGGGTAGGGGGCGGCTGGACAGGTAGGCGTACCCGAGGTCGAGCACCCGCGGGGTGAGCTCGAACAGCCTGCCGTTGGTGCGCACGTACCCGAGGTCGGCGAGGGTCAGGAGGAACCGGCGAGCCGCGGCCCGGGTGATTCCGGTCCTGCGCGCCACCTCGCTCAGGGTGAGGGCCGGGGACTCGGGCCCGAACGCAGTGATCACGCGAAGCCCGCGGGCAAGCGACTGGACATGGTGCGGCTCGCGTACCCGCTCGTCGGCCATGCTCACCACCCTCTCCGGCCGGCAGCGTTGACTGCTTTCTCTGACGCAGACTACGCTGCCTGTGCGTCATAGCAACACTCGTTCGCATAACGCACAAGGACGGCATGGCAGAGATCACCAACCTTCGCGAAGCGGTCGCGGACCTCGTCCATGACGGCGACGTCGTCGCGCTCGAGGGCTTCACCCACCTCATCCCGACCCTGGCGGGGCACGAGATCATCCGGCAGCGGCGGCGCGACCTCACCCTCGTACGGATGACGCCCGACCTGGTCTACGACCAGATGATCGGGATGGGTACAGCCCGCAAGCTGGTCTTCAGCTGGGGCGGAAATCCCGGTGTCGGCTCGCTGCATCGCTTCCGCGACGCGGTGGAGAACGGCTGGCCGGCACCGCTGGAGGTCGACGAGCACAGTCACGCCGGCATGGCCAACCGGTACGTCGCCGGAGCCTCGCACCTGCCATTCGCGGTTCTCCGCGGTTACGAGGGCAGCGGACTGGCGGCGAAGAGCGAGACCATCAGCACGGTCACGTGCCCGTTCACCGGTGAGGAGCTCGCGGCGGTGGCCGCGCTCAATCCGGACGTCACGGTGATCCACGCCCAGCGGGCCGACGGCGACGGCAACGTGCAGTTATGGGGGATCCTGGGCGTGCAGAAGGAGGCCGTGCTGGCCGCGAAACGGGTGCTCGTCACCGTCGAGGAGATCGTCGACCGGCTCGACCCACGCCCCGGGGCGATCGTCCTGCCCGCCTGGGTGGTCACGGCGGTCGCCCGCGTGCCGGGCGGCGCCCACCCGTCGTACGCGACCGGGTACAGCGTCCGGGACAACGCCTTCTACAGCGAATGGGACACGATCAGCCGGGACCGGGACACGTTCACGGCCTGGATGACCAAGCACGTCCTCGAAGCGGAGGACGCAACCTCATGAGCACCTCCACCATCGACTGGACCGCCGACGAGATGATGACCGTCGCGTCCGCGCGGGCGCTGGCCGGGGCGCGTACGTGCTTCGTCGGGATCGGACTGCCCAGCAGGGCGGCCAACCTCGCCCGGCTGACCGACAACCCGGGCCTCGTGCTCATCTACGAGTCCGGAACCCTCGGCGCCAAGCCGAGCGTGCTGCCGCTGTCGATCGGCGACGGCGAGCTGGCCGACACCGCGGACTCGATCGTGTCGGTCCCGGAGATCTTCAACTACTGGCTGCAGGGCGGCCGGTGCGACGTCGGGTTCCTCGGCGCCGCTCAGGTCGATCGGTTCGGCAACCTCAACACCACGTCCATCGCCCGCGGCGACGGGCGGCCCGACCTCCGGCTCCCGGGCGCCGGAGGCGCTCCGGAGATCGCCGCGCACGCGGGCAAGGTTCTGATCGTCGTACGGCACTCCGACCGGGTGTTCGTGGAGAAGCTGTCCTTCATCACCAGCGTCGGCTTCGGCACCGGGACCGGGTTCCGGGAACGCCTCGGCCTGCGCGGAGCGGGCCCGACCCAGGTGATCACCGACCTCGGAATCCTGGAGCCCGACCCGGAGTCCCGCGAGCTCACCCTGGTCGCCGTGCATCCCGGCGTGACCGTCGATCGGGTACGCGAGGCCACCGGATGGCCGCTGAAGGTGGACGGCGACCTGGCCACCACGGACGCCCCGACGGAGCGCGAGCTGACCACCATGCGCGAACTCCAGGCACGCACGAAGGAGGTTCACCGTGCACGAACATGACGTGATGTCGGGCGTGATCACACCCGAGACCGCGGCCCGGCCGCTGGATCCGGCGTACCGCGTCGACGACTACCGCTCGTCGCGGCTCCGCTCGCCGCGGAAGGCGCTGATCGTGCCCCCCGCAGGGCTCACCGAGCTCACCGGCCCCCAGTTCGGGTCCGGCGACGTGCGGGACACCGACGCCGACCTCACCATGCACGGCGACGGTGAGCCCATCGGCGAGCGGATCATCGTGCACGGCACGGTGACCGACGACTACGGCAAGCCGGTCCGCAACTCCCTCATCGAGATCTGGCAGGCGAACTCCGCGGGGCGCTACATCCAGAAGGACGACCAGCACCCGGCACCCCTCGACCCCAACTTCGTCGGCGCCGGCCGTTGCCTCACCGACGACGAGGGTCACTACCGGTTCGTGAGCATCAAGCCGGGGCCCTATCCGTGGAAGAACCACGACAACGCATGGCGCCCGGCGCACATCCACCTCTCGTTGTTCGGACGCGCGTTCACCCAGCGCGTGGTCACCCAGATGTACTTCCCCGGCGATCTGCTGTTCTTCCAGGACCCGATCTTCAACTCCATCCGCGACGAGCCTGTCCGCAAGCGCCTGATCTCGTCGTACGACCACTCGGTGAGCGTGCCCGAATGGGCGACCGGCTACCGCTTCGACATCGTGGTGGGCGGCCGCAGCGCGACGCCGGTCGAGGACAAGGGGGCGTGAGACATGTCGACCGATTTCCGTTACCCGCAAGACGACACGGTCACTGCCTCCGAGGGGTTGACGCCGTCGCAGACCATCGGCCCGTTCTTCAAGTTCGCGCTCCCGTACGACCTCGGCTCCGGGGTCGTCGGGCCGGATCACCCCGGGGCGTTCCGGTTGTACGGTCAGGTGCTCGACGGCGACGGGCAGCCGATCCCCGACTCCATGCTGGAGATCTGGCAGGCCGACCCGAATGGCGACCTCGTGAGTACGCCCGGCATCTACGACGAGCCTGGGGGCGACCGGTTCCGCGGGTTCGGCCGGTGCGGGACCGATGAGGCGGGGCGGTACGAGTTCCGTACCGTGAAGCCGGGCGCCGTCCCGACCGTGGACGGCCACCCGCAGGCGCCGTACGTCGCGATGGCGGTCTTCGCGCGCGGAATGCTGCGCCAGGCCGTGACCCGGGTGTACTTCGACGACGAGGCCGAGGCGAACGCCGCGGATCCGCTGCTGTCGTCGGTCGAAGAGGAGCGGCGGCGGACGATGATCGCGAACCGCGTGGAGGATGGATACCGTTTCGACGTGCGCGTCCAGGGTGCCGACGAGACCGTGTTCCTCGATGTCTTCGCCCGGTGAGGGCCTTGCCGAGGTCGCCGTCCTCGGACTGCTCTCCCCCGTCGTGGCGGGCACGACGGGAGAACGGCTCACCAGTGACCGGTCGGTGGTCGCCGCCATGGTGCGTGCGGAGGCGTCCCTCGTCCGTGCGCTGGTCCGCGCCGGTGTCGCCCCCGTCTCCGCCGAGCCGGCCGCCGCCGCGATCGCGGATGCCGAGGTCGATGTCCGCGACCTGGCGGAGCGGGCCGTCGAGGGCGGCAACCCGGTCATCCCGCTGGTGAAGGTGCTGCGTGCCGCCGCAGCGGAGGAGAGCGCGGGCTGGGTGCATTACGGCGCCACCAGCCAGGACATCCTCGACACCGCGCTCATGCTCGTGGCCGGCGACGTCGTACGGCGGATCGAGGCCGGCCTCACCCGCCTGGCCGCGACCCTGGCCCGGATGGCCGACGAGCACCGTTCGCTGCCGATGGTGGCGCGGACCCTCACCCAGCAGGCGATGCCCACGACCCTGGGCATGCGGATCGCCGGGTGGCTCGCCGGGGTACACGACGCCGTGCGTTCGGTCCGGAGCTGCGTCCCGCTGCCGGTGTCGCTCGGCGGCGCGGTGGGGACCAACGCGGCGTACGGGGAGCACGGACCCGCGGTCGTGGAGGCGTTCGCCGCTGAGCTCGACCTGGCGGCACCGGTCTCGCCGTGGCACACGCGGCGGACTCCGGTCATCGACCTGGCCGGCGCGCTCACGCTCGCCGGCGAGAGCTGCGGCAAGATCGCCGCCGACGTACTCGTGACGGCCCAGACCGAGATCGGCGAGGTGCGAGAAGGCACCGGCGGGGCGTCGTCCGTGATGGCGCACAAGGCCAACCCCACGCAGTCGATGCTGGTCGTCGCGGCCGCCCGCGAGCTGCCGCCGCTGGCCTCGATCGTGAGCGCGGCCGGTGCCCCGGAGCAGGAGCGCCCTGCCGGTGCGTGGCACTCCGAGTGGCAGCCGCTGCGGACCATGCTCCGGCTGTCCGCCGGTGCCGCCGAGCGGACCGCCGGCCTGGTCGAGGGTCTGCGTTTCGACCCCGACGCGATCGCCCGCAACCTCGACCACCTGCTGGCCGCCTTGGGCGAGGACCCCGGTTGGGTGGTCGCACAGACCGAGCACGTCGGACTGTGGATCGACCGGGTCCTCGCGCAGCACTCGGAGGTGTTCAGGTGAGCGACGTACGGCTGCATCACGACATACACGGACCGGACGACGCGCCGCCCGTACTGCTCGCGCCCTCACTGGGCACGACGCTGGCCCTGTGGGACGAGCTGACCGGCGTGCTGTCCGACCGGTTCCGGGTGATCCGGTTCGACACCCGCGGGCACGGCGGATCTCCCGTGCCGCCCGGGCCGTACACCGTTGACGAGCTGGCCGCCGACGTGGTGGAGCTCGCCGACACGCTGGGGGCAGAGCGCTTCGGTCTGGTCGGGCTCTCGATTGGCGGCGCGATCGGGCAGACCATCGCCGTCGAGCACGCGGCGCGGCTCAGCGCGCTGGTGCTCTGCTGCACCGGGCCCGCGTTCGGCGACCCGCAGAACTGGCGAGACCGTGCCGAGCAGGTACGCGCGGAGGGCATGTCGTTCCTGGCCGAGCCGACGAAGGGACGCTGGTTCACGCCGGACTTCCTGCGCTCCAGGCCCGAAGAGGTCGACCGGCTGCTCGGCATGCTCGCCTCCACGTCTCCGGAGGGGTACGCCGCCTGTTGCGACGCGCTCGCGTCACACGACCTGACGGACCGGATCGGCGAGATCCGGACGCCCACCCGGATCATCGCGGGCGCGCACGACCCGGTCTGCACGCCGGAGGTCGGCCGCTTGATTGCCGACCGGATCCCGGACTCGGATCTCGTCGTCCTCGACGACGCCGCGCACATCGCGAACGTCGCGCAGCCGGAGAGGTTCAACGCGGCCGTGCTCCAGCATCTGGAGAAGCACCTCTGACCCGCTGACCCTCTGACCGTCTGACCGGCGTCGTCACGGTCGTCCGGTCAGGCTTCGCGGGTCATCACCAGAAGATCGCTGGTCGTACCGTCCGCCTCGGCGATCGCCTCGGTGATCGTCCGGGTCGGCACGAACCCCTCGGATTCGTAGAGCGTCCTGGCCCGTACGTTCTGTGTCTTCACGTCGAGCCAGACCCGGCGGGCGTCGTGGACGTCGATGGCGCAGGCGACGGCCGCCTTGAGCATCGCCCGCCCCACGCCGGTACGACGAACCGCCGGGGCCGCCACGATCCTGCGCAGCTCGAGGACACCGTCGCTCCGGCGCAGTCCCGCGAGGACCATGAAGCCCGCGGTCCCTCCGTCGTACTCGGCGACGAGGTGTTCCTGGTCGGGATCCTGCAGTGCCCGCTCGTGCCAGGCCGGACCGGTCTCGCACAGCCATTCCGCGGTGTCCGGCTCGTCCTCGAGCGCTGTCACGACCGCAAGGTCCGCCACGGCAGTCGGCCGGATCGACAACATGCGATCAGGGTATTCGGGAACGGCAAGTCGCGTCGTACGACATCACAGGACGCATTCTGCCTGCCGATGAGCGTGCGGCGCATTCGGTGCGGGTGGTCGAGGAAATCCTGAGGTGTGCCGCCGTCGCTCGCTCCACACTCGCGCCATGTCTGACGTTGCCCATGAGGTGTCGTACGTTCGTCAGCCGGTCGACTTCTCCGT
>WHTJ01000124.1 GCA_009377795.1 Propionibacteriales bacterium | reverse complement strand
ACCAGGGCCTGCTGGTCGGGGTGCTCGCGGACGGTCGACCCGTACGGCCGCTCCGGGCGCGCTGGCCCGACGAGCGTGGGCGGTTCGCGTTCGTGCTGCCGCGGTCGGTCGCCGGCGAGACCGTGTCCTTCTGGCATTCGGTGACGTACGTCTTCTCCAGGCACGAGGCGCATCCGGGTGGACCGATCGATATTCGCTACTGGCCGAAGCAGATCCCGCCGGACTCGCCGAGCGGCATCGCCAGCACGACGTTGCCGGGCTAGCCCCACCGGCGGCGGCACCTCGTCGTGTCGGTTCCGGAGGAGGCGGCCTCCATTGTCAGGAGCCGTCCCCGCCGTAACCCGCCGATCACTCAGCCGGCTCGACCACGAAGCGTTCCTGGTCCGTGCTCACCGCCGGCTTCGTGTCGGGCGCGGTGACGCTGAAGTTCACCCACATTCCGGCGGTGGCGTGTCCGGGAACGGCGCAGAGGAGCGCGTACTCGCCCTGCTTGGTGGCCTTGAAGTTCATGTACTGAGTCCCCGACAGGATGCCCTGTCCCGGGTCGGGCGTCGCGGCGCCCTTGAAGACCGGCTGCTGCCCCTGCGACATCTCGGTGCTGGCCTTCGCAGTCACCATCGCGCTGTGCGGTATCTGCGCTGAGACGTTCTTGAAGGTGACGTCGACCGACCATCCCTGCGGAACGGAGAAGGTCAGCTGCTCACGGCTGTAGCCGTTGAAGTTCATTCCGCCGTTAGTCGAGCCCTGGGAGCCAACGACCAGCATGTCGACCGTCTTCGGCTCTGCGCCCGGGGTGAAGTACTGGCCGAGGCCTTCCGGCTCCGGAGCCTGCTCGGCTGTCGGTACTATCCGTTCCGGAGCCTCGCCCTCCTCCATGTCGCCGCCGAGCGCGAACACCTCGAGCTTCGAGCTCTTCGGCTGCGCGATGGGGCTGCCGCCGGTGACGATCGCCAGGTATTGTTGGCCGTCCTGCTCGTAGAGGATCGGCGCCGTCGCGATCCGGCTGCCGGTCTGGAACTGCCACAGCTCTTCGCCCGTCGAGGTGTCGATCGCACGCACGAAGCCGTCGTCGCCGCCGAAGAATGCCAGACCGGTCGCCGTCGTGGTGACGCCGCCGCGAACGGCCTGGTCGACGTCGAACTTCCAGGCCACTTCACCGTTGGCCAGGTCGATCGCGGTGAGGCCGCCCCGGTCACCGTCGTAGTCCTCGGGCGCTTCGCCGAAGCCGTTCTCGAGCCCGGTGTCGACGTCGCCGCGCACGCGGTTGCGCTCGACCTCCTCCGCTGTCTCGACCTGGACGAGCGTGGCGGAGGACTCGATGCGTCCGTTGATCACGTAATTGGTGGTGGGGTCGTAGGACGCCGGCGAGTAGGTGACCCCACCGACGGCGCCGGGCCAGATGGTCACCGGTTCGCCCGGCTGGAGCTTCGGGTGCTCGACGCGGTTGAGGACCTCGACCCGCTCGTAGATCGGCTCGCCGGTCTCGGCGTCGTAGGCGAACCAGACCCCCTGCTTGGTGGCGATCGAGACGATCTTGCGTGCCTCACCGCCGACCTCGGCCTCGATGACCTGCGGCGGCTGAACGGTGTCGTAGTCCCACTCGTCGGCCGGAAGCTGCTGGCGCCACCACCTCTCCTCGCCGGTGAGCGCGTCGACCGCGATCACCGCGTTGGTCTTCGGGTTCGGGCCCGGCCGCAACTCGGGGAAGAAGTCCGGCGACGGGTTCGACGAGGTGAAGTAGGCGGTGTCGGTCTCCGGGTCGACCGCCGGCGGCATCCAGGTCGCCCCTCCGCCGTGGAACCGCCCGTGGCTGCGCCAGCCCTGACCCTCGGGCGGGATCGTCCAATAGGGGTTCTCCCAGGCCGGGGTGAGGTCGGTGTTGTAGCCCATGAAGAACCCGCGGACACCATTGTCGGCGCCGGAGCTCCCGATCAACACCACGTCCTGGTAGCAGACCGGGGCCATCGTCTCGTAGTAGCCGAACTCCGGCTTGGCGTCCTTGACCGTGTCGTAGATGTAGACCTCGTCGGCGAGCTCGCCGGTCTCGGCGTCCACCGAGATCAACCGCATGTCGAGCGTCACCATGAACACCTTGCCGTCACAGAAGGCCACACCCCGGTTGACGTTCAGGCCGAAGTTCTTGAACGGGCCGATCTCGCTGGGAATGAAATGCCACTTCACGTCGCCGCTCTCGGCGTCGACCGCGAAGATGTGGTTGAACGAGGTCGTGACGTACAACGTCCCGTTCACGTAGAGCGGATAGCTCTCGTTGCCCTCCGGGATGGAATCGTCCTCCTGGACGAAGTCGACCTCCCAGACCTTGCCCATCTGGTCGACGTTCTCCTTCGTGATCTCGTCGAACGGGACATGGCGGTTCTGGGAATAGCCGTACCCGAACGTGGCCCAGTTCTGTTCGGCGAAATCGCCGACCGCGTGTTCGATCGCGGCCGCCTCCGCATCGGCGAGGTCACCCCCTTCGTCATCACCACCGGACAGGGTGACGCCGATCCATACGGCCACCGCCACCACCACGACGAGGAGGATTCCCAAGAAGGGACCGAAGCGACGAAGAAATCCGCGGCCTTCGCTCACAGCTCTCAACTCTTCTCTCTGCCACACCCCGTGGGCTCTCAAATATAGAATCCAGCACTCACGGAGACGAGTCAACCACCCAATACACTAGGCGAGATCAGCTGCCGGTCGCAGCGCACATCTCGGTTTCCGTGAACGAGAAAAGCAGACCTGACTCCCACGCGAAATCGGATTTCCGCAGTTCGCAGTCAGTACAACCAGCCCGGTGATTTCCGACGAGCACGGTCAGGCGCGGTTCCGCCGCCAAAGCAGGAAAGCGAGCGGGAGCAGCGCGGCCACAATCGCCCACGGCGCCAGATGCACCGCTCCCACCTCGCGGCCGACGTTCTCGACCGGCCCGCTGCCGAGATAGTCCTGCGACGACTGGATCGCGGCGTCGAGGTCGTCCTCGGCGAACCCGCCGCCGAGGACGTCTCCGAGCCCGGCGATCACCTGGGCGCTCGCCGCATCCGGCACGTAGGCGAGCTCGGAATCCCCGTCGGGGCCGAACACGTTCTCGCCCGGCTGCCACACGTGAACGAGGACGGTCTCGATCTCCGCGTTGGCGAGGGCGCGCTGGAGGCCGGTATGGGAGAACGGACGGGACTCGCCGTCGGTGAGTACGAACATCAGCCGCCGCTCGGAGCCGGGCGAGAAGAGGTCTCCCCGCGCCACCTCGGCCAGCGCCTCCAGCGACGTGATCTGGACGTCTCTGGCGCCGGGGGGTGGCTGCTCCACGGCGAGTACGCGATCCAGGGCGGAGTGGAAGACCTGCCGCCGCGCCGTGGGAAAGACGTGCGGCAGGACCCGATCGGTCATCGAGGCCAGACCCAACGGCACGTCCGGCAGCGCCTCCGCGACCCGGCTGGTCGCCGCTCGCGCCCGGTCGAAGCGGGTCTCCCCACCGGGGTCGGCGGCGGCGAGCATCGAGCGCGAGCTGTCGACGACCACGACCGCCTCGGCATCCGTCCGCGCCGGGATGCTCTGGCGCTGGGTGAGGATCGGCTGGGCGGCGGCCAGTGTCAGCAGTCCGGCGCAGGCGAGCAGCGCGACCGGAGCGCCGACACTCCGGGGCCCGGCCGCCGGGAGCCCGAGCACGCTCCGCGCGCGGCCCGCGCGGAGCGACGCGGCCACCAGGGCTCCCAGGGGCAGCGCCACGAGTATCCCGAGCGCGGCCGCCTCGGGAGTGAGCAGATCGAACGACATCGCCGTTCCCTCAGTAGCCCTCGCCGGGAGGACTGAGGCCGCCGCCCCCCGGGCTGCGTCCGAAGCGTCCCTGCTGGCGGGTCGGCCCCTCGGTGCGTTGCTCGGAGCGAAGCGTGCGGAGCAGGCGTTCCAGGTTGCGTTTGGCGTGCTCCGAGTCGGGATCGAGCGCGATCGCGGACCGGAACGACTCGAGCGCCGCCTCGGCCGGCGAGATGTCCGAGGTGCCGCTGGCCGGCGATTCGGCGGAGAGGATCCCGGCCAGGTTGGCGGCCTGCGCGGCCCGTGAGAGGTGGTCGCGATCCGCCGCCACCGCGGTCAGGTCCTCGAGTGCCCGGTCGCGGGTCCGATGGACGTCGGCGGGGGAGAGCCCCCCGACGCCGGGCCGGGTGAGGCTGAACCGTGCCACCGCTCGGCGGAATGCCAGGTCGTCGCGGATGCCCAGCAGGCGCGCGGCCGCCTCGCCCGTTACGTAGTCGTCGCGATCCCAGGCCCCGGGATCCGGGTTGCCGGCGGCCTGTCGCAGGTCGCCGTCCCGAACCGTGCCGCGCCAGCCTCCGACGTCGAGCGCGAGCAGTACGGCGACCACCGCCAGGATGACGGCCACCGCCACGCCGGCCATCGCCGCGGCCCGCCTGCGTCCCGTGCCGGTCACGCGGCCTCCTCCCGGTCGAACCTCGGCCGCCAGGCCAGTCGGCCGCACCAGTGCTCGTTCAGGGCCAGCAGAACCAGCAGCGCGCCACCGCCGGCGACGAGCCCACCCGAGACGTCGGCACTGACGATCGTCCGCGGCTCCTCCAGATCACCGGGCGCCGGCGCGGCGTTCTCGATGAGCCCTCCCGGAACGAGCCGGGCGAACAACCTGCGGTCTTCGATCCCGGGATCGAGGCCGACCACCCGCAGCTCGATCCCCTCCTTGTTGTAGGCGTCGATCTCGCGGCTGAGCCCGGTCAGGTCGGTGGGGTCGTCGTCCAGGTCACTGACCAGCAGCACCGAGCCGTCGTCGATCCCGTCCCGCCGCAGCGCCTGGCGCGCGGTGTTCAGCCCCGTGGAGATGCTGGTACCACCCGCCACGGTGTTCGACCAGGGGTTGCGCGGGAGACTGACCTGGGCCGCCGGGCCACCGCGTGGCTTGAACCAGCGCACCAGCGGAGCCAGCTCGTCGGCCGGCGTGCCCGGCGGCAGCGCCTCGTACGCGACGTCGGAGAACAGCACCAGCCCGTAGTGCTCGCGGCTCGCGGCCAGCTCGGAGACGGTGGTCTGGATCCGGCGGTAGGTGTCCGGGGTGATACTCGCGGAGACGTCGAGCACGATCACGCCGCTGGTTCCGGACGGGAGGAAGCTGCGCTGCTCGCGGAGACCGAACGCGGCCAGCAGAGTTCCGGCGAGCAGTGCCAGGAGGCCGAGGCCGAGCCCGGCACGGACGAGGGTCGTACGCCGGATCAGCGCCCGGAAGCGATCCGCATCGGCGAGGGGGATCGCCGGCCCGCGACGCGCCCCCGTCAACCGTCCGCGGCGGCGTTCGGCCACCGGGGTACGGCTCGGCCGCGGCGCGGCGCTCATCTGCCGGCCTCCGCGTACTCGACGTCCGCGAGCAGGGCTCCCATCTCGATCCCCGGAGGTTCCGGAGGCGACCAGGCCAGTGCGCCACTGCGCTCGGCGAGGTCCGGATGACCGGCGCGGCTCAGCTCGCGCGCCAGGCGCTCAAGCGCCCGCCGGCGCACCTCCGGATCCTGAGAGGCGGCGCGGCGCGCCAGGGCCAGGGCCCGCTCGAGCGGCGTCCGCCTGGTCGCGGCGAGCGCGGCCCGCGGGCCGCGACCGGTGATCGCGTACGCGGTGAGGGCGCCGCCGAGCAGTACGAGCCCTCCGGCCCCGATCCACAGGAGCGCGGTCGCCGACCCGGGGGCGATCGCGTGGGAGAACGGTGCCAGCGTCCGATCGTCGTAGGACCAGCCGTCCTCGGCGCTGACCTCCGACGGGCGAAGCCTGGTCTGAACCTGCACGCGGGGCACCGGTGCCTCGAACGTACGCTCCTCGCCCTCGGCCACGACTCGAACCCGCAGCGGCGGAAACTCGAACTCCCGCCGTTCGCTGTCCTCCGGAGGCAGGCAGCTCGTGGAGAGGCAGCGCAGCGTGATCGTGAACCGAACGGCGGAGAGATCGGAGCCGTGCTCGGCCGCGCGCCGGATCTCCTCGACCTCGAATGGCCGGAACTCGGTGTCGAGCTCGACGCTGTCCGGGTCGGCGAGCTCGGGGTCGACCACTACCTCCGCCCGAACCCGGAGCTGGTCGCCGAAGAGGAGGGTGCGTGGCGCCGCCGAGACGTCGATCGCGGCCTCGGTCTGGTCCGTCTGGGCCGAGGCGGGTACGGCACCCCCGGTCAGCAGGAACCCGCATACGAGCAGCGCCGCGGCTCCGGCCACCACCACCCGCCACCGGCCGGCCGCGACGCCGACGCGCGAGCACCCGCCTTCCTGGTGCCGTGACGATGCCGGCACGGTGCTCAGATCCATACTTCCGTTCCGACCTCGGAGCGCCGTTCCGCCCAGGCCAGGAAGGCGGACTGGACCTCGACGGGGTCGCTGGAGCCGATCACCACCGGCTCCAGCCCGAGCGCACGCAGTTCCGCGGTCAGGTGGCGCAGCCGGGTCTCGTTGGCCCGCCGCCGCCGACGCGCCTCCGCGGCGCTCACCCGGATCACGCCGACCCGGCCGGTGACGGGATCGGCGATCGGCACCGTCAGCGAGGGGATGAGCGGAAAGCTCTGTTCCCAGACCGGGTCCTGGATCACCACCGGGACGACGTCCCAACGATGCTCCTCGAGCCGCACGAGCTCGCCTGGAGGCGGTGGATCGAGGAAGTCCGAGATCACGAACAGGAAGCTCCCGGGCGGGACATCGCGACGAGAGCGGACGAGGTGGTCGAAGGCGAGGATCAGGTTGTCGGCGGGGGCGTCGAATCCGGCCGTGTCCAGCCGCATCTGGATCAGCGCGAGATCCGCCTTGCCGCGAGGCGGAACCCAGTACGGCTCAGGGAGCCGGTCGCCGTCCCCCGCGACGTCGAGGCTGCCGACGAGCCCGCGGGCCGCGAGCGCGCTGGCCGTGATCGACTCGCAGGCCCGGGTCATCGCCGCCGGCTTGCTGAGCCAGGGAAGATCGGGGGAGTAGAGGGACATCCCCGGGCGGCGGTCGCAGACCATGACCACCTTCGGCGCCTCCTCGGCGTAGTGCTGGCGGACCACGAACTCGTCGGCGTCGTGGGCGAGCGACATCCGGGCCGAGGCGTTCCAGTCGATCAGCGCGATGTCGTCGCCGGGCTCGTACGGGCGCGTTCCGACGACGTCCGAGCCCATGCCCCGGCGGGCGCCGGCCAGCGCACCGAACGGGAGTCCGACCAGACGCCAGCGCGAGATCAGCGGGAAGGGGGACGTCTGCGCCGGAGGAGCGCTCTCGCGGCTCACCGCACCACTGTATCGCCGGCGAGATCGGCATCGCGGAGCTCCGGCGCGGGCGCCGCCTCGAGACAGCCGGTCTCGAACGCCTCCAGCGCCGCCTCCCGGCCGGAGCGCCGGGCCTCGGCGAGGAAGGCGGGGCGGAACACGATCCGGTGGGCGACGACCGGCAGGAACAGGCGCTCGACGTCACCCGGCCGAACGAACGAGCGTCCGTCGAGCAGCGCCCATGCCCGGGCGAGCCGATCCAGCGCCAGCGTCCCGCGAACCGACGCGCCCACCGCGGTCTGCTCGCTCTCGCGCGTCGTCTCGATCAGGCGGACTATCCAGCGTTCGATCAGCTCGTCCATGTAGACGTCCTCGACCGCGCGTTGTAGCTTCTGCAGCTCCTCGAGCGTGACCGCCGGATCGAGCGAGGCGATCGGATGGCCGTGCCGCTGATCGCGCATGATCCGCAGCTCGTTCTCGCTGCCGGGATAGCCGAGGCCGCCGCGGACCAGGAACCGGTCGAGCTGGGCCTCGGGCAGGGGGAATGTGCCCTCGTGCTCGATCGGGTTCTCGGTCGCCAGGACGAGGAACGGATCAGGGAGCGGCCGGGTGACCCGGTCGATGGTGATCTGGCGCTCGGCCATCGCCTCGAGCAGCGCCGACTGGGTCTTGGGCATCGCGCGGTTGATCTCGTCGACCAGGACGATGTTGGCGAACACCGGGCCGGGACGGAACTCGAAGTCGCGCGTCTTCTGGTCGAACACCGAGAGCCCGGTGACGTCGCTCGGCTGGAGGTCGGGGGTGCATTGCACGCGGGCGAAGGTGGAGCGCTCGATCGTGCCGGCGAGCGCGCGGGCGAGGACCGTCTTCGCGGTGCCGGGTACGTCCTCGAGAAGGACGTGACCACCGCAGAGCATGGCACCGAGCACCAGCTTGATCTCGTCCCGCTTGCCGAGTACGACAGTCTCCACGTTGGAGAGCAGGCGTTCCGCGATCGCCGCCGGGCCGTCCTGCCCGACATCGGTCACTGGACGGACCTCGGCATTCATAGTGCGCAGCCTAGAAGCTCGACGCTCGGATTCCCGTGAAGGGGGCGTGATGTCGCGTCCGACGGTGCCCGTTCAGCCGGCACCGCTAGCCGCCGACCACGATCCTGATCTGGGAGAGTTCTGCCACCGTGGTCCCCGGCTTCGGCTCCTGCGAGAGCACCTTGCCCGCCAGGTCCAAAGACGGCGCTTCGCGCTCCTCCGTCCGCATCGTGAAGCCGAGCTCATGCCCCGTGGTGCGCGCCGAGGCCGCGGTCAGCCCCTCCAAGTCGGGAACGGGGACGTCGAGGCGGTTGAATCCGGACGGAAGCGCAATGTCGAGCTGCACGATCTCTCCAGCCTCGAGCGTCGTTCCGGGCCGCGGGCGCTGCGCGATCACCGCACCCCATGTCCGGCCTCGTTCGACCACGCGTGTGTCGGGCACGAGCCCCTGCTGCTCCAGCTCGGCGCCGGCCAGGACGTACTGCTCACCGACGACGTCCGGCATCTCGACCGGGCCGCTCGGCTGCTCGTCCGACCCGCCGCCCGAACCACCGCCCGGCTCGCCGGAGATGGTCAGTGTCACCACCCCGCCGGCCCCGAGTTGCGCGCCGGCCACGGGATCCTGGCCGATCACGATGCCGGACGGCTCGGAGCTGGGCTGCCGTTCGATCTGGGTGGAGAACCCGTTGGAAACCAGGGTGCCGTCGGCCGCGGCGTGCCCGAGACCGACCACGGAAGGGACGATGGCCTTGTCGTCGCCGCCTCTCCCGAGAATGACCGCGACGACGATCAACGCCACGACGGCGGCGACAACCGTGATCCGTACCGGCCAACCCCAGAAGGGGCTGCGGGCTGGCTTTTCTTCACCTGCAGGGGATGTGGACACGGATTCAGGTTACATGTCGCCGGCTCCGTACGTCGGCGGTGAACCCGGATTCGGACAGGACGCGGTTTGAACACTCCGGCGAATGGCAAGCAGGTCAAGAAAAGCAATCGGTCGGCACCGCATGCGGGAAACGTACGTACGGAATGCACGTGATGGGAAAGGGCCCGTGCGGGTACTGGCGGCGCCTCTGTCTCCCATCGAAAACAAGGCGCTAGACTGTGCGCATGAAACGCGTGGGCATCCTGCTGCTCGCCCTTCTCCTCTTCGGCGGGGTCATGGGCGGGATGATTCCCGAACGCGGCCAGGCGACGACCGTGGCGGACTTGATGCGACCCATAAAGGTGAGGATCACCGACGGCGGGCTCGCCATCGATACCGGGCTGCAGCGCGAGGAACTCATCCGGGGCTCGATCGGCGGCTTCCGGGTGATCAATGACAGCAGCAAGCCCCGCAACTTCGTCGTGGGCCTGGAGCGTAGCCGCGTGCTCGAGCCTGGCCAGCGGGCAACCTTCCACGTCGACCTCACGGTCCGAGGGCCGCTGCCCTACCGGGTCACGGTCAATCGCGAGCCCGGGTTCAGCGGAGTGTTCAGGGTCTTCTGATTCCCTCGGAGATTCCGGCCGTTTCCCGAGGGGCGATGAGCCGTCCGGCGCAGGCATGAGCCCGGGGCCAGGGCGACTCCGATCCACGTCTTCACCGTCTACTAGGGTCGTGACACGTGGTATCGATCCGGCTTCTGCGTGCCAGACCAGCGGTAGTAGTCGTCGCCATGATCGTGGTGCTCGCCGCGGCCGGTGGCCTGGTGGCGCTCCGGCTGGCCGGTGATTCGGAGCAGGTCAG
>WHTJ01000123.1 GCA_009377795.1 Propionibacteriales bacterium | reverse complement strand
GACCCGCTCCAGCCAGTCGATCAAGAAACTGCTGGACCTGCAGCCGGATCTGGCCCGCCTGGTCACCGCAGAGGGTGAGTCCGAGGTTCCGGTGGAGGAGGTGATCGTCGGCCAGTGGGTACGGGTACGCCCGGGCGAGCGGATCCCGCTGGACGGGCGCATCAGGAGCGGGTACTCGGCGGTCGACCTGTCCCTGGTGACCGGGGAACCCGTGCCGGCCGAATGCGGCCCGGGAGAGGAGGTCGTTGGCGGTGCGATCAACACCACCGGCAGCCTGCTCATCGAGGTCGCCGCCACCGGCTCGGAGGGATTCTCGCCCAAGTGGTGCGTCATGTCGAGGACGCCCGCGCGCTCAAGCCCGGCATCCTGCACCTGGTCGACAAGGTACTGCGCGTCTACACCCCCACCGTGCTCACGATCTCCGCCACGGCGCCGCTCGGCTGGCTCGTCGGCAGCTGGGCGATCTCCGGTGACCCCGACGTGCAGCGAGCGGTGTTCGCCGCCCTCAGCGTGCTGGTGATGGGGTACCCCTGCGCTGTAGGCATCGCCGCACCACTGGCGATCGTCCGCGGCACCGGCGCCGCCGCGGACCACGGCATCGTGATGCGCACCGGGGAAGCGTTCCAGACCTTCCGCCTGGTACGCAGGATCGTGCTGGACAAGACCGGCACCCTCACCCAGGGGCGCCCCACCATAAGCCACCTCCACGTCGTCGACGCAGACACCGATCGGCTGCTCGCTGTGGTCGCGGCCGCCGAATCCAATTCCGAACACCCGCTGGCCCGCGCCGTCGTGACCTCCGCCCAGGAGAAGGGCCTGGCCATACCCGGGGCCGAGGAGTTCGAGTCGGTCACGGGGGCGGGGGTACGCGCCACCGTCGACGGCCATCACGTGTTGGTGGGCAGACCCGACCTGCTCACCGACGCCGGCGTCGACATCAACCCGCTCGCCACGCACATCCAGGACTGGGAAGCCACCGGGCACACCGTGATCACGGCCGCCGACGACGGGATCCTGCTCGGAGCGATCGCCCTGGGCGATGAACTCCGCCCGGACGCCGTTGATGCCGTCGACCGCATGCGCCGAGCGGGGATGGAACCGGTGCTGGTCACCGGCGACAACCACCGGGCCGCGCAGCACATTGCCGACCAGCTCGGCATCCAGCAAGTCCACGCAGGGATCCGGCCGGAAGCCAAGGCCGAGATCGTGCGTCACCTCCAAGCCGACGGCACCCGTGTCGCGATGGTCGGCGACGGCATCAACGACGCACCCGCCCTGATGCAGGCCGATGTCGGCATCGCTGCCGGTGGCGGCACCGACATCGCCGTGGAATCCGCCGATATCGCGCTGCTACGCAACGAAGTCCGCGCCGTACTGGACGCCCACAACATCAGCGTCCGCTCCTACCGGCGTACCCGCACCAACGTGGGTCTCGCCTTCACCTTCAACGGCATCGGCGTCCCGCTGGCCACGACCGGCCTGATCTACCCGGTCTGGGCGATGATCGCCATGGCCGCGTCGGTCACCACCATCTTCATCAACTCGATCGGCACCCGCCCCTCGCTCCTGTTCCAGGCCATCGGCAGCGTCGGACGCCAAACCCGGCAACGAGACGCCGAGCAGGCCGAGGCAGAGCACACGCGGGTGGCTTAAGCGGTTTCCTGTTCGCGGATTCGCCGCAGTCCGACACTCCCTGCGCAACCTCCGACGGCAGCAGTACACCGAACGTGCAGGAGCCCTGGCCGGTATGAAGGTTGCGCTACGCACCGTGGGGGTCGTGCGGAACCTCAGTCGTGGACGCGGCCACCGGCAGTAGACGGCACTTCGCCCGCGTTCATCGCATCGGCCGGGCAGTCGCATGTAACATGCCAGTCCTAGACGTTCGAACGAGAGCAGGCGATTTTTGATGGTCATCACGCGCGTGTGGGCACAGGCGGTCTCGGTCCCGGTGGGGAAGGCCACCCGGATGTCGACGAGGGTTCTCGATCGCCGCGACTACGTCCTCGTCCACGTCGAGACCGACGACGGGACACGGGGCCTGGGCTTCGCGTACATCGGGACCGCCGGCGGTGCGGCTGCCGCTGAGCTCGTGGCCGAGCTCTTGGTCCCGACGCTCGAGGGTGCCGATCCGGACGACATCGCCGCCCTCTGGGAGCGGATGTACCAGGAGACCCTGCTGGCCGGTCGCCGCGGCATCGTCCTGCGGGCGCTGTCCGCCGTGGACATCGCGTTGTGGGACCACGCCGCGAAGCGCCGTCAGGTGCCGCTGGGCGTGCTCCTGGGCGGCACTCGGAAGCCGGTTCCGGCGTACGCGTCCGGGGGGTACTACCGGCCGGACGAGGGTCCCTGGGCCGAGGCAGTGGCTCGCGAGATCCACGGCAACCGGAAGCAGGGCTTCCGCGACCACAAGATCAAGGTCGGGGGACTGCCGGTCGTCGAGGACGCCGAGCGCGTCGCGGCGGCCGTCGACGCGTTGGGGTCCGACGGGCGGCTGGCGCTCGACTGCAACAACGCCTACCGCACCGCGACCGAGGCCAGCCAGGCGATCCGGGCGTTCGAGGAGGCTGCCGGGTCGCGGGGGCTCTGGTGGGTCGAGGAGCCGCTGTCACCGGAGGACGTGGACGGGCACGCCCGCGTCGTCGACTCCGTCGACACGCAGATCGCGACCGGCGAGGTGCACCAGACGCGCTGGGAGTTCCGCGAGCTCCTCCAGCGGCGCGCGGCCGACATCGTCCAGCCGGACGCCGGTGTCCTTGGCGGCGTGACCGAGTGGATGCGTGTCGCCCACGCGGCGGAGGTCTTCTCGGTGCCCGTGGCGCCGCACTGGCACGCGAATCTGCACGTGCATCTGGCCGCCGCCATACCCGGCTGCCTGACCGTCGAGTTCTTCGCGCTGGAGAAGGACATCTTCAACTTCGAGCGGCTCCTGCGTGCGGACACCCGGCTCACCAGTGAGGACGGACATGTCACCGTCCCGGACCGGCCCGGCCTCGGCGTCGAGCTCGACCAGGAGGCCGTTGAGCAGTTCGCCATCACCGCATGAACGTCCAGGGGATCTCGCGGAGTCTCGTCTCGTACGGTGACGCCGGCTTCAGCCGGTTTCTCCGCAATACCTTCCTGGCGTCGGCGGGTTACAGCGGCGAGGAGCTGTCCCGCCCGGTCATCGGCGTCGCCGACCTCAGCTCTGACTACAACCCCTGCCACCGGCAGATGGACGAGCTCGTCGCGAACGTCAAGCGCGGGGTGCTCGCCGCAGGCGGGATCCCCTTTGTCTTCCCGACCATCAGCCTGGGGGAGACCTTTCTCAACCCAACCTCGATGCTCTACCGCAATCTCCTGGCGATGGAGACCGAGGAGCTGATCCGCGCGCAGCCGATGGATGCCGCGGTGCTGCTGGGTGGCTGCGACAAGACCGTGCCGGCCCAGCTCATGGCCGCCGCGGTCTCCGAGGTACCGGTGATCCTGGACGTCGTCGGGCCGATGCTCACGAGCTCGTGGCGGGGCGAGCGCCTCGGCGCCTGCACCGACTGCCGCCGGTTCTGGGCACGGTATCGGGCCGGTGGGCTCTCCGAGGCCGAGATCGACGAGGTCGAGGTGAGCCTCGCGAGTACGTCGGGCACCTGCATGGTGATGGGCACGGCGTCGACCATGGGATCGGTGACCGAGGCCCTCGGCATGATGCTGCCGGGCGGGGCGACGCCCCCGTCCCCGACCGGCGACCGGCTCCGCCACGGGACCGCGACCGGAGCGCGAGCCGTCGAGCTGGCGAGGCAGCCGGTCCTGCCGCGCGAGATCATGACCGCGGAGGCGTTCGAGAACGCGCTGCGGGTGCTCGCGGCGCTGGGCGGCTC
The DNA here is from genome assembly GCA_009377795.1 of Propionibacteriales bacterium. Lineage (GTDB taxonomy): Bacteria > Actinomycetota > Actinomycetes > Propionibacteriales > Nocardioidaceae > WHTJ01. Next base: position 6,120 of record WHTJ01000123.1, on the reverse strand, counting down.
GACGAACGCCGTCGTTCATCTGCTGGCGATCGCACGTCGGGCCGGTGTCCCGCTGCAGCTCGATGACTTCGACCGCGTCTCCCGCGACACTCCGTTGTTGGTGGACCTGAAGCCCTCGGGCGCGGGATACATGGAGGACTTCCACCGCGCCGGGGGCGTGCCGGTGCTGCTCAAGAGCCTCGAGCGCACCCTCCACGTCGACCACGTGGGCGTGTGCGGCCGCAGCCTCGCCGATGTCCTGGCCGAGGTCGAACCGCCGGCGCAGTGGCAGGAAATCATCCGCACAGTGGAGCAGCCCGTCGGCCCGCCCGGTGCGCTCGCGGTGCTGCGCGGCTCGCTGGCACCGGACGGGGCGGTCATCAAGGTGTCGGCCGCATCGCCGGAGCTCGCGGTCCACGAGGGGCCGGCGCTGGTGTTCGACTCACCCGAGGAGGCGGCGGAACGGCTCGACGACCCGGACCTCGACGTGACCGCCGACCACGTGCTGGTTCTGCGTAACGCCGGCCCGGTGGCCGCCGGGATGCCCGAGGCGGGTTCGCTGCCCATACCCAAGCGGCTGGCCGGCGCCGGGGTGACGGACATGGCCCGGGTCTCCGACGCGCGGATGAGCGGTACGTCGTACGGCACCGTCGTGCTCCACTGCACGCCGGAGAGCGCCGTCGGTGGACCGCTGGCGCAGGTGCGCGACGGTGACCTGATCCGACTGGACGTCCCTCACCGGACCCTCGACCTGCTGGTCGCGGAGGAGGAGCTCGCCGGGCGTCGAGCGGCCTGGCAGCCGCCCGAGCCACCACAGCGAGGGTGGCGTCGGTTGTACGCGCAGACCGTCCTGCCGGCGAGCCTCGGCGCCGACCTCGACTTCCTTTAGCCGCTGACGAGGGCGACCGTGGGTGTCAGTCGTGGCCCGGCCCGTCCAGGGCGGAGTAGACGTCGAACCAGGGAAGCTGTCCGTCGATGACCTCGGCGGGCTCGCCGGTGACCTGTGCGATGTGCAGCTGGGCCGAGTTTTCGAGGTGTTCGCGCATGGCGGCGGCTGCCCCTCCGGTGTCTCCGGCCTCGATGCGGTCGAAGACGGCCTTGTGCTCCCGGTGAATGTCGGCCAGGTTCCGGCTGCGTCCGGCCGTGGTGACACCGCGCATCTTCTGGATCGACCAGAGGTTGTCGACGATGCCGACCAGGCGGGTGTTCCCGGCGGCCTCGAGGATGGCTCGGTGGAACCCCGAGTCCATCTCCTGGTGTTCGAGCATGGTCTTGGCGGCGGTGAACTCCTCCAGGCTCCCCAGGGCCGTCCGGAGACGCTCGATGTCCTCGGGGGTCATCTGGTTCGCGGCGCGGTAGGTCGCCGGGACCTCGAGCAACAGTCGCAGCGAGAAAACCTCCTCGAGGTCGTGCGCGGTCGTCTCGAGGATCCGCACCCCGCGGTTGCGCTCGAAGGCGACCATGCCCTGGTCGGCCAGCGAGATGAGCGCCTCGCGGACAGGCGAGCGGGAGACCTGGAGACGCTCGGCGAGCTTGGCCACCGAGTGCAGGCTGCCGGGAGCGAGCTCCCCGAGGGTGATCGCCTGACTCAGCGCGCGGTGAACCTGCGACGTCAGGCTCTCTCCGCGCTGCGAGATGGTGTCCACAGGTCAACCTCCCGACCTTGACCAGACTTGCATGTCACATATTACACTCGGCGCTCGTCACCCCCGCCCACCCGAGGACCGCCGCCATGTCCCAGACCAGACCGGCCGACCACGTTCCCAGGGTCTGCAGGAGGACCCGTGGCTGAGCACCCGGGCCGCCTTCCGCTGCTGAGCCCCGATGAGCTCCAAGCGGACCAGCGGGCGCTGTACGAGTCGATCGCCGGCGGGCCACGGGCCACCGGCCCGTTCGCGCTCGTCGATGACGAGGGCCGGCTCATGGGTCCGTTCAACGCGCTGCTCCACGCGCCCGGCATCGGGGCGGCCGTCGAGCGGCTGGGGGTCGCCCTCCGGTTCGAGGGCACTCTCGATGCCCGGACCCGTGAGCTCGTGATCTGCGCGGTGGCCGCGCACTGGGCGTCCGACTACGAGTGGCGCGCCCATAGCCGCGTGGCCCGCTCCGTGGGTGTGGCGCCGGCGGAGCTGACCGCGCTCCAGGAGCGCAGGGTGCCCGATGGTCTCTCTGCGGCCGAGGCGTCGGCGTTACGCCTGGCCGGCGCGCTGCTCGGTGACCGGGCCGTTGGCGCGGACGTGTACGACGAGGTCGTGGCGCACCACGGCCACGAGGGGGTCGTCGAGCTCGGCATTCTCGTCGGCTACTACCAGCTGCTCGCCGGGGTGCTCGCGGCGGCCGACGTCCCGGCCCCGGCCGACGACGAGGACGCGGGATGGTGAGCAGGAGACGGCCCCCGCTCCCGGTGTTCCCCCACGACTGCTGGATCTGATGACCGCCCACCTCATCGAGGTGGGCACCAAGGAGGTTCGCTGATGGACACAGCACTCGACGGACGTACCGCCGTCGTCCCCGGCTCGAGCGGCGGTCTCGGCCTTGCGGTCGCGCGAGCGCTGGCGGCGGAGGGCGCGAACGTCGTCATGGCCGCGCGGCGAGGCGACGTGGTGCGTGCCGAGGCGGAGGAGCTCGGGTCGGCGATCGGCGTCGAGCTCGACCTCGACGACGCGGCGGCCCCCAGGACCCTGGTCGAGCAGGCCGAGAAGCATTTCGGGGCGGTCGACATCGTCGTCGTCAACAGCGGTGGGCCCCCGCCCGGCACTGCCGTCGACGTGACCGAGGACGAGCTCGCGGCCGCAGTGCACCGGCTGCTGCAGCAGCACCAGCGCCTGGTCGCCGCCGTGCTCCCCGGGATGCGTGAGCGCGGCTGGGGGAGGGTGATCGCGATCGGGTCCAGCGGGGTGCAGCAGCCGATCGAGAACCTCGCCCTCTCCAACATCGGGCGGGCCGGACTCGCCGCCTACCTCAAGTCCCTCGCTGCCCAGGTCGCCGAGGACGGCGTGACCGTCAACATGGTGCTTCCCGGCCGGATCGCGACCGACCGGGTCGCCAGCCTCGACCGTGCCGCCGGTGAGCGGGCCGGTATCACCGCGGAGGAGGCACGGGCCCGGTCCGTGGCGGCCATCCCTGCGGGTCGCTACGGGACGCCGGAGGAGTTCGCCGCCGTGGTCGCCTTCCTCGCCAGCCCGGCCGCGTCGTACGTCACCGGAGAGCAGATCCGCTGCGACGGCGGCATGATCCGCAGCTACTGATCCCACCACCCACCCGAAGGGATCTGCCATGCACCTTGCCTCTGTCCGCATCGACTCCGACGAGCGTCCTGCGGTGGTCCTGCCCGATCGCGGGGTGGCCCTGGTGGAGGACCTGCTGCCCGCCTTCTCGGGCGACCTGCTCGCGGTCCTCACGTCGGACTCCGTGCCCGCCCTGGAGGAGGCCGCCACGGCCGCCTCCGACGCGGTCTTCCGGGCGGTCGAAGACGTCACGTTCGGTGCGCCGTACCGGCATCCGCGCATGATCTGGGGCATCGGCCTGAACTACGTCGAACACGCGAGTGACCTCAGCGAGGACGTCCCCGAGGAGCCGGCGTCGTTCATGAAGGGTGACCACACCGTCATCGGACCAGGTGAGGAGATCCCGATCCCGTCGCAGAGTCGGCGCACGACCGCGGAGGGAGAGCTCGGGGTGGTGATCGGCAGTTACTGCCGCAACGTCGAGCCGGATGACGCGCTGAGCTACGTCGGGGGCGTGGTGCCGGTGCTCGACCAGACCGCGGAGGACATCCTCGAGCCCAACCCCCGGTTTCTGACCCGGTCCAAGAACTTCCCGGGCTTCTTCTCGTTCGGTCCGCGGATCGTCCCCCTGGCGGAGGCGGTGGCCGCTGCCGGGTCACTGGCGGACGTGGAGGTGTCCACGGTCATCAACGGGAGGGTGCACCGCAGCAACACCGTCTCCCACATGCGCTTCGACCCGGCGTTCCTCGTCAGCTTCCACAGCAAGGTGATGCCGCTGTACCCCGGAGACATCATCTCGCCCGGCACGCCGGGTGCTGTGCAGATCCACCCGGGCGACATCGTCGAGTGCCGGATCCCGGGCGTCGGAGTGCTCGCGAACCCCGTCGTCGCGGGTCCGTAGGTTCGGTTGCCGATCGTGACCGTGACGGACTAGACACCCCCGTGTGATGTGTGACATGTTGCTGGAAATCCGATCGAGGAGAGTGCCCTGATGAGGAAGAGGATGCATCTGCGAGTCGCTTCGGCACTGGCCGGCGGTCTGCTCCTGGCCGCGTGCGGTGGTGGTGGTGGCGGAGGTGACGTCGCCGATTCGGGTGCGCCGGAGTTCGTGTCGATCGCGACCGGCGGCACCGGAGGTGCGTACTACCCCATCGGCGGAGCGATGGGGAGCATGCTCGCCGACGAGATCGACGGCGTCCGCAACGGGACGGCGGAGACCACCGGTGGATCGGTCGAGAACCTGCAGCTCCTGGGGGACCAGCGCACCGAGATCGCCATGGCGCAGAACGACGCCATCTACAACGCCGTCAACGGCGAGGGCGACTTCGAGGAGCCGGTCGACGTCCGCACCATCTCGATGATGTACGTCAACGTCCTGCAGATCGCCACCACGGCCGACGCGGGGATCGAGTCCTTCGCCGACCTCGCCGGCAAGAACGTCTCCGTCGGCGACCAGGGCAGCGCCACCGAGCTGTTCATGCGCAATGTCACCGAGACCCTCGGCATGAGCTACGACGACTTCGGAGAGGCGCAGCGGCTGCCGTTCGACGACCAGACAACCGCCATCCGCAACAACCAGCTCGAGGTCGGCACCTGGGTCGTCGGCCCGGGCGTCTCCTCGATCCAAGACCTCGCCTCCAGCGAGGACCTCTACCTGGTGCCGTTCAGCGACGAGGAGATCCAGCAGATCGTCGACGGGTTCCCGTACTACATCGAGACCGAGGTCGAGGCGGGCACCTACGACGGCCTGGACGAGGGCGTGCCGGCCGTCGGCACCTGGAACACCCTGGCCATGCACGCCGACGCGGACCGCGAGTTCGTCTACCAGGTGACCAAGGCGGTGCACGAGAACATCGAGACGCTCGCCGGGGCGCACCCCTCGGCCGGGGAAATCGCCGCGGAGAACGTCGAGAACGCGATCGCGCCGCTGCACCCCGGTGCCATCGACTACTTCGAGGAGGTCGGGGCGGAGATCCCCGAGGAGCTCTACCCCGAAGAGTGGGAGGAGAACTGATCCCTGCCCGGCGTCCACCGGGGTCGCGGTGGTAGCCAGCACGGCGAGGAGGCAGCGGTGACGGACTCGAGCAGCCGAGACGACGACGCCACGACAGCAGCCGCTCCGCACGTCTCTGACGTGGATGCCGCGGAAGGGGTCCACCCCCACCGCCAGCTGGGTGGCTTGGTCGGGAAGGCGGCCGCGTTCATCGCGGTCGCCTACTCGGCGTACTACCTCTACACCGCCCAGTTCGGCATCAGCTCGCCGCAGGCACACCGGGGCTTCTACTGGGGCTTCGCCGGGGTGCTGATCTTCCTGATGTACCCGCTGCGCAGTCGGTCGCGTCAGGACTCGGACGAGCGGGTGCCGGTCTGGGACCTCGCGTTCGCGGCGATGATCGCGGGCCTGGCCGGGTACTTCGTCTTCAACTACCCGGACATCGTCTCGCGCGGCGGCCGGCTGACCGAGCTCGAGATGGTTCTCGGCTCGGTGGCCGTGGTCCTCTCTCTGGAGATGACCCGCCGGGTTGTCGGCTGGCTGCTGATCACGATCGGCATCGTCGTGATCGTCTACGCCTACTACGGGCCGTTGATGCCAGGGATCTTCGCGCATCGGGGCTACGACCTCGAGCGGTTCCTGTCGACGGCGTACACCTCGTTCAACGGCATCTTCGGCACGGTGGCGGACGTCTTCGCGACGTACGTGTTCATCTTCATCGTCTTCGGCGCCTTCATGCAGAAGAGCGGCGCCGGCCAATTCTTCGTCGACCTGCCCTTCGCGATCGCCGGGAAGGCGCGCGGCGGCCCGGCCAAGGTGGCGGTGACGGTCAGCGCCATCATGGGCTCGGTCAACGGCAGCCCGGTGGCCAACGTGATGACCACGGGCACCTTCACGATCCCGCTGATGCGGCGGGTGGGCTAC
>WHTJ01000026.1 GCA_009377795.1 Propionibacteriales bacterium | reverse complement strand
AGCACGTGGCCGACCAAAACTCCGACGTCCTCCTCCTCAGCGCCCAAAACCGACTCTTCCGCAACCTCGGCTACAACACCGTCACCCACCTCGAAAACGCACCCGAATACATCTCGTGATACCGGATCCATCCAGCCAGGTGACCGCCGCGGACCTGGACGCACGCGGAGAGCTCACCACGTCGCCGGGGCCGAGCGGGCGCACGAACCGGTCCCGCCGCATCAACGGCTTCCGGACACTCTCCGACATCGCGCCGGCCGCTCACCAGGCGCTGTCGGCCGAGATCTGGGACTACGTGTGCGGGGGCGCGGGTACCGAGGCGACCGTACGGCGCAACCGGAAGGCGCTCGACCGCCTGCTGCTACGCCCGCGGATGCTCCGTGGCGTCGCCGACCGCGACACCACCACGACCCTGCTGGGAACGCCGCTCGCGTTTCCGGTGGTGCTCGCGCCGGTCGGTGGGTTGAGCCTGTTCACCCCACAGGGCGCACTCTCGGTGGCGTATGCCGCGCACGCCACCGGCATCGTTCCCTTCGTCGGCATCCTGACCAGTCCCCGCCTGGAAGACGTCGCCGCCGACGTGAACGGTCCGTTGTTCTTCCAGCTCTACGTGCAAGGGGACCGATCCTGGCTGACGGAGATGGTCCGGCGGGTGGAGGCAGCGGAGTTCAGCGCACTGGCCGTCACCGTCGACACGCCGATACATCCGCGCCGGGAACGCGACATCCGCAACGACTTCGTCCCGGAGAAAGCCCGCGAGCGTCCCAACCTGACCGGTACGAGCCGCCCGTCGACCGGGCGGGACGCTGGACGCTTCCGCATGAGCTTCGACTGGGACGAACTCGGGTGGCTGCGGAGCATCACCGAACTTCCGCTTGTCGTCAAGGGAATCCTGACGCCGGAGGACGCCGGCCTGGCGGCCGAGCTGGGAGCCGACGCGATCTACGTGTCCAATCACGGCGGCCGCCAGCTGGACCATGCGCCCGCCACAATCGAGATGCTCCCGGCCGTGGTACAGGCCGTCGCCGGGCGAGCACAGGTCATCGTGGACGGCGGCTTCGCACGCGGGACGGACGTGGTCAAGGCCCTGGCACTGGGAGCGGATGCGGTGGCGATCGGACGCTTGATGTGCTGGGCACTCGCGGCCGGTGGCCGGCAGGGGCTGGAGCACGCACTGCACCTGTTGCAGGAGGAGGTCTCGGTCACGATGGCTCAGTTGGGCGTGACGACGGTGAGTGCGCTCGGTCCGGAGAGCGTGATGACCGCACCCGCGTAGGGGAAGGAGATCTAGTGGCCAAGGTCTTCGTGTCCGGTCCGCACCGAGACCGCCGCGACGTCCGCCTGCTCACCGAGCAGGGCTTCGAGGTGGTCAGCGGTCCGGGTGTCGAGGAGAGTCCCCGGCACCGGTTCACTCCACAGGAGTGGCGGCGCTACCTGAGCGACGCCGACGCGATGCTGGTGGCCTCCCGGGACCGGCTGCGCGGCGAGGACCTACGGGACGCGCCCCGCCTCCGGGCGGTGGTGAAGGCAAGCATCGGCGTGGACCGCATCGACCTGGCCGGGGCGACCGAGGCCGGCGTCCTGGTCGTCAACAGTCCGTCCAGAGAGAACTACATCGGCGTGGCCGAGGCCGTCGTCGGCCTCATGCTCGCGCACAGCAAGCGGATGTTCGCGGTGGAGCAGACCCTACGCGGGGGTGGCTGGAAGACGAGGACGTCGAGGGGAGACCTGCTGGCCGGCACCACGTTGGGTCTGGTGGGCTTCGGACGGATCGGATCGACGGTCGCCCACCGGCTCTCGACCTGGGACATGGAGATCCTCGCGAGTGACCCGTACCGGGACCGGGCGGAAGCGGCCGAGCAGGGCGTCCAGCTGCTGCCGCTGGAGGAGCTGCTCTCCCGCGCCGACGTCGTCAGCCTTCATGTCGTCCTCAACGACGAGACCCGGAGGATGATCGGCCGGGAACAGCTGGCATTGATGAAGCCTCGCGGGATGCTGATCAACACGTCGCGCGGCGGCGTGGTCGACGAGCCGGCGCTGGTCGACGCGCTCGAGGACGGTCGGTTGAGTCGCGCCGCCCTTGACGTGTTCGAGGTCGAGCCGCTCCCGATGGACAGCCCGCTACGGAGATTCCCGCCCGAACGGGTCATCCTCACCCCCCACACCATTGCGAACACTCACGCGTCGGGTGAGGCCGGCCTACGAATGGCGGTCGAGTCCGTCACCGCCGTCCTCGCCGGAGAGGTACCCGAGCACGTCCTGAACCGGGACGCCGTACCGGCCTGGCGGGCACGGTTCCCAGCGCCGGCCTAGCGAGGACGAGCCCGCGACACCCGTGATCAGAGCGAGACGACGAGCTCGTCTCGGTCGTGGGTCACGGTCGCCGCCTTCAGCGACTTGGTTCGGTCGGCGAGCGACACTCCGTTGTTCAGGTCGTACTCCCACCCATGCCAGGGACACACGATCACGACCTCTCCGCCGGGAGCGAAGTACGGCTCGACCCGTCCGTCCTGCTGGACCCTGGCGGTGTAGAAACGATGCCGCGACCCCTGCGAGCAGACCGGGCCACCGAGGTGCGCACACGTGTCGACGTAGGCGACGAAGCGGTCGTCGACGGCGAACACCACCACGGTCCGGCCGCCGAGCTCCAGCTCCATGCGCCCTTCCCGCTGGACGTCCTCGACGTTCACCCGCACCGATTCCGAGCTCACGGCTAACGCCCCTCGAAACGGTAGAAGTTCAGAGCGTTCCCTCCCAGGATCTGTTCCTTGTCCGTCTGGCTCAGGAAGCTCAGGTTCGTGATCTTGCTGGGCAGGTCGTAGTCCCAGTGCGGGTAGTCCGTGGAGAAGACCAGGGTGTTCGGTCCGTCGATCATCTCGAAGATCATCTCGAGATGCTCCTCCTTGTTCGGCTCCTCCATCGGCTGAGTGCCGTACCGGAAGTCGCGCATGTACTCGCTGGGAAGGTGTTTCAGCAGCGGCGCCTCTGCGCGACGCTTACGGTAGGCGGCGTCCAGGCGATGCATCAGCATCGGAATGTAGAACAGGCCGGCCTCTTGAAAGGCGAATCGCAGCCGGGGAAACCGCTCGGGCACGCCCTGGACGAGCATGCTGGTCAACGTGGCCAGGTTGTAGAAGAGAAATCCGAGCGTGTGGGTCTCGAGGAACTGCTGGAACCCGCGGATCGGAAAGTGGTCAATCGACCCGCCGTTGGCGTGATAGACGATCGGCAGCTCCACATCCTGCGCCGCACGGTAGATGGGGTCGTACCGAGTGTCTCCCAGGGGCGGCGACACCCCGCCGGTGATCAGGCACACCGCGCACATGCCGGGATTCTGGGCGTGCCGGTAGATGATGTCGGCCGCGCGAGGAGGATCCTGGAACGGCGCGATGATCATCGAGTACACGCCCTCCGCCGGGTTCACCACCCGGTCACCCATGTACCGCGCGAAGCCATCGGCCAGGGCCACGGCGACGTCCTTCTGCCCGGTGGTGGAGAGCTGCAACATCCGGTTGGGCAGCTGGACGGATATGTCCACGCCGAGGAACTTCATGATGCCGGGGATCTCCTCCGGCTCCGAGTAGGCGTCGGGGTAGTTGACCTCGGGTCGACTGATCCGGCCCATCACCCATCGGTCACCGACGCTGTTCGACAGCAGGTAGGACGGCGAAGCCGACCCGATCCGCGTACGCATGGGCTCGGGGAGGTACTCGGCAAGCTGCCGGGTGTCCTCCATGTAGTGCGCGTCGGGGTCGACTACGGTCATCGTCTCCTACCTTCGCGGTCAGTCCTCTTCAAGGACTTCCCCGCCTATCGCTGCGGTGATCTCTTCGTTGACCGACTCCCACTTTTCCTGGTTGTCGAGGACCAGGTCGAGGTTCATCGGCATCGTGTCGTACTCCGCCGGGAATCCTCCGGGTATGCCTTGCACCGCGGGAGTTCGGCCGAACTCCGGCAGCATCTCCTGCATGTCGGTCAGCATGTATTCCGTCAGCAGCAGGGACGTGGCCGGGCATGGCGTACGCCGATGCATGCCGACCCCGTTGGAGCGCACGATCATCGGCTCCACGACCGGCTCCCAGGCCAGGGGCGCGCCGTCCTCGATCAGCGGCGCGATGGTGTGGTGGTAGAGCGACGACGCGGCCGAGTACTCTCCGGCGACCAGGAGCTCGGCTCCGAGGGTGTGGCCGTCGACCGCTTGGGCTCCGTCGCGTACGGCGTTCTTGACCAGCTCCACCGCTTCGCCTTCGGTCATGCCCTGCTCCTCGACGTACCAGTCGTTGATCAGGGTCGCGAACCAAGCGAAGTCGCCGAACTGGTAAGCCATCCCGTCGGTCTCTAACACCTCTTCCCACGACGTCGGCGCCTCGCTGTCGTCCACCTCGTCGGTGTTCCACGCCGCAATGTAGACGGCCAGGTATGCGCCGGCCCAGGTGTCCTCCACCACCGCGTTGGCTTCCGTTGCGGGGGTGTTCAGTGGTGCGAGGATGCCCTCCCGGGCCAGGATCTCCTGCTCCACGTCGTTGACCGCGATCACATCGGCGACATCGGCGACGTTCGCATCCTCCTCCTGCAGGACGCGACGGACGATGTTCTGGTTGGGTGCACGGTACTGCTCGACGTCCAGACCGGTGTCCTCGGAGAACTGCTCCAGCACCGGAGAGATGTCCTCGACGTTCATGGTGGTGTAGACCGTGATCTGCTGGTCGCACTCGCCCGTGGCGAGCTCGACGAGCTGCTCGCGTCGTTCGTCACCGGTCATACCCTCGAGCTCGGCGTAGACGTCGTCGAGGGACATCGCCCCACCTTCGTCGGGCTCGCCCTCGGTATCGGCACCCCCCTCCGCGGTCGGCGCCCCACTGCACCCCGCGATCAGCAGCGTGTACGCGAGGACGACTGGACAGGCATACCTGGTGAGCAACCCCGAGTTCGGGCGTCGGATACGAGCCACGGTGGCCTTCTCCCTGGTCCAAACGACGCCAGGTCGACGGGCGTAGAGCCCCGAGGAGCGGTGGCGATGCTCGGACCGCACGGAAGCAATTGATGTGATGGTATGAACATCGCACCAATCAGTCAAGGACGGCGTATGGTCATGCGGGCTGGCACACCACGTCGACCATCGCCGGCTGCCCGCTCGATATGACGACCTCGGCCGCTCGGCGTACGGCTTCCTGGACCCCGCCGGGATCGGTGATCGGGCCCTCGCCGTACCAGCCGAGCGAGCGGGCGACGTTTGCGAAGTCCGGCGGAGGGCCGTCGATTTCCATGCCGAGATAGGCATTTTCCACGGGTGTGCCGCGATGGCGGGCGATCCGCTCCTGATGCTCCCAGTCGTTGTAGTACGCGCGGTTGTTGAACATGACGACGAGCATCGGGATCTTGTGGTACGCCGCCACCCACAGCGATCCGAGGTCGAACATCAGGTCTCCGTCGGGCTGCAGGTCGACGACCAGCTTGCCGGATCCCTTGTGCGCCAGCGCCACACCCGTCGAGATCGAGATCTGCGTCGCCGTACCCAGGCTGCCCCCGGGGTGCCGGTACGGCTTGTCGAAGTCCCACGTGCGCAGCGCCCAGCCGGCCGCCGTGCCGGCGGTCAGGACCCAGTCGTACTCCCGCACCGCCTCCCACACCTCGGCCGCCAGCCGGGCGGTCGACACCGGAGTGAGGTCCCAGTCGGCCTTTGCCTGCCGCTGCCATCCCTCCCACGTGGCGTCGTGAACGTCGGCCAGCCGGCGGCGCCTCTCCTCCCTGGCGGTACGGCGATCCGGATCCCGCTGCTCGTACTCCCGGCAGCGCTCCAGCAGCTGCGGAAGCGCCACGGCGGTGTCCGCGGTCACCTGCAGGTCCGTCGGATGCAGGGCGGTGAAGTCGTGCGACCAGGACGAGATCTCCAGGTCGTTGAACCCGAGGTCGACCACCTTCGCGGTGTCCGGGATCAGGGACCGGATCGTGCGGGTCAGCCGGTCGAGCTCCTGGGTCGGCTTGCCCATGTCCTTGACGTCGACGAAAAACACCAGGTCGGCATCGGTGATGGCGTCCGATCCGGTGACATTGAGCGGGTGGCGGTTCGGGAAGTTCAGCCGGATGTTGGTGTCGACGACCCCAGCGCCGAGCAGCTCGGCCAGCTCCACGAGCTGGTGGAACGCCTCCGGGTCCCGCCCGGCGTACCCGGGGACGATGATCGGCCGCTCCGCGGCCACCAGCATCGACGCGAGCTCGTCGAGCGCGGCCGGGTCTGCACCCAGGCGGCTCGGGACCTTATAGCGCTCCGGGTCGACCGGCGGGATCTCCTCAGTGAGCTCGTCCTCCTGCAGTCCGGCGTCGAGACAGAGGTAAACCGGCCCGCGTGGCTCGCTCATCGCGACCCGGTACCCGCGCGCGATCGTCTCCGGCACCGAGCGCACGGTGGCCGGCTGGTCGTCCCACTTGGTGAAGTCACGGACCGCGTTGCCCTGCACGTTCGCGGTGTGGATCCAGTCGATGTTGGGACGCCGTCGCTCGAGAGCCATCGGACCGGTCCCGCCGAAGACGACCACCGGGGCGCGGTCCAGGTACGCGTAGTAGATGCCCATCGCGCCATGCAGCAGCCCGACGACGTTGTGCAGGATCACACCCATGGCTTCGCCACTGGCCTTGGCGTAGCCGTGCGCCAGCCCGACCGCGACCTTTTCGTGCGGACACTCGATAATCTCCGGCTGGTTGCCGCCGTAGTTGACGATCGAGTCATGCAGCCCGCGAAACGACGAACCCGGGTTGAGGCTCACGTACCGCAGGCCGTGTGCCTTCATGGCGTCGACCATCACGTCCGAGCCGTACCTTGGCTTCTCATAGGTCATGCTGTCCTGCTCCCTATTGATGGGCGGGCTGACGACAGCCGTCCGGTCTCGGACCCGAACGGTCGCGCGCGATCGGCCACCCGCGCGCGACCGTGCGAGCATTCGAAGGCTTAGTCCGGCTCGATGATCTCCGAGCCGGACTCGCGGATGATCTCGTCGTAGAGCTGCTCCCACCTGGGCCGCAGCCGGACCGACCGGTCGACGTCGACCGTGATCGTCTCGTACTCCTCAGGCAGGCCGCCGTACTCCGTGTTGGCCGGCACTCGGTACACGTCCGCGAGTATCTCCTGCCCGCCGGTCAGCAGGTACTCGGTGAACAGCAGCGAGGTCGCCGGCGCGTCCGTGCCGCTGTGGATGCCGGTGCCGTTGACGGTCAGGATGAGCGGCTCGACCGGCGGCTCCCAGGCCACCGGCGCGCCGTCATCAGCGAGCACGCTGACGTGGTTCTTGTAGGTGGGCGTGACCAAGTCGTACTGGCCGGCGGCCATCAGCTCGGCGATGCCGGTGTTCCCGTCCACGACGGCGGCCCCGGGCGCGGCCTCGAGGAAGAGGTCGATGGCCTCCTTCGCCGTCATGCCCTTCTCGGCCACGAAGTACTCCTGCACGAGGGTCGCGAACCAGTCCCACGCCTTCGCCTCCAGGGCGAACGAGTCGGGATGGTCGGTGAGCACCTCCTCCCAGGTCGTCGGGTACTCGCTCTCGTCGAGCCCGTCGGTGTTCCACGCGGCGGCGGCGACGTTCAGGTAGATCCCCAGCCAGGTGTCGAACCGAGCCTTATCGGCGATGTCGTCCCTGAGCGGGGTCTCGAGCGGCGCGAGCAGCCCCTCGCTGTCGAGGGCATGCAGCTCCTCGCCGTTGTTCGTCACCAGGTCCGCATCGGAGCGGCCGGCGTCGGCCTCCTGAAGCAGGCGCTGCAGGAGGTCGGAGGACGACGCCCGGAAGAGCTCGACGTCGATGCCGTACTCCTCGGCGAACGCGTCGACCATCGGTTCGGAGTCCTCGAGGGGAGTCGTGGTGTACCACGTCACCTCCGCGTCCTCCTCGGCGGCGAGCTCCTGGAGCCTGTCCAGGCGCTCCTGCCCGTCGAGCCCCTCCAGCTCCGCGTAGACGCCGTCCAGGGACTCGACGGAGCCCTCGGCGTCCCCGCTTCCGCTCGCGTCCTCGTCGGCGGTCGGGCTACCGCAACCGGCGAGCCCGAGTGCCAGTACGACGACCGCGGGTACCGCTGCGCGCTCTATCCGCATGGCCATCAGTCCTCCTCGATGACATCCGTCTTGGATTCGCGGACAACTTCCTCGTAGAGCTTCTCCCACCTGTCACGCTCGTCGTTCAGCTTCTCGAGGTCGACCGTGACCGTTTCGTACCTCTCCGGCACTCCGCCGTATTCGGTGTTCGCCGGCGTACGGAACTGGTCCGCGATGAGCTGCTGCCCGTCGGACAGCGCGTACTCGATGAACAGCAAGCTGGTCGCCGGCGCATCGGTGTCGCGGTGGATGCCGATCCCGTTCGGCCGGACGATCACTGGCTCGACCGGCTTCTCCCAGGCCACCGGCGCACCGTCCTCCGTTTCGAGCTGGCTGATGCGGTGCTGGTAGGCGGAGGAGACGAGGTCGAACTCACCGGCGGCCATCAACTCGGCCATGGTGGTGTGGCCGTCGACGAAGACGGCCTGGCTAGCAGCCTCACGGAACAGGTCGACCGCCTCGTCCTCGCTCATGCCCTCCTCGGCCATGAAATGCTGTTCCACCAGTGTCGCGAACCAGTCCCAGTCCCCCACCTCCATGGCGAGGTCGCCCGGATAACCGGTAAGCACGTCCTCCCATGAGCTCGGGTACTCGCTCTCGTCGAGCGCGTCGGTGTTCCACGCCGAGGTGAACACGTTCAGGTAGATTCCCAACCAGGTATCGAACTGCGCGCCTTCGAAGATGTCGTCCCTAGTCGATATCTCCAGGGGCAACAGCAGCTCCTCGCGATCGAGGATGTTCATCTCCGGACCATTGAGCGACACCACGTCCGCACCGGCGTAGTTGGCGTCGGCCTCCTGCATCACCCGCAGCAAGACGTCCGACGACGAGGCACGGTAGATCTCGGGCTCGATGCCATACTCGTCCTCGAATGCGCTGATGAGGGGTTCGGAGTCGTCGAGGTTCTCCGAGGTGTACCACGTCGGCGCCGAGTCTTCCTCCGCGGCGAGCTCCTCGAGCTTCTTCAGCCGGTCTTCGCCCTCGAGTCCTTCGACTTCGGCGTAGATCTCCTCCAGGGCATCAGCGGCTCCACCGTCCTCGGAATCGGCGCCACTGTCCTCGGAATTTTCGCCGCTAGTCGGGGACTGGCTGCAGCCGGCAATAACAGCCATCGAGACGATGACAGTGGCAACCGCACCGAGCTTCGATCTCATGATTTGGCTCCTCGCTTGCGCGTGTGGGCCCCGATCGACTAATGGTATAACCATTGGATCTCGGTCCGTCAACAGTTCGAGCCCATTTCGTTACAACGGTGTTGCGCAGGCGGGTCGGATGCCCGTCAGCCGCGCGGATCGTGGTTGAACACGAGCGACTTGATGGTCACCGGCACCGTGTGGGACGGCTCCCGGAGCCGGCCGATGTCGATGAAGTCGAAGTCCCAGAGCCGGATCCCGTCGATCACCAGCAACTCGCTGTGGACACCGAGCTCGTCGCGCAGGATCGAGCCGAGGGTCAGCGCGACGTCGCCGTCGAGGATCAGGTACAGCGGGAGCCGCCGGTCGATCCGCTCCGCCAGACCCCGGCTGATCCCGCGGGCGAACCCGGCCAGCCGTTCGTACGACGGAGCGCCCTCCCATCGGAGGGCGATCGCCATCTCGGCCGTGGCGTCCAGGTCGAAGGCGGCGAGGCGGGTACGGATCGCGCCGGCCAGCACCTCCGGATCGACGTGCTCGCCCAACGCGTACTCCGGCCTGACGACCTGGAGATTCCGGCGCGGCAGCAGCGCCTCCGGGTGCGAGATGTGGCTGGTGTTCCCGCTCAGCTGCACGCTGTACTCCGATGCGCCGATCACCGTCGCCCGGATGCACTCACCCGCCGGGAGCAACGGAGCGGGGAACCGTCCCGCGTCCACGCGGGCCCGCAGGGCCCTGCCCAGCCGGCTGCCGAGGTCACCGAACTCCCGTTCCTCGTGGCCGTAGACGTACTCGCCGACACCGCCGGAGAACATGATCCCGTCGAGCCGGCCGTAGTCGTCGATCGGCTCGGTGAGGAACAGTGCACGGACCGCCTCGGGCACCGGCCGCTCGGCGATCGCCGCGACCAGTGCGTCCGCCATCGAGTCCGCGACCCGGTCCAGGTCGGCCGGCTCCACCTCGGCGCCCAGCGACCAGGCGAACCCGGCCCGGCTCGCGTGTTCCTTACCGGCCGGGTCCAGGCGCACGATGCGGCGGTCGCCGTCCACCACCTGCAGTCGCCCGCCGACGTGCACGGCCGCGGTGGCGACGACCCGGCCGCCGTCGACCAGTCCGAGCTTCGTCGTACCGCCGCCGATGTCGACGTTGAGGATGCGGGCCTTGCGGTCGTACGAGGCCCGGGCCGCCCCGGAGCCGTACGCGGCGAGCATCGCCTCCATGTTGTGACCCGCGGTGGCGCAGACCAGGTCGCCGCCCTGGCCGGAGAGCGCCTCGGCGATCCGGCCGGCGTTCTCGCGGCGCAGCGCCTCGCCGGTCAGGATCAGTACGCCGGTGTCGATGTCGTCGGGATGCTGTTGCGCCGCTTGGTACGCCTCACCGACGATCGCGGCCACGCCGGTGTCGTCGATCCGGCGCTCGTCGGCGTACGGCGTGAGCCGAACCGGCGACTGGAACAGGGTCTCACGCCGCACCACGGTGTACCGGCTGGTCAGGTCCTCGCCGAGCCGGCGAAGGTGCAGCCGGGAGAACGCGACCTGGGTACCGGAGGAACCGATGTCGATGCCGACACTGCGCAGCGTGACGTTGTCCTGCTGCCAGATCGGGTTCTGCTCGATCGGCTCGACAGTCTCCTCGACGGTCTCCTCGACGGTCTCCTCGCCGGACTCCCGGCCGGTCACGCGGGATGCGCCGGCGACTCGTCCGCCTTCGGCGGCAGGTCCGCCAGCTCGGCCTCGTACGCGCTGTCCATGTTCGGCCCGATCCCGTGCTCGGCGAGGGCCTCGGCGAAGAGCTTGCGTACGGTGGGCGACTCGTCCGCGTAGTCGATCTGGTCGCCGCCGACCCGCTGGCTGATCCACGCCTTCGGCACGCCCTGGGCGTTGCGGAGCGACACTCCCTCATGCTTGAACGCGAGGTAGCGGGCCGGCTCCGGGCCGGTGTTGAAGTGCTGGTGGAACCACATGTTCGGGGGGACGATCATGCATCCGGGCCGCCAGTCGTACCGCTTCGGCTCCTCGCCCTCCGGCCACATCAGGCTGAACCCCTCGCCGGAGAGGACGATCACGTGCGCGCCCGGACCGTGCCGGTGTGCCTTCTTGTACGTCGCCGGCGGGAACTGCGACATGTGGCTGTTCAACGAACCCCTCGCCATCTGGAACCGGGTGTGGCCGCCGCCCGCCCCGCGCTCCTTGGCGGCGAACAACGGCAGATTGACGGCGTCGGCGACGAAGTTGGTCTCCAGCAGCAAACCCTTCTGCTCGCCCTTGTTGGTGAAGTAGTCCGGCTCGCCGTTGAACCGGCCGGTGAAGTCGTACGACGTGTTGAAGATGAAGTCGACGTCCTCGTACAGGTTCATCACCGGGGGCAGGTCGGTCACGGCGACGTACCGAGCGGGCTTCGACCCGGAGGCGTTGAAGTGCTGATGCCAGGTGTTCAGCGGGATCGCGAAGATCGCGCCCTTGCCCCACTCGAAGCTCACCTCGGCGCCCGCGTCGTTCCATACGGTGGTGGAGCCCTGACCCTCGAGTATCAGGATCATCTCCTCGTACAGCTGGCGTTGCGGCGCGAGCTTGCCGCCCGAGGGGATCTCGCATACGTAGCAGTCGTTCGAGGTGCGGGACGCCTCGTGGTTGATGAAGACCCCGGAACCACCCCGGCGCTCCCACGGCAACAGCTCGACCGTGCCGAGATCGGGTACGTACTGCGCGCTGATGATCTCGAGACCCTCGTCGCGCACCCATCGGGTGTACGGCGAGTCCTTCTCGGTGGCGAACTTGGACGCCAGTTCCTCCGAGACGAGCCCGTCCTTGGCCATTGACGTTCCTTCCTCGCGGTTGAGCCGGCCGCATAATGGTATAACCATTGGCTTCCAGCGATCAAACGCCCCACCCGGGTCGCGGCGGTGTCTCAGATGGTTGGCGGTCTTCCTTGACCGGTCCTGGACCGTGCGCTGCCATGGCCGAAGCTCGGGCGACCGGCGCCGGGGCGGAGCGATGAAGGGATACCAGATGACCGCGGACATTCGCGAAGTCGCC
The DNA here is from genome assembly GCA_009377795.1 of Propionibacteriales bacterium. Taxonomy (GTDB): domain Bacteria; phylum Actinomycetota; class Actinomycetes; order Propionibacteriales; family Nocardioidaceae; genus WHTJ01. The sequence continues at coordinate 35,701 of WHTJ01000026.1, read as the reverse complement.
ACCATCGGTCTCGTGGGATGGGGGCGCATGGGCGGCATGATCGGGCTGCACGCCGTCAAGGGCGGCTGGGACGTCGTCGCCTATGACCCGTCGGCCGATGCCTGTGCCGCGGCCGAGGACGCCGGTGCGACAGTCGTCGGCGGAGTCGCGGAGGTGGCCGCGTCCAGCGATCTCGTGATGCTCGTGGTCGTGGACGACGAGCAGGTCAAGCAGGCGATCGCCGGTCCGGGCGGCGTACTCGAGACCGCCCGGCCCGGAACCATCGTGGCCATCTGCCCCTCCGTGCGGCCGGACACCTGCGCCGAGATGGCCGAGGTCGCCGCTCAGCAGGGAGTGCACGTGATCGACGTGGCGCTGGTCGGCGGGGAACGCGGGGCGGAAGCCGGTGCGCTGAAGCTCATGTGCGGCGGTCCGGCCGAGATCGTCGACGCGTGCCTGTCGGCGTTCTCCGCGTTCGCCATCGACGTCTGCCATGTCGGTGACATCGGCGCCGGCCAGATCGCCAAGACGGCGAACAATCTTCTGCTGTGGAGCTGCATCCGCGCGGACTACGAGGCGTTGAGCCTGGCCAAGAAGCTCGGCGTACATCCCGGCAAGCTGCGCGCCTTCCTCAACATCGGCAGCGGCGCGAACCGGCCGTTGGCCGAGTGGGGTGCGCAGCGCCTGCGGTGGCCGAAGAAGGATCTCGAGGTGGCCCTGGCGCTGGCCGAGGAGGCCGGCGTCGACGTGCCGTTCATCAAGAGCCTCGCGCCGCTCATGGCCGAGATGACCGCCGACGATCTCGCGGCCCTTCGCTGATCGTCAACCGGCTCCGCGGCGGTCAGCCTGCTCCGCCGTACAGCGATCCGCCGTCCACCAGAAGATCCGCGGCGGTGACGAATCCGGCCTCGCCGGAGGCCACGAACGCCACCGCGTTCGCGATGTCGGCGGGAACCGCACCGCGGCCGAGGAGGTTGACCCGCTTGCGGTCGGCGGGCTCCTCGTCCTCGCCGACCGGTGAGCCGACCTTGTTGGGCGTCACGGTGTTGACCCGGATGCCGTACTGCCCGAGCTGCCCGGCCAGCGATCGGCTGAGGTTGAGGACGGCGCCCTTCGCCGCCGAGTACGCCGTCGCGTTCCGCCGGCCCCGGAGCCCGGAGGTCGAGCCGATGTTGACGATGGCACCGCCGCGGCCCTGAGACACCATCCGGCGGCCGACGTACTTGCTGCACAGGAACACACTGTCGAGGGTGACCGCGAGCACCCGGTGCCACAGGTCCTCGTCGAGGTCGAGCACGGTGTGCCCGCGGTCGCTGATCGCGACGTTGTTCACGAGTACGTCGACGCCGCCGAACGCGTCCACCACCTGGCCGACCATCCGCTGGACGTCCTCGGAGGAGGACACGTCGCACTGGAAGAACGCCGCCGAACCCGCGCGAGCGCTCTCGAGTTCGTCGGCGACACTCTTTCCACGGCCGGGGTCAAGATCCACGACCGCGACCCGGGCGCCCTCCTCGACGAACCTGCGCGCGACGGCACGGCCGACGTTGCGTCCGCCTCCGGTGACGATCGCGACCTTGTCCTCGAACCTCGAGCTGCTCATACGCACCGACACTGGTGTGCATCCCGAACCCGGAGAAGGGCCGCGTCCACATTACTGAGACGGTCCCACCCACACGGAGTCGGACATTGTCGCAATCGATGCAAAGGGCCCCGCCCTCGCGCCGAGATTGCACATCTGGCCGTTGCTCTCACGTCGAGATTGCGCTTCTGCCCGTCCCCGGGCGGCCGGCGCGCAGCTCGGCGGTGGCCGTCTCGTCCACGACCCAGGTGTGCGCCTTGCGCCGTACGACGACGCCGTACAACCCGCGTGCGGCCTCGGGGGAGACGTAACCCTCCCGCACGTCGTCGAGGACCCGATCCACCTCGCGGGCGAACGGGTCCCCGTAACCACCGGCACCGGTCATCTCGCGGCGCAGAACGTCACCCGCATGCAGCCGGACGTTCCCGTCGCCGGCCTTCACCCGGCGCTCCTCCGGCGTACCCGGGTTGACGACCGTCGCCCCGCTGCCGCCGGGCTCGCCGCCGTCCTTCCCGCGTGGCGGTGTACGGAGGTGACCACCGCGTACGGAGAACTGCCCTTCCCCGTGCATCCGGTACTCGCGCACGTAGGACAGTCCGCCCCGGAAGCGCCCCGCACCACCCGAGTCGGGCACCAGCTCGAACCGCACCAGCTCCACCGGGAACTCCGACTCCAGGATCTCCACCGGGGTGATGGTTCCGTTCGCCACATGGGATTTCGACGCGGAGACGCCGTCCTTGCCGGCCCGCGCACCCACCGCCCCGGCCGGCAGCTCGTACTGAACGAGCGGGTACTGCCGACCCGGCGTGATGTGCGACAGCGTGCCGCTCACCCCGCGACTGGATTCGGCGATACGCGCCCGCGGCAGAACGGTCCCCAGCGCGTCGAACACCGCCTCCGCGACCACGTTCGCGATCGGCATGTACGTGTTCACCGGTGCCGGCATCTCGGGAGACAGCACCGAGCCCGGACGCACCACGAGGCCGGCCGCCAGGCTCAGACCCTGGTTCGACGGCAACTCGGGATCGATCAGGCACTTCAGCGCGTAGCTGCACACCGCGCGCACCAGCGGCGGCCGGATGTTGTACGGGCCGCTCACCTGGTCGTCGGAGGCCGAGAAGTCGAACGTCGCGTGCCGGCCCTCGATCCGCACGGTCACCCGCACCCAGACCGGACGCCCACCCTCCAGGCCCTCGCTGTGCAGCGTCGCGGACCCATCGAACTCGCCGTCCGGCCACTCCGCGATCGCCGCCCGTACCCTCTCCTCAGTCTGCAGATACAGCCGCTCGCCGGCGGCCGCCACCGTCGCCGCGCCGTGCCTACCGCACAGCTCGCCGATCCGCGCCACACCCAGGGCGGTCGCACCGACCTGACCACGCAGGTCGCCCAGCACCAGCTCGGGCGTACGGCTGTTCGCCCGCAGCAGCGTCTCGACCTCACGCACGATCGCGCCCTCGCGGAAGAACAGGACCGGCGGCACCATGATCCCCTCGTGGAAGATCTCCCGCGCCTGGCCGGAGCTGCTGCCGGGGACCAGGCCGCCGATGTCACTCTTGTGCGCGATGCTCGCGCTGAAGCCGAACAGCTCACCGTCCACCACGATCGGCGAGACGACGGCCATGTCCGGCGCGTGCGGGCTGCCGCCGTGGTACGGGTGGTTGACGACGTACGCATCACCGTCGCGCAGTTCCTCGGCCCCGTAGAACCGCAGCAGAGCCTCCACACAGGCCGGGAACGCGCCGAGGTGCAACGGCAGCACGGTGAACTGTGACAGCACCCGGCCGGACGGATCGAGGATCGCGCAGCTCGCGTCCCGCGACTCGCGGATGATCGTGGAATATCCCGTGCAAAAAAGCGAATTCTGCATCTCCTGGACGATCCCGGCCAGGCTCTGGCCGATCACCTCGACGGTGATCGCGTCCACTGTCGGCTCGGCGTTCATGGTGTGTCGACGGCTTCCACGAGGAGGTTTCCGAACGGGTCGACGGTGACCACCTGCCCGGGCGCCACGACCGTGGTGGCGTCGTACTGGTCGACCAGCGCGGGCCCGCTGAACCGGTGGCCGGCGCGGAGCTTGTCGCGGTCATAGACCGGTACGTCGGTCAGGCCGGTCGACTGGTTCGGGTGGTCCGGGGACGAGAAGTACGCGCTCCTGGTGCCGAGCTGGGCGTCCTCGGGGGGACCCTCGGCGGGCTCCAGCCGGGCCAGCTCGACCCGAGGAACCAGTCCGACGGCCTCGATCCGGTAGTTCACCACCTCCACCGGCTGTCCCGGCGCGGCATGCCCGTGACACATCCGGTGGATGTCGTCGAACCGGGCGCGGTATCTCCCCACGTCGTCCGGGGTGATCGGCATGCCGTCCAGCGGAACCGGGTTCTCGTAGCCCTGGCCGGCGTACCGCATGTCCAGGAAATGGCGGAACCGCATTTCGTCGTGGCCGAAGCCCTCCCCCTCGAGCTGTGCCTTGGCCGCGGTCTGGAGCTCGTGGAACAGAGCGGTCGCCTCGTCCGCGGAGATTTCTGCGATGTCCGCGAGCCGGCTCCGGACGTAGTCGTGCTTGACGTCCGACATCAGCAGGCCTAGCGCGGAGTTCGCGCCGGGCGCGGGCGGGATCAGGAGCTTGGGCAGACCGAGGTCCAGCGCGATCTGGCAGGCGTGCACCGGCCCGGCACCGCCGAACGGTACGAGGGTGAAGTCGCGCAGGTCGAAACCGCGCTCGGTGGAGATCGCCTTGATCGCCTGGGCCATCTTCACGTTGACGATCTTGACGATTCCGTCCGCCGCCCGTACGACGTCGATGCCCAGCGGCTGGGCGACGTGGCCGTCGATCGCCTTGTGCGCGGCCATGGCGTCGATGCTCATGGCGCCGCCGAGCAGCTCGCCCGGGCTCAGATATCCCAGTACGACGTTCGCGTCGGTCACGGTGGGGAGCTCGCCTCCGCGCCCGTAGCAGGCCGGGCCCGGAACCGCGCCCGCGCTCTGCGGACCCACGTGCAGCGCACCCTGCGGGTCCACCTCCGCGAGAGTCCCGCCACCCGCGCTCACCGTGTTGATGTCGAGCATCGGTACCGCGATGTCGCGACCGCCGATCTTGCTGCGGTCGGTGACCACGGGCTCGCCACCTTGGATGAGCGACACGTCGCAGCTCGTACCGCCCATGTCGAAGGTGATGATGTCGTCGATTCCCGCCGTGGCCGCGAGCGCGCTGCCAGCCGTCACACCACCGGCGGGGCCGGAGAGGATGGTGACCACTGCCCGGGATGCCGTGCTGTGAAAGGGAGAAGAGCCGCCGTTGGACTGCATCGTGAAGCGTCGCGCAGGAGCGATCCCGCGCTCGTCGAGTCGCTGCTCCAGCTGCTGGACATAGCGGCCGAGCACGGGTGAGACGTACGCGTTGGTGACCACGGTGCTGAGGCGGTAGTACTCCCGGATCTGCGGGAGCAGCTCGCTGGACGTCGACACCCACCACTCCGGATGCGCGGCCTCGAGCGACTCGCGCACCCGCCGCTCGTGATCGGGGTTCATGAACGAGAACAGGAAACAGATCGCCACCGACTCGACCTGCTCGGCCTCGAGAAGCGCGAGGGCGTCCCTGACCGAGTGCTCGTCGAGGGCGACGCGGACCTCGCCCTTCGAGCCGATGCGCTCGGTCACCTCCGCGGTCCGGCTGGCCGGGGCGAGGAGGCGCGGCTTCTCGTAGCCGAGATCGAAGACCGCCGGTCCGTACGGCCGGCTCTGCTCCATGGTCTCGTAGATTCCCCGGAAGCCGGACGTGATCACGAGTCCGACCCGGGCACCGCGCTCCTCGATCAGGGCGTTGGTGGCGACCGTCGTGCCGTGTGAGAAGAACGTGATCTCGTGCGGTCGAACGCCCTCCTCCCGAAGGACGTCGAGGCCGTTCAGTACGGCGCGCCCCGGGTCGTCCGGTGTGGATGGCACCTTCAAGATTCGGTACGCACCGGTTTTCTCTTCGAACACGACAAAATCAGAGAACGTACCACCGGTATCGACGGTAACCCGATAGCGCGTCGACCGCTCGGACATCGCGCCCCTCACCCCGCGTCCTGCGGCCGGATCGCCATCAAGGGCTGGCCGTACTCGACGAAGGCCTCGTTCTCGGCGAAGAGCTCCACCACCTCACCGCGTACTCCGGCCGGCACGCTGTTGAACATCTTCATCACCTCGACGAGGCCCACCGTGGTGTCCTCGTCCACCTGCATCCCGACCTCCACAAACGGCGGCGCACCAGGCTCCGGCGAACGGTAGAAGACCCCGACGACGGGAGCGTCGACCGTCACCAGGTCGGAATCGCCGGACGTCGGCTCCGCGGGCGCCGTCTCCGCGGGCGCCGTCTCATCCTCGCGCCGAGATTGCACATCTGGTCGACCAGATGTGCAATCTCGGCGCGACATTCCCGTCCCGGTCTTGTCGGCGACCAGCCTGGTGCGTCCCACCTCGAGCTCGAGATACTCCACGTCCGAGCGGTCGACCAGGTCGAGGATCTCCAGCACCTCCTCATGAGTCAGTTCCACGATCCGCTCCCTTCCGCATGGTCAGCGAGAAATCCTCCCGCCGGATCGAGACGAACCGGTGGCTGCCGCGCTCGGCGAGCTCGCGGACCAGCTGTACGAGGGGCCGGTCCGACGTGACGTACCGGCGTGGCTCGCTCGCGCTGCCCACCACGTCGACCGCGTCGTCGCCGACGATCGCCATCAGGATGAGGTCCTCGTCGCAGACATCGTGCCCGTACCGGGCCCGGAGATCGGCCAGGGTCGGCGGAGGCTCCGGCTCCTTCGCCAGCTCGCGGGCACGCGACCGGTCGAGGATCTTGTCGCGTACGTCGGGATCCATGGCGTTCAACGCCTCGTCGCCCCCATGCCGCCCGAGGGCGTACTCGATCGTCTTGTCGGTGACCTGGCGATAACGTTCGCCGACGATCACGTTGATCGCCGCCTGGCTGCCCACGAACTGCGACAACGGCGTCACCATGATCGGATAGCCGAAGTCGGCACGCACCCGCGCGGTCTCCTCCAGCACCTCCTCCAGCCGGTCCTCCACTCCGGCGAGCCGCAACTGGTACTGCAGGTTCGAGATCATGCCGCCGGGGATCTGATGCCGGTAGAGCCGCTCGTCGTACTCGTACGGCGTACCGAGCTGAAACCCTTCACGCTTCGCGACGAACTCGAAGTGCGCGCCGGCCGGACGAACCGCCTCCTCGTCGACCGCGGCGTCGAATCCCAGCTCGCGAAGGTTGCGTGCCACGTTGTAGACCGACGGCTGCGAGTTCGCATTGGCGAGCGGCGGCACGGCAGTGTGGACGTACTCGGCACCGGCGCGCACCGCCTCGATGGCGTTCAGCGGGCCGAGGCCGTTGTTGCAGTGCCCGTGGAACTCCCACGGGATGTCGCCCGCGACGGCCATCATCTTGGGCAGCAGCTCGCGGGTCCGATCCGGAGTGAGCAGGCCTCCGACGTCCTTGAAGCAGAGCCGGTACGGCTTCAGGGCGGCGACCTCTTTTGTCTTGGTGACAAAGTAATCGTCGGTGTGCCGGGGAGATACCGAGTACATCACGTTGATGATCGGCGTCATGCCCAGCCGCTCGAACCGCTCCAGCTGACTACCCATGGCGGAGAAGTCGTTCCAGTTGTTCCCCGTGCGCGTGTAGCGGATGCCCAGCTCGACCGCCTTCGAGATCAGCAGCTCGCCGACCTCCGGCGGCACCCGGCCACTCATGCTCGGCCCGTCGATCGGACCGTGCCAGCGCAGTGGTGTGTGCCTGGCGGCCGCCGCGCCCTGCTTGATCCAGTCCCAGGGGTTCTCCTTGAGATGCCGGACGAACTTCTTCATCCGGCTGCCGGTCGCGATGAACTCCATGCTGTCGAAACCGGCCGCGTCGAGATACGGCATCGCGGGCAGCATGTGGGCCGTCCGCATGTTCATCGCCCACAGGCTCGCCTGGCCGTCCCGGATCGTGGTGTCGACGAACTTGATCTGCCTCATGGTCCCGGCTCGTCCCGTGCGTCGCGTACGCCGACCTCGTCCAGCACCTCCTGAGTGTTCTCACCGAGGTACGGCGCGCGCGACCTCGGCGGCAGCACCGAGCCGTCGAATCGGACCGGCGGGCGGATCCGCGGCATCGTGCCGATGCCGGGCTCATCGGTGGCGTCGATGATGCCGAGATGCCGCATCTGCTCGTCGGCCAGCATGTCCGCGATACCGTTGACCGGCGCACACGGCACCTCGTGTTTTTGCAGTATCTCTAGCCAATCCGCGCGATCACGGGTCGCGAAGATCGGCTTGAGCTCTTCGTGCAGTGCGTCGTAGTGCCCCCGCCGGTCCGGCCTGGTCGCGAAGCGCGGATCCGTCATCAGGTCTGGGCGATCGACCGCCGTACACAACGCCTCCCAGAACTTCGCCGGCGAGGAGAGGTGGATGAGCAGTGCCTTGCCGTCGGCGGTGGCGAAGGCATGCGCCTGCGAGCTGTGCACCCGGGTGTACGGGCCCTCCTCGCGCCCGTCCACGATCTGCTTCGCCACGGCCGAATGCAGGAAATGCGCCAGCGCACCGAACATGGTCACCTCGACGTGCCGACCGGTACCGGTCCGGTCCCGCTGGTGCAACGCGGCGAGGGTCGCGAACGCGGCCGAGTGCCCGGCGATCGCGTCCGCCAGCGCCGGACCCCTGGCCTGCGGATCGTCTGGGTCCATCAGCAGCCCGGCCAGGCCGCTGTACCCCATGGCGACCCCGTCGTACGCCGGGAGTTTCCGGTACGGCCCGCTGCTGCCGAAACCGGTGATGCTGCAATGCACCAACCGCGGATTGTGCTGCTGGAGCGTGTCGTAGTCGATGCCGAGCCGGGCCATCACACCGGGCCGGAAGTTCTCCACGAGCACGTCCGCGGACCTCACCAGGCCGAACAGACGGCGCGTTCCCTCCGGGGACTTCAGATCGAGGACGACGGAACGCTTGCCCCGGTTGAACGCGACGAACGTGGCGTTGAGTCCGCCGCTCTCCCAGGACCGGAACGGGTCGCCGGTCGAGGGCGGCTCGACCTTGATCACGTCTGCGCCCATCTCGGCCAGCAGTACGGCGGCGCAGGGCCCGGTGATGTACTGACCGAGGTCCAGGACCCGGACCCCACTCAGCGGCAACATCGCGGCTGCGGTCATATGGCCTCCCCGCCGAGTGGCCCGAGTTGCACGCGACCCGCCGGCGGGTCCGTGCAATGGGGGACGCTCGATGACGAGATCACGGCACGTGCCGTCATCGGTCCAGCCCGAACAGCTGCTTCGCGTTGTCCAGCATCACCTTCTGCCGGACCTCGGGCTTGATCTCCAGCTCCTCGAACTCCCGCAGCCACCGGTCCAGCGGCAGTGACGGCGCGTCGGAGCCGAACAGCGTCTTGTCCTGGAGCAGGGTGTTGACCTGCTGGACGAGCTCCGCGGGGAAGTACTTCGGAGCCCATCCCGAGAGGTCGATGTAGAAGTTCGCCTTGTGCCGCGCGATGGCCAGGCTCTCGGCGGTCCATGGCCACGAGGGATGCGCGCTGATGATCGTGAGGTCCGGGAAGTCCGCGGCCACGTCGTCCAGGTGCAGCGGCTGGGTGTACTTCAGCTTGACCCCGCGCCCACCCGGCCGGCCGGACCCGGCGGCGGCATACCCGCTGTGGAACAGCACGGGCAGCCCGAGCCGCTCGGCCTCCTCCCAGAGCGGGTAGAAGCGGGTGTCGTTGGGATAGAAATGCTGCCGGGCCGGGTTGAACTCCCCGATGCCGTGCAGACCCAGCTCCTTGCAACGCCGGATCTCCCGCCGCGCCAGCTCCCCCTGCCACGGGTCGATGATCCCGAACCCCAGGAACGCGTCCGGGTACGTCTGCACCGCCTCGGCGATGAAGTCGTTCGGGATCGCCTTGATCCCGGTAATGGTCTCGTCCGTCCCGTTCATCAGGACGGCCATCATGTTCCGCTTGCGGTACTGCTCGGCCTGCTCTTCCAGCGACTCCGACTGCGTGCCCCGTTTGAAGTACGCCGCCCGCTCTTCGTCCCGCCGCTGGGCCTCGGGACCCCGCAGCTCCCGGGCACGCGCATCGTGCACATGGACGTGTACGTCGATCGCGGTTATCGCCGTACTCATCTCCGCCTCCGGGCTCAGATCACGGCCGACTCGGTCGACTCGGGTGCGAACAGGTCCTCGGGCTGGAGCAGCCGTTTCGACAGCCCCTGCTCGTGGTGATAGCGGAGGAACGCGGCGAGCACGTCGCGGTTGGCCTCCAGGCCGTACGACCAGTAGTCGTCACCGAGCAGTTCCTGGGCCTCCTCCAGCTGCTGGGTCATCCAGGGCAGCACGAAGCGCAGCGCGGACGTGTCGTAGAGCCGGTCGAAGACCGAGGCCTTGGCCCGGACGAACGCCTTGTACAACGACTGCGCCACCCACGGGTGCGTCTCGTACACATCGCGCCGGATCACGACGACGTGCATGATCGGGAAGATCCCGGTGGCGGCGAAGTACTCCTTCTCCGCGGCGACCACGTCGGGGAACAACCGCGCGACCCGCGGGTCGCGCTCGGCGAACGGCCGGGGGATGCGCGGTGAGTACAGCGCGTCGATCTCGCCCTCGGCCAGCATCGCCGACAGGGTCTTCTCCGGTGGGATCGGCTCGATCTGGATGCTGTCCGGGAGGTCCAGCTTGGCCTTCTCGACACGTCCGGGCGTCTCCTGTCCGCCGGTGCGGTAGGAGACCGAGTCGACCGGAACGCCGTGCTGGTCGGCGAGGATCCCCCTGATCCACACGTTGGCGGTGAGCTGGTACTCGGGTACGCCGACGGTCTTGCCGCGCAGGTCTTCCGGTGCGGTGATCCCGGCGTTCGTGTTGACGTACGCCGACCCGTGCCGGAACATCCGCGACGTGTACACCGGCAGCGCCACGAACGGCGCCGGGTCTTCCTGCAGCGAGACGACGTACGACGACATCGACATCTCGGCGACCTCGAACTCCCGATGCCGCAGCATGCGGAAGAACGTCTCCTCGACCGGCAGCCGCAGATAGGTCAGCTCGATGCCGTCCGGCCGGACCGTCCCCTCCTCCAGATCTCTCGTACGGTCGTAGTCTCCGCATGCCAACGTGAATCTGAGCCTCGCCATTTTCACAGCCCCAGTTCACGAATCCGCGCGTCGAGGCGCGGATAGACCCGCCGGGCGTTCAGCTCGAAGATCTTGCGGCGGTCGGTCTCGTCGAGGTCGAGCCGGTCGACGTACCGTTTGGTGTCGTCCCAGGGGATGCCGGTCTCCGGGTCGGCTCCGCGCACGGCCCCGAGCATCTCCGACGCGAACAGGATGTTGTCGACGTCGATGACCCGGTACAACAGGTCGATGCCGGCCTGGTGGTAGACGCAGGTGTCGAAGAAGACGTTCTGCATCAGGTGCCCGTCGAGCGGCGGCCGCTTCAGCCGGTCGGCGAGGCCGCGGTAACGGCCCCAGTGGTACGGCACGGCTCCGCCGCCGTGCGGGATCACGAACCGCAGGGTAGGGAACTCGGCGAACAGGTCGCCCTCGATCAGCTGCATGAACGCGCTCGTGTCGGCGTTCAGGTAGTGCGCCCCCAGCGCATGGAAGTTCGGGTTGCACGACGCCGAGACGTGGATCATCGCCGGGACGTCCAGCTCGACCATCTTCTCGTACAGCGGGTACCAGTACTTGTCGGTCAGCGGCTTGGACGTCCAGTGCCCGCCGGACGGATCCGGATTCAGGTTGCAGCCGACGAAGCCGAGCTCCTCGACACACCGCTCCAGCTCCTCGACGGCGTACTTCAGAGGCGCCTCCGGCGACTGCGGCAACTGGCAGACACCGGCGAAGTTGCGCGGGAACAGCTCCACCACCCGGTGGATGAGGTCGTTGCACGCGCGCGCCCAGACCCGCGCCGTGTCCGGGTCGGCCACGTGATGTGCCATGGCGGACGCCTGTGGCGAGAAGATCATCAGGTCGCCGCCGCGTTCGCGCAGGAGCCGCAGCTGGTTGGTCTCGACGCTCTCCCGGATCTCGTCGTCGCCGATCCGGGCCGGCTCCGGCGCCGGCAGGTTCGGGTCGGCCAGCCTGGCGAGCTGGGCGTCGCGGAACTCCCGATGGGCGGGAGGCGCTGTCGTGAAATGGCCGTGGCAGTCGATGATCATCGCGGCTCCGCTCAGTGCTCAGTCTTCCGGTGGCTGGTCGACGTACTCGAGCCCCTTCTCGGTGAGCCGCCCGCGCATGTCGCTCAGGTCGAGGCTGAGCTCGCCCGCCGCGTATCGCTTGCGGACCTCGGCCTCGCGCTCCTCCCGGGCACGGGAGGCCTGGAGCATGTCCGCCGCCTTCCGTCGCGGAACGATCACGACGCCGTCGTCGTCGCAGGCCACCACGTCGCCGGGCTCGACCAGCTGGCCGGCGCACACGACCGGTGTGTTCACGTCGCCGAGGGTCTCCTTGACCGTTCCGGCCGCCGACGCGCACCTCGACCAGACCGGGAACCCCATCTCCGTGAGCTCCGCGATGTCGCGGCAGCCGGCGTCGATGACCGTCCCGCGCACGCCGCGCGCGTGCAACGCAGTGGCGAGCAGCTCGCCGAAGTAGCCGTCGTCGCACCGGGAGGTCGGCGCGACCACGAGCACGTCGCCGTCCTGGCACTGCTCGACGGCGACATGGACCATCCAGTTGTCGCCGGGCGGGACGCTCACGGTCACGGCGGTACCCGAGATGCGGGCGCCGGGGTAGATCGGGCTGATCCGCGGGGCGAGAAGTCCCTTGCGCCCTTGGGCTTCGTGGATCGTCGCCACCCCGAACTCGGCGAACGCGTCGGCGGTGGCCCGGTCGGTACGGCGGATGTTCTGTACGACGACTCCCATCAATCGGCATCCTTCCAGGGGAGTAACGAGACATGGATGACATCCTCGTCGGTCTCTCCGCCGACCGCACGGATCGCCCGGTCGACCTCGCTCAGGCCGAAGGTGTGGGTGGTCAGCAGGTCGAGCGGGAACCGCTTGGAGGCGAGCTGGGCGAGCGCCAGCTCGCAGGCCCGGTAGCTGTGGCCGCGCGCGCTCTTGACGGTGATCGCCTTCTCGGTCACCTTCTTCACCGGGAAGTCGGGGAAGGCGGCCATCTCCCCCTGGATCAGGAGGGTTCCGGCCCGTCGCTTGAGCGCGTCGATGCCGAGCAGGATGGGCGTGGTGCCGGCGCCCGCGGTGCAGTCGAGTACGACGTCGACGCCCGCGCCGCCGGTGACCTGCATGATCCGCTCGAGCGGGTCCTCCTGCTGGACGTCGATGACGAAGTCCGCGCCGAGCGTCTTCGCGAGCTCCAACCGGGCGGCGTCCCGGCTGGTGCCGGTGACGATGATGAGGGACGCGCCCGCCTGCTTGCACGCGACGGTCTGCGAGAGCCCCTGCTGACCCGGTCCCTGGATCAGGACCGTGGAGTTGTAGCCGACGCCGCCGTCGAACAGCGCCCATTCGATCCCGTTGGAGAGTGGAGTCACGATGCCGGCAAGTTCGGCCGACACACCGTCGGGCACGTGGTGTACGACGGCGTTCCACGGCAGGTACATGTAGTGCGCGAACCCTCCCCACAGATGGAACGGGTTCTCGGCGGACGTGTAGCCGTACCGACGGGCGTCCGGGTTGGTCCGCCAGTCGGTGTACTCGCAGTGGCGGTACTCCCCGAGGTGACACCATTCGCATCGCATGCACGGCACGTAGTGCTCGACGAAGACCCGGTCGCCCTCCCGTACGCCCTGACGCTCGGCGAACTCCGGCCCGGCCTTCGCGATGACGCCGATGTTCTCGTGGCCCATGATGACCGGATCGTCCGAGGGCGGCGAGGCGTATATCTTGACGTCGGTGCCGCAGATTCCGGCAACCTCGACCTTGAGGAGGGCAGCGTCGTCCGGGAGGTCGGGCATCGGGAAGGTGCGCAGCTCGGTCCGGCCGGGTCCGGTCCTCACGGCCGCCAGCACGTGCTCGTCCATCACCGATGCTCTCCTCTCGGGGCCGGGCTGCTCACCATAACTGAAGGTATAATGGTCTGTCATTTTATGCTAGGGTCCCCTCGATGGCCGCTCTCACTCTGAGAACCGTGACCCGGACCCAGGGGAACAACCGGGCCCTCAAGGACGGCACCGTCACCGGGCGCCGGGTTGCGTTCGAGTTCGAGGAGGTGCCGGTCCTCGTCCATGCGTTCCGCCGGATGGTGCGCGGCCTCGAGTTCGACGTCAGCGAGATGGCGTTCACGACGTACCTCTGCGCGAGGGCCCACGGCAAGCCCTTCACCGCGCTGCCGGTCTTCCTGGTACGGGGGTTCCACCACGGCGCCGTGGTCACCAGTACGACGTCCGGAGTCAAGGAGCCGAAGGACCTCGAGGGGCGCCGGGTCGGCGTCAACCGCGGCTACACCGTCACCACCGGCGTGTGGGCCCGGGGCATCCTGCGGGACGAGTACGACGTCGATCTCGGCCGGGTGACCTGGGTGCTGTCCGGCGACGAGCATGTGGCCGAGTACCGGCCGCCGGCGAACGTCGTGCCGATGCCCGAGGGCGCTGACCTCCAGGATCTGGTGGCTGCCGGCGAGCTCGCGGCCGGGATCGGGGTCGGCACCGATCATCCGGAGGTCGAGCCGCTGATCCCGGACGCGTCGGAGGCCGGCTTCGAGGCACTGCGACGGCGCGACCTCTATCCGATCAACCATCTGGTCGTCGTACGCGACGAGCTCCTGGACGCTCATCCTGACCTCGCCGCCGACGTGTTCGGTGCGTTCGCCGAGGCCAAGCGACAGTACGTCGAGCGGCTCCGCGACGACGCGATCGAGGACCCGTCTCCGACCGACGCCATGTACAAGCGGGTCATGGACATCACCGGCGGCGACCCGTTGCCGTACGGCATAGAACCCAACCGGTCGATGATCGAGCAGCTCGTCCGGTACGCCGTCGACCAGCGCATCCTCGACCGGCCCGTATCCGTCGAGTCGTTGTTCCCCGAAAGCACCCACGACCTGACCGCCTGAAGGGACGAAAGCACATGCGGATCGCCATCGCGGCCGACCACAACGGCTTGGCCCTGAAGTCGCACCTCATCGACTGGCTGACCGGCCAGGGCCACGAGGTGGACGATCGCGGTACGCACGACACCGAGACCGTGGACTACCCGCCGCTCTGCGCCGACGTCGGACACCGGGTCGTCGAGGGTCACGCGGATCGCGGCATCGTGATCGGCGGCACCGGCTCCGGTGAGCAGATCGCGTGCAACAAGATCCCCGGTGTACGAGCCGGGCTCTGCCATTGCCTGTACACGACCGAGATCGCGCGCGCCCACAACGACACCAACGTGCTGGTGATGGGCGCCAAGATCGTGGCGGCCGGGCTGGCGGAACGGATCACCGAGATCTGGCTGACCACGCCGTTCAAGGCCGGCCGCCACCAGCGCCGTGTCGAACAGATCGCCGCGCTGGAGCGCGGCGAGCCACTCTCCCGGCCTGAGATTGCGTCTTCGCGCCGAGATTGCACATCTGGCCCAGGTCGAAACCGGACAGATGTGCAATCTCGGCGCGAAGGAGAAAGCGTCGCTGAGCGCATCAACCAGCACCAGGACGGGAACTCAGGGCCCGCAGGTCACGACGCGTCCGCAGGGTCATCGCTGCCAGGATCACGCCCGAGATGGGGAACGCCAATCCGGTTCCCGCTGCAGCCGCCAGCGATCCGAACACGAGGGGCTGCAGCACTTGGGCGAGACGGGTCGAAGCCGCGCGTAGACCCATGACGAGCCCCCGCTTCGACTCGGCGCTGTGCTCGCCCAGGAGCTGCATCGCCACCGGAGGGTTCGATCCGTAGCCCGCACCGGTGAAGACTGCGGCCGCCACCAGCAGCACGGGGTGCAGCATCCATGGTGTCAGGCTGATGCCGACGACGCCGACGCTCGTTCCGACGACGAGTACGAACCGGGGACCGAAGCGCCGCAATAACATCGGCACGAGCACGCGTACTCCGAGGGACGCCACTCCCATGATCGACAACAGGACGCCGATGCGGGTCTCGGTGATTCCCCGTTCCTCCAGCGACAGCGGGTAGAAGGTGTTCTTGATCGAGATGATGTACATCGCTACGAAGCTCGACAGCAGTACGCTGCGAATCGCGGGCTGCCTCGCGGTCTGCCGGGCGTCGCGGCCGAGCCCACCTCCTCTTGCCCGCATGCCCGCCGGCCCGGCCGGAGCGAACCACATGGCGATGAGAATCCCCGCCGCCAGCGCACTGTAGGTGAAGGCGAGGCCCGGGAAACCGATGCTTTCGTAGACGAGCCCGCCCACCGTCGGGCCGATCGCGATCCCGAGTCCCCACGCGAACGAGAACATGGACAGCTGCCGTGCGAGGACGTCACCGGTGCCCGCGTGGCTCGCCAGCGTCTGCAAGGACAGCCACACGCCCAGCTCGACCACGCCGTTGATCATCTGCAGGGCGAACAGCTGCGGGATCGTGTCGGCGAACGCGTACGCGGCTCCGATGCCGACCATCGCGATCAGCGAACCGTAGAGCACGCGCGTGCTGCCCAGGCGGTCGATGGCGCGTCCGCCCGGGATCGCGAGGAGGAGCGCCAAAGACGCGTAGGCCGCGGCGACCAGACCGACCTCCTGGGCCGAGGCGCCGAGGGTGTCGAGCCGCAACACCACGAATGGCCGCAGGGAATGCGAGGCGATCCAGTAGAGCAGAGCCGCGAGCGATAAGAGGGCCCAGCGGCTCGTGAAGGCCTGTCGCCACGTGGTGGCGGACTCCCCCAGAGGTGGCGTGGCCGGCACAGCTCAGCTCGCGTCGTGGCCGAGTGCTGCCAGGGCCTTGCTCATCGCCCGTGGGTCGAAGTAGTCGGTCGGTTGCGTGCCCGTGTACTCCGCACGCAACGCGGCCGATGCGGCGAGGCTGTCCTCGACCTCCTCGATCGACGAGATCGTGCCTGTACGACTGCTCTTCTCGATCTCCAGCACTCGTTCGGCCTGGTACTCGTCGATACCGCGACCCTCAGCGACGACCTTCACCACCTCGTCATGGTTGGCCGGATCCTGCGTCCATCTGGCCGCCGCGTACAGCGCACTCGCGTACTTGTACAAAGCGTCCTGGTTGAGCTCCGCCCACGAATACGTCGCAGCCGCCGTGACCCCGGCGTGCCTCGCGAAGTGGTCCCGCGTGTCCGCAAGGATGTGGAACCCGTCCTGGAGCGCAGTGGCCTCGTGGTGGTGACTGAGCAGCCCGGCGTTGATCTCCCCGCGCTGCAGCCCGTGCAACCGGTACACGGTGGCTCCCAGCGGCACCACCTCGTAGTCGCCCTGCTCCAGACCATGACGACGCAGCAGCTCGTACAGCACGAACGCATAGCCGGAGTCCGGCGCGTCCACGCCCACCGGCCCTCCGCGCAGGTCCTCCCAATCCTTGATGTGGGGCTGCACGATCAGCTTCTGCCCCATGCCTCGGTCGATGACGAGGAAGATGAACAGGTCGGTGTGCCCGAACGCACGGAACTTCATCACGTTGTCGGCGTTGGTGTGGGCGAGGTCCCAGCGGCCCGCGAGCATCCCTTCCAGCTGCGGACGCGAGCCTCTGGCGTCCTCGACGTCCAGGGCAAGCCCGACCTCCTCCAGATAACCGCGGTACTGGGCGGCGAGCAGGGCACTCGGCCGGGAGAAGGTCGTCAGTCGTAGGGTGCGCGTCATCCCGCGTCTCCTCGCGCCATCGTCGGATCCAGCACAACCTTGCCGAGCACGACCTCCTTCTCGAACAGCCGGTGTGCATCGGCGGCCGCGTGCAGCGGCATGATCCGATCGATCACGGCGCGGAGCTTGCCTTGCGCCGCGGCATCGAGGGCGCTGGCGATGTCCGGCTTGGATGCACCGGCGCCGCCGATGATCCGCAGCCGGCGGCCGTAAAGTCTCCGGACGTCGAGCTCCACCGTGCCTCCGCCGTGCGCGCCGGCGGTCACCAGCCGACCTGAGTGCGCCAGGGATGCGAACGCCTTGGGCCACAGCGCCGGATCGCTGATGTTCTCGAACACGACGTCGACGCCGCGTCCGCCGGTGAGGCGCTCGACCTCCTCGGCGAGGTCGTCTGTGCGGTAGTCGACACCGTGGTCCGCTCCGTTGGCCAGCGCCGAGTCGACGCGGGCAGTCGCGCCCGCTCCGGCGATCACCGTGGCGCCGAGCAGCTTCGCCACTTGCATGCCGGCCGCACCCAGCCCTCCCGTGGCGCCCATCACGAGCACCCACTCACCCGCCCTGAGCCCGGCCAGGCCGCGAAGCAGGTTGAACGCCGTCGGGGCGTGCCGCAGGATCACCGCGGCGTCCGCGAACGGAAGCTCGTCGGGTAGCGGCACGAGGTTCTTGGCGGGCACCGAGACGTACTCGGCGTAACCGCCCCACCGGTGCACGCCGATATGGCGCGAGCGCGGACACAGCTCCTCGCGCCCCATCGTGCAGAACTCGCACTGGCCACAGCGAATGTGCGGAAGAACCGCGACCCGCGCCCCCATCTCGACCGACCGGACGTCGCCGGAGAGGGCTACGACGACACCCGCCGGATCGACGCCGAGGACGTGCGGCAGGGTGACGCCACGAGCGGTGCCGTTCTCCCGGACCTTGAGGTCCAGCGTCCGGTTCACCGTGACGGCGTGTACCTTCACGACCACCTCGCCCGCCTCGGGTGTGGGGTCGGGCACCTCCTCGAGGTCGAGGACCTCGGGCCCGCCGAAGTCCCGCAGTACGACGGCCCTCATGATGTGCTGCTCTCGGCGGCAAGATGCTCTTCTGCGTCCGCGTCGAGAATGGGCTGGCTCTCGTCCTCGGGAAGGACGTAGCAGGACCGGGCCGAGACCCGCACGTAGACGCGATCGCCCGCCGATGGGCGCTGCCGTCGCGGCACCTGGCTCCGAAGCCGCTGACCGTTGACGTCGATGACGCAGTCCCAGTAGCCGCCGAGGTACAGCACGGAAACCACGTTGCCCGGCCACACGTTGGCCTCGTCGGCCTCCTCCGGGCCGACCAGCTGCAGGTCCTCCAGGCGGATGAGCACGCTGCACGAGTGCGGCGTGTCCCCCTCTCCCTGGAAGACCAACGGACCGAGCCCCGAATCGCCGAGCCACCAGCCGTCCGAGATCCGTATCCCCGACACGTCGACCACGTTCGCCATGCCGATGAAGTCGGCTACGGCGCGGGAACGGGGCTTGGAGTAGATCCGTTCCGGATCCCCGAAGTCCACGATCTGGCCTTGCGACATCACGGCGACAAGGTCGGAGATAGCCAGAGCCTCCGACTGGTCATGGGTGACATACAGAGTCGTGATGTCGAGCGACTGCTGCAGCTCGCGAATCTCCTTGCGCATCGTGTCGCGCAGCTTGGCGTCGAGGTTCGAGAGTGGTTCATCCAGAAGGAGCACATCCGGCTCAGCGACGAGCGCGCGAGCCAGCGCGACGCGCTGTTGCTGACCGCCCGAGAGTTTCGGTGCCCGACGATCCGCCAGGTGCTCGAGATCGACCAGGCGCAGCGCGCGCACGGTGCGTTCCCGCAACGCTGCCCTATCGGTCTCGCCCTTCAGCGGGTACGACACGTTGTCGAATACCGTCATGTGGGGCCAGATCGCGTACGACTGGAAAACCATGCCGACGTTCCGCCGGTTCGGTCGAAGGTTCACCTTCTGCCGAGACGAGTACACGACCTTCTCGCCTACCTTCAATTCACCAGAGTCCGGTTTCTCCAGACCGGCGATCGAGCGCATGGTCGTCGTCTTGCCACACCCGGACGGGCCAAGCAGCGTGAGCACAGATCCGGCCGGTACCGTGAAGCTGATATCGTCCACAGCACGGACAGCCCCACCTTCGAACGTTTTTAGAAGGCTCGTCACTTCGATCATCGCGCGCTCCCGATTGAGAACATCAAATCACCCAGCTCTGACATCGATACTCGACCTATTCGTCTTTCACGCCGTACCGACCGCTCACGACACGGGCGACGATGGAGAAGAAGACCAGGGCCAACACGACGAGTATTCCGAAGGCCGAGAGCAGGCCGTAACTGCCGTTCTCCCAGATGTCGAAGATCGCCACACCGATCGGCTCGTTGCCGTGTGAATACACGATCAGCGATGCGGACAACTCGCGATACGCGTGCACCAGCACGAATATCCAGGCGGCGAGCATTCCCGGCCGTAGCAGCGGCATCGTCACCGTGCGGAACGACCGCAGCCAGCTGGCACCCGCAACCTCCGCCGCTTCGTGCAGCTCGTCGTTCACCTGGGTCATCGATGCGGACATGATGCGCATCGCAACCGCGGTGAAGCGAGCGATGTAGAGCAGTAAGAGAATCCAAATCGTGCCGTACACGGGAATCGGCAGCGTCAGGTACAGCCAGAGGAACGCCACACCCATCGTGATCGCGGGAATCGCGATCGGGGCGAAGGCCAGGTGGTCCAGCCACTTGCGACCGCGGATCTTGGTCTTCACGGTGATCCACGCCACGACCGTGATCAGGAGGACCGTCACTGTGGCGGAGGTGAGACCGAGGAACGTTGAGTTCACGAATGCCCGCTGGACGAGATCGTTGTCCAGAACCTCTCGATAGTTGTCCCAGGACAGCAGCGGGACGGCATCCATGGTGATGGGCTGGAACCCGCGGTACGGCGGGTAGAAACTCGCCCACAGGAGAATGATCATCGGCAGGCCGAGCGAGAACATGATGATCACCATCGAGGCTCCGCAGGTCACCCAGCGCATGCCACCGAGGTCGGTACGACGGGGACGGAACGCCTTGCCGCTGATCACGGCGAACATGTCGGCGTGCCGGGTCATGCGGTTGTACAGCCACAGCAGGCACGAACAGAACGCAAGGATCAGCACCGCGTAGACGGCCGCCAGGCCGAAGTCGGTTGGCGTTGTCGAAGTCTGCCGCCAGATCTCCACGACAAAGGTGAATTTCTGTGCGGGGATGCCGATCAGCGCGGGCGTCTCGAACGTCTCGATACCGCGGATGAGCACCAGGATGATCGTGGCGAGAATCGCCGGGAGGATCAACGGCAGCGTGATGCGGGATGTCGTCCTCAGCAGCCCCTTACCCGAGACCAGAGAGGCCTCTTCCAGGGACGGATCCATCGACCGCAGCGCGGCACCCATCAGCAGGAATACCAGCGGCAGGATATCCATCGCCTCGACCCAGATCATCCCGGCCATGGAGTAGATGTTCAGTGGTGGCTCGCTGAGTCCGAAGATGTCCATGGCCCAGTGATTGAGCGTTCCCACTCGAGGGCTCGCCAGGAAGATCCACGAGATGGTGGTCAGGATGCCCGGAAGGATCAGGCGCAGGATCATCATGATCGTGATGAACGCACGGAAGGGCGTGTTCGTGCGCTCCACCACCCACGCCAGATAGGTGCCGAGGACGAACGCCAGGGCTGTTGTGCCGGTCGCAAATATCGTGGTGTTGATCAGCACGTCGGTTGTGCGCCCGCCCTCGACGGCACGCGCGAAGTTGTCGAGCGTGAAGGACGTAACCGAGAAGAAGTCGCCGGCGCCGGGCCGGGAGTCGCTGACAGAACCCCACAGCAGGATCGCGAGCGGGATGGCGATCTGCCAGACCAGGATCGCCGCGACGGCGATGAAGATGATCTTGCGGGGGTCGCGTGACCCGCGCAACGTGCGTGGTGCTCGTCGTCGCGGCGCTGCGGAAGCCGGCGGCTCGCTCGCAGTCGCGGGCCTCGGGGTTTGGACCGTCAACCTGCCACCTCGGCCTCCCTGGTGTTGTGGGTCATCGCGCCGGCGCGACGGGTCGCCGGCGCGATGGCTCGTTCACTGTGACTCCTACGGAGCGGGCGCTCCGCCGCCGAGGAACGTGTCACCGAAGATCTGGAACGCCTCGTCGAAGTCGGCTGCACCGGGTTCGAGCACCTCGAGCTCAGCGTCCTCGATCAGCTCGCCGTACGGATGCTCCTGCTGGCCGCCGGCGAGCGACCCGGCCTTGTTCTGGGCGAAGAAGACGTCCTGGCCTTCAGGCGTCAAGAAGAATTCCAACAGCAGCCGGGCGGCATTCGGATGGGGTGCATCCCTGAGCATGCTGGCCATGTCGAGCACGACCGGCAAGGGCGCGGGACTCGGCCGCTGGGTGCGAATCGGTGCGCCCTCCTGTTCGAATTCCCACAGCCGGTGGCCGTAGCCGTCGAGCATGACCCCGAACTCGCCGGACGCGAGCAGCTCCGTACGGGTGGTCGACCCACGAACCAGACGCGGCTCGTTCTCGGCGAGGCACTCGAGGAACTCCATGCCGTCCTCTTCCCCCATGCCGGCCAGGAGCCCGGCTATCCACTCCGCGCCTTCCTGGTCGATGGCCAGCTCGCCGTGCCACTCTTCGTCGCAGTAGCCCATCCAGTCGTCGGGGAGGTCCGCCTCGTCGACCAGGTCGGTGTTGAACGCCGGATGGTACGAGAGATAGCCCACGGCGATGTAGGGGCCGTCCATCTTGAACTCGTCGGCGACGTCGGCCTCGTTGACCGGCCGGTACTCCTCAATTGCCCCGGCCTCTTCCAGCGCTACCTGGTCTCCGGATCCGCCTCCGTAAACGTCGCCCTGCACATTGCCGGACTCGGATTCGAGCAGCGCTCGTTCGAGGATCGTGCCGCTGGTGGCGCTCACCGGCTCGAACTCCACCTCGGGGAACATCTCGGTGAACGAGTCGACGATCGCCTGCAGCTCCTCCTCATCGGCAGACTGGTAGTACGACACGGCGCCCTCTTCCTGGGCCGCCTCGTAGAGCCGGTCGATGTAGTCCTGCCGGCTCTCACCCTCCCTCTGGGTGACCACACCTTCGTCGCTGGCTTCACCGCCTCCGGCATCACCGCCGCAGGCCGCTAACAGCCCGCCGGTCAGCATCACGGCGAGGAAGAGCAATAACTTACGCTGTTTCATCTTTGCGGCCCTCCAGCCTTGTCGTGGAGCCCTCGCGCGGTCCCTCGCTACCGTGTGGTCAACTCCTCGATATGTAGTCGCCCGCCCAGTGGAGGCACCTCCATCGAGCAGGCCTCGAGATCCCCGGCGAAGCGGATCGCTGTTCGCGGAACGAGAAAGCGCTCTCCCGCCGGTCCCGTGGCATCCCTGATCGAGCCGGTCTCCCGCACGTGCGGGTCGGTGACCACCTCGTCGATCGTGTACAGGGGCGCCGCAGGGACGTCTGCTTCGTACAGCTGCTCCAGCCACTGGTGCCGCGGCTTGGCGGTGAAGGCCGACTCGAGCTCGGCGCGCAACTCCTCGAAATGCTCCAGCCGCGCCGGATAGGTGCTGAAGCGCGCGTTCTCGCGGAGGTCGGCTCTGCCGACGACGTCGGTGAGACGCACCCAGAACTTCTCCGGTGACGACAGGTGCACCGCCAGGGGTCGGCCGTCACCGGCCAGAAAGGCGAGCGAGTGCGAACGGCGGCCGCGGGAGTACGGCGTCTCCAGCTCGCCGGACTCCGCGTAGTTCGCCACCGTCGAGCCGAGCAAGCTCAATGACGAGGCGAGCATGCTCACATCGAAGCGGCGCGGGGAGTCTTGCCCGCGGGCGGCGCCGGCCAGTCCGGCGACCACCGCGAGGGCTCCGTGGAGCCCGCCCAACGCATCCGACATCGCCGGGCCGACCGCACGCGGCTCGGAGATCGGCGATAGGAGACTCCACAGCCCACTGAACGCCTGCACGATCGCGTCGTAGGCGGGACGTGTCGCGTACGGGCCCGTGGGTCCGAAGCCCGTGACGGTGCAGTACACCATGCCGGGGTTGCGTTCCCGCACCGAGGCCTCGCCGACGCCGAAGCGGTCCAACGTGCCCGGCCGGAAGTTCTCGACCAGCGCGTCGGCGTGTTCGATCAGATCGAGATATGCGGCCTTGCCCGCGGTTTCGCGAAGGTCGATCGTCACACTGCGCTTGCCGTAGTTCAGGGATGCGAACTGCGGGCGGGTGCGGGTGCGGCGACTGGTGCCGCCCCACCGGCGGAACGAGTCACCGCCGCCAGGCGCCTCCACCTTCACGACGTCCGCGCCGAGCTGCGCCAGCAGCAAGCCCGCGTAGGGTCCGCTGATGTACGAGGCGCACTCGATCACGGTGACGCCGGCGAGAGGGCCGCCTGACATGTCCTGCCTACCTCCGGACTCGTTGGCTAGTAGCGGAAGTCCGGCCGACCGTGCGGCAGGATTCGTTCCCGGTAATACGCCATCGGCTTGCGGTTCTCGGCCCGGGCGTTCTCCGGCTGTTCACCGACCACGAACTCCCCCGACGCGAGCTTCGCCTCGATGATCGGCAGCATCAGGGTCCACAGGATGAAGGGGTGGGCCCCGTCCCGATACAACATCGCGCAGTCATAAGTCTTGAGCGCGGTACGCGTGGCCTCGTCGGGAGACTCGACGGCCGACTGTTCGCTCTCGTTGTCGAGCAGGCGGCTCAACCGCTCGTCGAAGTACCAGTCGACGTACGCGTCGGGGTCGTCGATGTACCGGCGCACGAGATGCTCGTTCCGGTCGGTGTCGTACAGGAACTTGTTGACTGCGTAATGGTCGATCATTCCTGCACCTCCGATTCGTAGATGAAGCATGGTGCGGGCGATCCGCGCCGCTTCATGGCCTCCGCGTGGATCAAGGTCATGTCCTCCTGCATCGAGGCCATCGTCAACATGTTCAGGAACTGGAAGGACGTGTTGCCGTGCAACATCAGGCGCTCGTACGTCGACTCGGCCGTCAGCGACTCGTAGTCCCGATCGGTCAGCCAGTCCATTGCCAGGGCGTCGAACTCGGGGTCCACGGAGTAGGGCATCATCTGCTCGGGTCCGCCCACCTCCAGTGACAGGTTGCCGCTGACCACCACCGCCACGCGGTCGACAGCGTTGGACGACTCGATCGCGTTGCGCAGCGCCTTGCCGAGGTCGACGAACCGCTGACCCGGCGGGATCGGCGGCGCGCCGCAGTTGGTCAGCAGCGGTACGACGGGGATCTCGAACGACGGCTGGCTGATCAGGCTCGGGACCACGCAGGCATGGTCGAGACGCATCTCGTCGGAGAACGCGAAGTCGAAGCCGTTCTCATAGCCGGCCTCGACCAGGTCCGTCGCGAGCCGCCGGTCGCCGCCCAGCTCGACCCTCGGCAGGCCGAACTCCCGCTCTTCGTTGTAGAACGTGCCCTGGTAGGACTTCATCCGGCCGATGAGGAACTGGGGCATGTTGTTGTAGAAGAACTGATGAAAGTGATCGCTCGCCACGATCACCACGACATCGGGGTTCGTGCTGCGGAACGACTCCTGCACCCGCGCCGACCACCCCAGCAGATTCCGCGCGTCTTCAGTGAGTTCCGACTCGGGCTTGGACGTCTTCGCGTGATACCACGGGTGATGCGTGGTACCGATCATCGATACGATCTTTGCCATCGTTCCTCCAAGCCTTTCGTGAGAGCGCTACACCGCTCCCGTCCCAGGAGATTGCGGGTCTTCTCGCGGTCGGAAGGCATGCAACGTGAAGCCCTCCGCGATGTCGTTGAACACCACCTCGACGGGCATACCCACACGCACGTGGGCGGTCTCGCACTCGGTGATGTTGGTGATCAGTCGTGGGCCTTCTTCAAGTTCGACGACCCCGACGACGTACGGAATCTGTTCGACCAGCTCTGACGCATACGCGCGGCGGAACACGGTGAAGGTGTACAGCTCCCCACGTCCCGACACCGGCGTCCAGGCGAAGTCCTCGCTCCAGCAATACTGGCAGTGGTTGCTCGGCGGAAACCAGCACCGTCCGCAGGACGTGCAGCGTTGGATGACCAGTTCGTGCCGTGCGCAGGCATCCCAGAAGTACCGGGACTCGGAGGTCGGTCGCGGGATGGTCCGCGGGGCACCGACCGATTCGGCCGTGGTCTCTGAGGCTGACGTGCTCATCGGCCACGCTCCAGAATCAGCGTGCTGTGACACACGGTGTTGCCCCCATGTCCGCTGACCAACGCCAGCTCGGCGTCGGTCACCTGCCGCTCCGCTGGGTACTCGTGTCGTAGCTGCCGGACGCCCTCGACCACCTGCAACATGCCTTCGACGTGGCCCTCGGACAGCTGTCCGCCCGAGGTGTTGGTAGGGATCTCGCCGTCCAGCCCGAGGGCTCCGGCGGAGATGAACTCGCCGCCTTCACCCTTCTCGCAGAAGCCGTAGTCCTCGATCTGCACCAAGAGCATGTAGGTGAAGCAGTCATAGAGCTGCGCCGTGTCGATGTCGGAGGGCGAGACGTCGGCGCTGCGGTAGGCCAATTCGCCGCTGGCCTTGGCCGCCGTCTGCACCATGTGGTCGTCGACGGTCCACCCTCGGAGATTGTTCTGGCTGCCGAAGCCGCGAACGATCACCGGCGTGTGCGGAAGGTCCCTGGCACGCGCGACATCGGTGACGACGACCGCGCCAGCGCCGTCCGTGCGCAACGAACAGTCGTAGATACCGAACGGATCCGTGATCGGGCGCCCGTCCATGTACTCGTCCATGGTGAGCGGCCACCGAATCTGCGCGTGTGGATTGCGGGTCGCATGCTCGCGCACGGAGACTGCAACGTGGCCGAGGTGTTCCTTGGTCGTGCCGTACGTGGCCATGTGGCGCTGTGCGCCGAGGGCGTGGGTGGCCGGTTCGCCGAAGTACCCGAACGAATCGCGCCACTCGCGGATGCGTGCGTGGGTGGACTGGTTCATCCGGGCGTTGCGGCTGCCGCTGCGGCGGGTCCGGGTCCACGAGTTTCGCGCGTAGCCGCACAGCACGGCGGTGGCGAGCCCGGCCTCGATCGCCAGCGATGCGAGGATCACGGCGAGCGACTGGCTCGCGCCCCCGTTGTCCAGGCTGGTGCTGAACGAAGCGTTGAGTCCCAGGCGCTCTCCGAGCTGCTGGTGGAAGCAGTACTCGTCGTCGGGCCCGCGTACGACGATTCCGTCGATGTCGGAGGGCGTCAGCCCGGCGTCGACGACGGCGGCCACTGCGGCGTCGGCCATCAGGCCGATCGCGGTAGAGCCGGGCACCTCGCCGAGCTGTGAGTGGGCGGCGCCGACGATCGCGGCACTGCGTTGATACATCAGTCCTCCCGGTTCTGGTGCGCGGTGGCCACAGCACGGTCGGGTGTGGTGGCGGGGAGGTAGTCCGCGGGAAATCCGAGTTCGGCAAGGATGCGCTCGGTGTCCTCCCCTACGATCGGCGCCGGTCCAAGACGCGTCGGTGTACCGTGCAGATTGACGCCGCTGCCCAGGAGCTGCATGCGTCCCGCCGAGGGATGTTCGACCTCCTGCACAAGTCCGAGGTGGCGGATCTGCTCGTCCTTGATCACGTCGTCCAGGGTGTTGAGCGGAGCCGCGGGAACATCGGCATCCCAAAGCCGCTTGAGCCACCTAGTGCGCGACCCGGTCGCGAACGCCTCGTCCAGGAGGGCCTGGATGTCCTCTCGGTGCGCGATGCGCTGTCCCCGGTTGATGAATCGCTCGTCGCCGACGAGGTCACGGCGGTCGATGACCTGCAACAGCGACCGCCAGAACTTGTCCGGCGACGACAGGTGCACCACGAAGGGAGCGCCCGACTCGTCACGCACCGCGTAGACCTGCGCCGTGCGTGCCCGCGTCCGGCGCGTCGGTGGCTGCCCGCCGTCATGCATGAACCGGGCCATGTTCTCGGCAAGGAATGTCGTCGAGGACTGCAGCAACGAGGTGTCGACTCGCTGGCCCTTACCCGTTCGGAGGCGCGCGGCCAAGGCCGCCAGTACCCCGTACGCCCCGAACAAGCCGGCGAGGTGATCCGACAGCGAGATCCCCATCGGCTGGGGATCGTCGAGGTCGGTCAGCAGACTCAGCAGACCGCTCATGGCCTGCCCGACCGTGTCGTAGCCGGGACGCTGGTGGTCGGGACCGCTCAGTCCGAAGCCAGTGATGGAGCAGTAGATCAGGCCAGGGTTCTCTGACGTGATCTGCTCGTAGCCGAGTCCGAGCCGCTCCATCGCGCCGGGTCGCGAGTTCTCCAGGACTATGTCGGCGTCGGCGACCAGGGACCGGGCGACCTCCAACCCACACACGGATTTGAGATCGGCGAGGATGCTGCGCTTGCTGCGGTTCAGTGAGCAGAACATGCTGCTGTAGTTGCCGGTGGCCCACCCGCGATACGGGTCACCGTGCGGGGGCGCCTCCACCTTGATCACGTCCGCGCCGAGGTCGGACAGCAATGCGCCCGTGTAAGGACCAGCCACGTAGCTGGCGAACTCCACCACCTTCACGCCCTCGAGCGCGGTCATCCGTCAACCCCGCGCATCAGGGACATCGGAGTCTCCGCATCGCGCTCTCGATGTCCCACGTCGGACCTCCCATTACGGGCACGCAGCGGCCGCTAGGCAGGCTGGCACAGCCAAACGCCGGGTACGCCTGTGCCAGCCTGCCGCGGCCATTTTTCGCCCTGTCACAGGCAATTTCGTTGAGCCATAACGTACGCGGAGCGCGATGATCCGAACAACAGGCAGATTCTCTAACGCGAATTCAAGAATTCTCTACGCATGCTCACGCCGGCTACCCTGACACCGGCTGACCCAATGCACCGTACCGTTCGCGCATCAAGCACACGAACGACTCCGCCACCGGCGAGAACGGCGTATTCGGCAGTGAGAGCAGAAAGACCGCACGATACGGCTCGAATCCCTCCACAGAGCAACAAAGCAAGGCGCCGCTCGTGAGCTCGTCCGCAACGGTCGTGCGGGGAAGAACCGCGACTCCCCGCCCGGCCAGAGCTGCCGCCTTGACCGCTTCCGTGCTGCCGAACTCGCAGATGGTCGGCCTGACACCGGACTGCTCCAACAGGCGTTTGATCCGCTCGTGACCGAGCACTGGGAACTCTCGCAACAGAAGGACATGCGGGGCCAGGCTCTCGATCGTCGGCAGGTCATCGTGGACCAGCGGATGGTCGGGGCAGATGGCCACCACCAGTGGCTCCTCGAACAGCGGCGTGACGGCTAACGGCCAGTCGGGGGCAGCGCGGCCGACCAACGCGAACTCCGCCCGCTCGTCCAGCACCTCGGTCTTGGCCTGCTGGCTGCTGGCCATGACGTGATACGAGATGTCCACATTGGGATGCGCGCGCTCGAAGGACTGCAACACGGGGCGGACGACTCCGGCACCGATCGTGCGGCTCGCCGCGAACCGCAACGTCCCGGATTCCAGTGCACCCAGCTGACTGAGTTCCCGCTCGACGGCATCGAGCCCTTCGAGCAGCGCCAACGCCTGCGTGTACAGCACGGTGCCGGCCGCGGTCGGCGCCGTCCGTCGAGGACCGCGGACGAGCAGCGGCGTCCGGAAGCGCCGCTCGAGCTCCTGGATCTGCATCGAGACGGAGGACGGGGCCACGCTGAATTCCTCAGCCGCACGGGCCATGCTCTCCAGCTGCACGACCTTACAGAACACTTCGAGTTGGTGGATACTCGGACGTTTCATCCAGCACCTCCACCAGGCACGGCACAGTCGGCCGGGCTCTGCGGTGGTCAGCCCGTCCCAACGCGGTCCAGCGCGCAGTCCGAACCATCGGCAGGATATCCGGGGCGTCACATGCCCGGGTAGGAGAGGTTCTCACTAAATGAGAGGTTCCGGCGGACGGCTTACCCAGATTGGCTGACGACGCCGTTGACGGGGTGACCGCCACCGTCCTCCGCCATTGGGTCGGGAAACAGCGGTCAACGAGCCGGATCCGCCACCGTCTTCGGTGATTGGGTCGGAAGACGGTGGGCCCCAGGACGTGACGACCGAAGAGTCACGCCGAGGCGAGGAACTCGCCGATACGGCCGGGCACGTTCTCCTCGGTCTGGTCGGGAACCGGGATGTCCCAGTACTCGGCGCGGGGCAGGCACTCCTCCAGGTACCTCGCCGCGGACGTCGCATGCGAGTCGTCGTGCCCCGGAACGATGAACGCCGGGATGTCCAGCCGGAGCAGGTCCTCCGGCTCGGCGCCGGGCACGGTGTCGCGGTCGAAGAGCAGGCGCACCATGCCGCGGACCGTGATCTGGTAGCGCTCCGGATCGAGCTGGCCGTACGCCTTCGCAAACGTGTCGTCGGTGCGGATGACCGTGACCCACGGACCTACGCGCGGATCCCGAGTGAAGCTCTGCTCCGACCCGGTGGCGAGCGCGACGACCTCCTCGAGGCCGTGCTGCTCGACGTACGCCAGGTGCTGAACGAGGCGGGCGTGCTGCGCCATCCGGTACTTCGCGCCACCCGCGGGGGAG
The DNA here is from genome assembly GCA_009377795.1 of Propionibacteriales bacterium. Classification (GTDB taxonomy): domain Bacteria; phylum Actinomycetota; class Actinomycetes; order Propionibacteriales; family Nocardioidaceae; genus WHTJ01. The sequence continues at coordinate 5,893 of WHTJ01000026.1, read as the reverse complement.
AACATCACCATGCTCGACGTCCGGTCCGGGTACGCCACCCCGAACGCCGCGACCACCGAACAGCCCGCACAACCACCCATCACATGCGCGCGCTCGAAGTCGAGGTGATCCAGCAGACCCCTACCCTGAGCAGCGTAGTCCGCCCAAGTGACCCGCTCGACCCGCCCGCCGGACAATCCGGACTCACGGCGGTCGAAGGTGATGCAGGTGAACCGCTCGGTGAGATGCTCCAGCAGGTTCAGCCGGCGGTAGATGCCGAGCGCGGACCAGTTCTCCCGCACCGCGTTGAATCCGCCAGGGGAGAACATGAGCAACGGCGGCCCGGAACCCGCCACTTCGTAGCGCGTGGTGATCCCGTCGATGACGGCATGGGGCACGAAGCATCTCCCTTCGGCTGGCCGGCTCCTCTCGGATGGCCGGCTTCGGGTGTGCTCAGGTCTCCGGGTCGACCGGTACACCACCCTTGATCTGACGCCCGGAACGTACGTCGTCGGCGAAGGCCGAGAGGGCATCCAGTGTGGTCTGGGCGACGTTGGCGTACGTCTCCGGCTGCTTGTCGATGGCCGACTCGGCGTACCCGATGGCCGCATGCGCCATGCGGACCCGGCCGTCGAGCCACGGACCGCCACCGAATCCTCCGAGCACCGGGATCGAGACCGCACGCGCGACCTCCGGCCCGACCACCGGTCCGGAGTTGGTGAAGTTGAGCAGTGCCGCGCCGGCCTCCTGCAGGCGCTTCGCCTCCGCGACCAGATCGTCCTTCATCTCCACCGGGACCTGCACACCACGCGACGCCATGGTGGAGTAGTCGATGCCGTACCGCAACGCGGTCTGCGGCGTGATCCCGAACTGCGCCCAGACCGGGATGCCCGCCCGGGTGACGGCCGACACCGCCTCGGGGTAGTCGCCGGCGGCGTCGATCTTCACCAGGTCGGCACCGGCCTCCTTGACCAGGCGGATCGCGGCCCGCACCGCACTGTCGGGACCCTCCTGCACAGGACCGTAAGGAAAGTCGACGCTGACCAGGGCCCTGGACACGCCTCGTCGTACGGCCTGACAGACGACGAGCATCTGCTCCATCGTCACCTCGAGCGGATTCGCATGACCCCAGAGGTTGACGCCGACCGAGTCCCCGACCGAGACCACCTCGACGCCGGCCCGGTCGGCGATCTTGGCGATCTGGTAGTCCCAGGCCACGACCGCGACGATCTTGCGGCCGTCGTCATTCATCTGCTGCAGCAGCGGAAGTGTGATCTTCTCGTCCATGGCTTGCTTGGTCACGTCCTTGTGCGCCTAGACCCGCAGCGCGGTGAGGATCGGAGGGATGTCGTTCTCATCCTGCAGTATCAGCAGGACCATCGCATTGGGCCGGAGGGCGGAGACCGCCTCGTCCGGCTGCTCACTCCCGGCGAGGATCAGGCCGGCGGACATGATCATCCGCGCCGCGCACGCGTCCCCGATGACCGCCGCCGCCTCCGGCCGGACGTGCTCGGTGGCGATCGCGACCGCGACATCCGCGTCCTCGAGTTCCTTGCTGAGCAGCGTCCGCGAGCCGTCCGCGGTGCGCAAGGTCGCGTCGACCTGATCGTGTCCGGAGCCGTTGACCGGCAACACGTCCTCGAAGACGAGGAAGCGTCCTCCCCTCCAGTCCTGGCCGGAGAGCCGGCGTACGACGTCTGCCGCCTGCTGATCGAGGGCGATGATTCGCGAGGCCCGAGTCGTCTGGTCCGGGTAGTCGATCCGGAATCGAGCCTCGGCGGCGGTCGCCGCCATGGCACAGCTGTTCAGGAGCGTGGGTCGACGCTGCATGTCACACCGATGCGTGCCGGACGCCCGGGCGTACGGTCAGCGCCTCACGGCTGGCGTCGATGAAGGCCTGGTCCTTCGGGATCACGACGGCCGCCGAGCGCACCTTGTGGTGTTCGGCGTCGACTCCAGGCGGTCGTACACCCTCGTCACGAAGCGCCTCGACCGCCTTCCAAAGCTTCTGCCGCGCCATGATGATTCCGGTATCTGTGGAGACCAGTTTTTCCTTCGTACGATCGACAATCGGACCCATGCTCTCTTGGAGCGAGGCGTCCTGCATCGCGATGCCCTTGATCCCCGAGTAGGTCTCGCCGCGCTTCTGGGCCTCGCGGTCCATCATGTAGTCGTTGTCCTTGTTCTGCAGTGGCCGGAAGGTTCCCGGGACGTACTCGTTGTGCACACCGTGCCCGTCCCTCATCGCCTGGAGCTCTGCCTCCGTGAGCGGGCGAACGGTGTGGTAATCGAAACTGTACGTCCAGCAGTTCTCGTCGTCGATCGGAACCCAGAAGTGGCCGTGGATCGGGTAATCGCCACGCGGCGGAATCAGCGTGAAGTTCGGCATCACCCACGGCGTGATCCGCCAGTAGTAGTGGCCCTCCTCGGCATTGCGCCGGGCGCCGATGAAGAGGCCGCCGTCGGCCTCGACCACCTCGAAGAACGGCCTGCGGTCGGCCAGGTTGTACTTGTTGCCCTGTGCGCCCTTGAACAGCGGGTCATCCCTGAGGCCGCCGGAGTGCAGCCAGGACACGTGGCTCGAGTCGATGCCGCCCTCCAGAGCCTGCAGCCAGTTGCACTCCTGCCAGCGCTTGGAGGTGTACGTCTGCTCGGGCGGGACCGTTGCGAACTCCCATTCGGGCAGATCGGGGGTCTTCTCCGGGTCACCCATGTAGGCCCAGAGGACGTCGCCGATCTTGACCAGGGGATAGCTCTTGAGCTTGATCTTCTTGCACAGGCTGCTGTGCCGTTCGTCGGGCTCGGACGGCACCTCGATGCATTGTCCGGTGACGTCGTACTTCCACCCGTGATAGGCACACCGCAGCCCGGACTCCTCGTTGCGCCCGAACCAGAGGGAGACGCCGCGATGTGCGCAGAACTCATCGATCAGCCCATAGCGGCCCTCACTGTCGCGAAACGCGATCAACCGCTCGGAGAGCAGCTTGACCCGGACCGGAGGCGCGTCGTTGTCGGGGAGCTCGTCGGCGAGCAGGGCCGGCAACCAGTACTGCCGGAAGAGGTCGCCCATGGGCGTGCCGGGACCGGTCTGCGTGAGTAGCTCGTTGATCTCTTGCTTGAGCATCGCCGTCGTCCTGCCTTTCGAATGCCCGCCGATAGTGCTCGCAAACCGCCCACCTGGAAGCCGTGCGGCATCTCCCCATGGTTGAAGGTATTACCATTGTGCCGTGATCGGGAGGAAGGAAGCAAACCGACGATGACGAACGGGCTGGCGCGCCGCCTCCGCAAGACCTCGTGGCGGGCATTCTCGCTGTATCCGGCACTGGTGGCCGCCGACCATCTGAGAACTCGCCGGCGGTTGCGGCTTCGGTGGGCGCCGCTGCTCGCCTGGGGATTCCTGCAGTACCGGCTCGCGGGTGACTACCGCACCGAGCGCGGCGGCGGCGGGCCGGGGATGGCGATTCCCCCCGATCGGATCGTCGACACCGGCATCTATCGATACACCCGCAACCCGATGTATCTCGGCCACCTGATCTTCCTGACCGGCCTCGCGGCGATGAGCCGGTCACCACTGGCCGCCGGGCTGCTGATAGGCAACATCGCGTGGTACGACCGGCACGCCCGCGAGGACGAGCGCCGACTCGAGGAGCTCTTCGGGGACGAGTATCGGCACTATCGCGACAGCGTCCCGCGATGGGTGCCGCGCCCCCCACGCTCCCGGTAGTCACTCCGGCCGCCGGTCGGCCGGCCAGTCGGGGACCGTCGCGTCGGGGGCCTTGGCCATCTCCTCGGGTGGTTCTTCGAGCAGTGGAAGGGGATCGAGCAGCGCCTGCATCGTGGTGAGCATCGTCTCCATGAGATGGACGCGCAGGAGCCTGGCCGGTCGTTCCGGGTCGTCGTTGAAGTGCTGATGCCACAGGAAGTGGTCCACGACCAGAAGATCACCGGCCTGCCACGTGTACTCGGTTCCCCCGTCGACGTCCTCGCCGAAGTAGCTGTGCCCGCGCCCCTCGACGACGTACAGCACGGCCTCACCCGGGTGCCGGTGCTTGGCCTGCCACAACCCCGGGCCGTACTGCGTCATCACCATCGTGAGACCGGAGGTGCCCGACCCGATCGAGGGGTCCACCAGGAACTTGCTGCGGGTTCCCTTGGCGTTGGGCCGCAATGGGATCTCGTCGTAGTCGGTGTGGATGCGACCGCCACCGGCCGCCCGCGCGGCCGACGCGAGGCGACTCGTCCGGGCGTCGGCGAAGCCGCCCGCGACGACTCGTGGCCAGGCGCCGGCCGTGGGGCTCGGCTCGTCCGCGGCCAGCATCCACGCCGCGCCGAGGGTCTCGAAGACGGGCTCGGAGGAGAACGACAGGAACTCCGCACCCCGGGGATCGTCGGTGCCGTGCCGGTGCGCCGCCCAGCTCGGAAGGTGTACGGCGTCCCACGGCTTCCAGGCGTACCGGTGGCCGTCGACCTCCGTCCAGCCCGTCCCGGACAGCACGAACAACACCGCGTCCCACGAATGGCGGTGAGCCGCCGTCACCGCGCCGGCGTCCAGCCGGTGCACCGCGCAGTCCACCAGCCGGGTCGGACGCCCGGCGTCCGTACCGAGGTAGCCGCCCCTGAGGACGCCCGGTGCGATCGTGGCGATGTCGACATCGGACGGCCGGATCACCTCCTGGCGCCGCTCGCGCCACCGTTCGATGAAGGTCCGCCGTCGATCACGCTGGACGTCGTAGTGCGACGGTGCATCAACGTGCGCGGGCGCGCGCACCGAGCGCCCGGAACCCTCCATCGGGTCTCCCTCCTACGCGATCACTGGCCTTCGAAGGCCTCCTTGATCAGCGTGACGTACTCGTCCGGAGCGTCCAACACGTCCTCGGCCACGGTCTTGGCCTCCGCTCCCGGGGTGAACTCGATCTCCTGCTCGGCCTGCGCCAGCTCCTGGATAAGGTCCGGGTTCTCGCTGGCGGCTTTGAAGGCGTCCTCCAGCGCCTGCAGCCGGTCCTCCGGGACACCGGGTGGCGCCCAGACCATCCGCCCCATGTCCTGCAGGCTCAGATGCGCCTCGGCCAGCGCCCTGCTCTCGTCATCGAGCTCGAGATCGGTCAGCACCGGTACATCCGGCAGGTCCGGGGACTCCTGGTCGCCGATCACGAGGACCGGATGCAGGTCACCGCTCTTGATCGCGGCCAGCCGGGACGAGACCGTGCCACTGCCGACGGCGACGTCCCCGGAGGTGACCGCAAGAGCGGTTTCCTCCGAGCCGTCGAAACCGGTCACGATGCGGCCGTCGATCCCGAGCACCGGGTAGAGAACGGTGGCGTCCATGTTGTCCGCCGCGCCGGTACCCGCGCTCGCGAAGTTGACACCCTGGCCGTCGCGCACGTCCTCGATCGCCTGGTACTCGCTGTTCGGAGTGGCCACCAGCACCCGCAGCTCCGCCGCGAGCCGGGTGACATAGGAGTACTCCGCGAGCTCGAACTGCACGCCCTCGGCCTCGGCCATCGCCGCGCCGGCGATGCCCTGCCCGGCGAAGATGCCGATCGTCAGCCCGTCGGGTTCGGCGGCGTAGATCTGGCTCGCCGCCAGCAGCCCGCCGGCGCCGTCCTCGTTCTCCACCACGACCGTCGCACCGAGCTCCTCCTCCAGATACGGCGCGAAGGCCCGGGCGATGGTGTCATAGCCGCCGCCGGGCGCGAACGACACGACGAAGGTGATCGTCTCCCCCTCGAAGCTCGCCTCCTCGTCACCACCGCCCGAGGCCGTTGTCTGCGTCTCGCCCGAGCATGCGGCGGCCAGCATAAGCACCGCCGCGAGCAGACCACCCCATCCTCGTAATCGGTTGGCGCCCCGCACTCCTAGCATGTCTGCCTCTCCTCTCGCTTCGTCACGGAGCTTCCTTGACGAGATCCTGGAA
>WHTJ01000025.1 GCA_009377795.1 Propionibacteriales bacterium | reverse complement strand
GAGTACGAGGAGACGTGGCACAGACAGCACACCCACCACGAGTCAGCTACGACCCCCGAACCCCCAACCGAAACCAGATAATCCAGTCACCGGAGAACCGGGGGAACCTCACCTACCAGCGAATGATCTTCGGCAACGTGTCGAGCATCTTCAACGCTGCCGTCGACGATGACTTTGTGATCAAGAATCCATGCCGCGCCAGGTCCGTGCGTGCCCCCAAGAAAGACACACCCAAGGTCGTACCGTGGACAGCCGAACGGGTTGAGGCAGTCACGGATGCATTGCCCGAGAGGTACAAGATCACCGCGATTCAGGGCGCGGGACTCGGGCTGAGGCAGGGTGAGATCTTCGGGCTATCCCCTGATGACGTCGACTTCCTGGGTCGAAGCGTCGCGATACGTCGCCAGGTCCGGTTGTTCACGAACGGGAGCATGGCGTTCCGGCTTCCCAAAGGCGGCAAGTCCCGCACCGTGCCGCTGCCTCAGTCGGTGGCGCTCGCCCTGTCCGCGCACATCCAGAAGTTCCCGCCGGTCGCGGTGACGCTTCCGTGGGATACACCCGAAGGCAAGCCGTTGACGGTCGAGCTGATCGTCACCACGCCAGACGGGAAAGCGCTGAGCCGCAACGACTTCAACCGCTACGTCTGGGGACCCACGCTCGAAGAGGCGAAGGTGGAACGAACGAGCCGGGCGGATGGCATGCATGCGCTAAGGCATTACTACGCGAGCGTGCTCCTCGATGCGGGCGAGAGCATCAAAGCGGTGAGCGAATACCTCGGGCACACTGACCCCGGGTTCACGCTCCGGACGTACACACACCTGATGCCCAGCAGCGCCGAGCGAACCCGCAAGGCTGTCGACGCCGCCCTCAGCTCTTGTGCCCCGATTGTGCCCAGAGAGGCCGCGAAATAGGCTCCGCTGCAGGTCAGAGCGTTGTAGCGTCAGAAGTTGATCATGTGGCCCGCGATGCCGTGAATGGCCTCCTTCACCGCCTCGGAGAGGGTCGGATGGGAGTGCACGTTGCGCGCGACCTCGTCGGCGGTGAGATCCCACATCTGGGCGAGGGTCAGCTCCGGCAGCAGCTCGGTGACGTCCGGCCCGATCATGTGCGCACCGAGGAGCTCGTTGTGCTTCGCGTCGGCCACGAGCTTCACGAAGCCCGCCGTCTCGCCGAGACCATGTGCTTTTCCATTGGCCATGAAGGGAAACTTTGCCACCTTGACGTCGTACTCCTGCTCCCTCGCCTGAGCCTCGGTATAGCCGAAGCTGGCGACCTGCGGCTGGCAGTACGTCGCCCGCGGCATCATCACGTAGTCGAGCCCCATGGTCTCGGCACCGGCCAGGGTCTCCGCGGCGATCACCCCCATCGCCTCGCCGACATGCGCGAGCATCAGCTTGCCGGTGACGTCACCGATCGCGTAGATGTGCGGCACGTTCGTACGCATCCAGTCGTCGATCGCGATCGCACCCCGGTCGGTCAGCGCTACCCCGGTCTTGTCCAGACCGAAACCCTCGACCCGGGGGGCGAAGCCGATCGCCTGCAGCACCTTGTCGGCTTCGAGGTTCTGCGGCTGGCCGTCCCTCGTGGCGGTCACCTTGACCTTGTCGCCGCCGTCGTCGATCGCGTCCACCCGGGTGGACGTCAGGACGTCGATCCCGAGCGCCTTGAACTGCTTGGTGAGCTCCTTGGAGACCTCCGCGTCCTCGAGCGGTACGACGCGGTCGAGGAACTCGACGAGCGTCACCTTTACGCCGTAGTTCGCCATCACGTAAGCGAACTCGACCCCGATCGCGCCGGCGCCCGCGATGATGATGCTGTCCGGGAGCTCGGACTCGAGGATCTGCTCCTCGTACGTGACCACCCGGTCGGACAGCTGGGTTCCGGGCAGCAGCCTGGTGGTCGAGCCGGCGGCGATGATGCAGTTGTCGAAGGTCAGTTGTTCGTTGCCTCCGGCGTTCAGCTGTACGTCGAGGGTGTTCGCGTCGGTGAACGCACCCCATCCGTCGTACTCGGTGATCTTGTTCTTCTTCATCAGGAAGTGGATGCCCTTGACCCGGCCGTCGGCGACCTCACGGCTGCGTTGGTACGCCTTCGAGTAGTCGAGCGTGACCTCGCCCCCGACGGAGATGCCGAACGTCCGCTCGGCCTCGTGCTGGATGAGGTGGGCTATCTCGGCGTTGCGCAACAGCGCCTTGCTGGGGATACAGCCCACGTTGAGGCACACACCACCCCAGTACCGGGACTCCACGACCGCGACCGACTTGCCGAGTTGGGCGGCGCGGATGGCGGCGACGTACCCGCCCGGGCCCGCACCGAGGACGACGACATCGAAATGCTGGCTCATGGCCTCACCCTAATCAGCCGGGCCCCCGCGGCGCGAAGCGGTGGACGGTTCGCGCGATCGCCCGGCTACCGGCGTCCAGCCACCCGGATCTCGTCTCGCTCGATCGTGACGCCGGGAGTCAGCGACGCCTCCATCTCCGTGCGAACCTCGTGTACGCCGGGCTGCCGCCCGCGCACGACGACCGCATAACTCACCCGGTCACCCGGGACCAGATCCGACGACACAACCCGGAGGTCCCCGGTCGGAAGGACCGCCTCCATGTCACCCTCTCCGCGTATGTTCTCGGCTCCGACGAGGAACGGCCAGGCCAGATCGGTCGGCAGGTTGTCGGGATCGTAGGCGTACGAGATGTCCTCGGTCCCGTTGAGACCCATCCAGACCTGGAACACCCGTGGCACGTCACCGCCGAAGTCGTTGAGCCGGAACTCGATCACCAGCCACGAGTTGCCCGCCTCGTCGGAGAGGACCGCGGGGAAGATTCCCTCGGCGTCGGTGCCGTCGAGGTCGCTCCACAGCGGCGCCAGCATGTTGTTGGGTCTCACGGGGTCCGGCCCTGCCGGAAGGTTGCAGCAGTCGTTGTCCTCCGCGGTGCCGCCGCCTACGACGAGGTACCCGTTGGAGTCGACCCCGATCCGGTTCCAGCTCTGGCCGGCGTACTCGAACGTCGCGCCGGTCAGATTGAAGTTGATGATCTGCTCGTCCCCGATCGGAACCGGGGCGACGCCGAGCTCGTCGAGCGGTAGGTAGCCGGCGGGGCTGGCACCCGGGTCGACGGCCGGTATTCCGGGATCGAACCCGGCCAGCGTGACGTCGTGCAACTGCGCGTGCCTCCGACCGACAAGCTCCGCCCCCTCGGTCTCGACGATCGGCAGACCCTTGGTGGTGAACGTGTCGAGGTCGACTGTCTGCTCCTCGAGCGAGTTGTTCGCCGCCTCGACGTCACATCTCGAAAGCTCGCCCCGCTGCACGGTCTCCGGCGAGCAGCTCTGAGTGAGGTTAACCTCGCCCTGCGTGTGCACGAACGCCACCGGCAGGTGCAACGGTGAGCCGCCCCCACCCGGCACCAGCTCGACGGAGCCGAACTGCTGCTCGCCGAGCGGCGCCTCCGACTCGATGGTGATGGTGAGGGTCACCGACTCCCCCGGGTCGACCCGGAACGTGCCCGGGCTGACCGTGATGGTCGAGCCCTCCGGAGCGTCCGTGGTCACGGTGAACCGCTCCGTCCCACCGCTCGGGTTGGTCGCCACCCGGGTGGTCGTCAGGCGACCCGGCATCACCGGGGCGTTGATCGACGGGACGTTCAGATGCGTCGACTGCACCGGATCGTCGCCCATGGCGAAGAAGTTCTCCGCGGTCTCGTCGAACGCGATCCCAGCGCGGACCGACGCACCGAGGTCGATCCGGCCGGCACCCATGTCGAACGGGTCGGCCGGCGTGGTGAGGTCCTCCTTTACGACGTCGGTGATCGAGGTGGTCATGAGCGCCGACTTGATCTGGCCCGGCGTCCAGTCGGGGTGCACGGCCCGCACCAGCAGGCCCGCCCCGGCCACATGCGGGGACGACATCGACGTACCGGCGATGGCCTGGAAGAACTCGCCCGGCGGTCCTCCGCCGACCTCCGGTGGCGCCGGAGTGGGCGAGGCACCGGCGAGGATCTGCACCCCCGGTGCCGTCACGTCGGGCTTGATGAACCTCCCGGCCGGACCACGGGACGAGAACGCCGCCATCACGTCGCCCTGGCCGTCCCGCGCCTCGCCGGCGGTGAACGAGCCGGTCACGGAGCCGTGGCCCTGCATGAAGGCGACGAAGTCCGTGCCGTCGGCGAGATGGACCGTCGGCAGCCAGTGGTTGTCGGTCTCGACGTCCATCAGCTCGGGGTTGTAGAGGATCATGCCCTCGCCGCCGCCCTGGAACACGTTGAACCCCTTGAACACCCGCGCCTGCTCGCCGCGCTGGCAGGCCACGATCATGCCGTCGAAGACGGAGTCGGACCGCGGCGCCGTGCCGCACAGCGGGTCCCCGTAGCGGCGGATGTCCTCGGCCCGTACGACGGGCAGCGGCGAGTCGATTCCCTGGGTGATCGAAACACCCGAGGCGGTGAACTCGTCGCCGTTGGCCGCGGTGAGACTCAGCGTCGAGCTGAACTCGCGGGTCTGCGTCGACGCGCCGACCGTGGTGACCCACGGGCTCAGGTGGTTGGCCGTCGCCGCGCCCGGGCCCTCGTTTCCGGCGGAGGTCGACACGAAGACGTTCGCGGCGTACGCGTCGAGGAACGCCAGCTCGACCGGGTCGCTGAACGGCTGGGTACCGCCCGAGATCGAGAAGTTGATCGCGTCGACCCCGTCGAGGATCGCCTGTCCGACTGCGGCCGCGGAGTCGGAGGCGAAGCAGCCCTCCGGACCGCACACCTTGTACTCCATCACCCATGCGCCGGGTGCCAGGCCGTGCAGCGGGCCGCGGTCGACGCCGAACACCGGGGCCGAGTCGAGGGCGTTCCCGGCCGACGTCGAGGAGGTGTGCGTCCCGTGGCCGTCACCGTCGCGGGCCGTGCCGATATACGGGTCGGGAAGACAGTCGCCCGCGGCGGCACACGCGTCGTACGAATCGGTGAAGTGCGCACCGCCGATCAGCTTGTTCTGGCACTGGAACGGATCCTCGGCCTCGGTCAGCGGGTTGTCGCCGTAGTTGCACTCCCGAGCGGGGCCGGGTGGCGCCTGCAGGTTCCCCTGGTCCTCGAACGACGGGTGCTCGGGCCAGATGCCGGTGTCGAGATTGCCGAGAATGGTTCCCTCACCGGCGTTCTCGGTCGTGCCCAGCTCGTCGTAGACGGGTGGTGCGTTCACGAACGCCGGGCTCGCGTCGGTGAGCGGCTTCCTGACCCGGTCGAGCTGTACGGCGGCCACGCCGTCGAGCGCCAGGATGCGCTCCGCACTGTTGGCCGGGATGGTCGCCGCGACCCCGCCGTACACCACGCGGTATCGCCGGGTCACGTCCGCCTCGGGCACCGCATCGCTCAGCGCCTGGACGAACGTCTTCTCCTGGGAGACGAGATACGACCGGTACTCCCGTGCGGCCGGCGACCGGAGGGAGAACGACCTCTCGGTGACGCTGGGGCTGGTCGGCCGAAGGCCGCCCACACCACCCTGATAGCTGGCGAGCGCGTCGTAGTCGAGCTTCACCATCACGCGCACCGGGTTGGCGTCGTCGCGCCGCAGGAGCGCCTGACTGGTCCGCGCAAGCCGGCTGGATGCCGACTTCCCCGCCTCCACCCGGCCGGTGGGGCTGAGGGGTTCGGCCTCGAGGTCCTCGGCCGAGACCTCGGGCGGGGCGGCCGGTTCGGGATTGGCCGCCCCCGGTACCGCGGTCGCGCCCAGGAGCAGCAGCGGGACGATCAGGCCGGTCAAGACGATCCGTGCGCGGACACGTGACTTCATTGACGCTCCCCATACCTCGATATCCGCGGGAGCGCGCGGACCGCACCTCGGCACTGCACGGCGGGTCCCCCCGAGAGACTCCCCAACACTTGTCGCAATCGGACACCATCATCGCCGGGTAGTCACCGCTTGACAAGGCCCAGTCACGGTCCGGACAGCCACGCGACGCGCCGTCCGCCCGGCACTACGCTGCCGGGATGGTCCCACCGGAACCTGGCTCGGCCCGGCCGCGTCCCATCGACATGAGACGGATGACGAGCGGACTTGCACTCGCGTTCGCGCTGCTGGTGGCGGCCTCCTGCGGCGACGAAACCACGGCCTCGGGAGGCACGGCGTCCGCCGAGCCGTCGTCCCGGCTCACCATCACGGTGCGGGAGTCCGCGGACTCCACCGGCAGCACGTGGACGCTCACGTGCGACCCGGCCGGCGGCGACCATCCCGACCCCGCGGCGGCATGCCGGGCGCTGGACAAGGCGAACGACCCGTTCGGGCCGGTCTCGGCCGACATGATGTGCACCGAGCAGTACGGCGGCCCGCAGACCGCCAGCATCGAGGGCGAGTGGAACGGCCGGACGGTGAACGCGTCGTACGAACGCACCGACGGCTGCGAGATCACCCGCTGGGACGCGCTGGCCGCCGTGCTCGGACCCGGCCCGACGTAGGGCCAGCGCCAGGACGAGGTCAGCGCGCGGCGGTGACCGGCTGGCTGACGCCGGCGATCGGCAACAGCTTCTTGCCGGTCGGGCCGATCTGGATCTCGGTGTCCATCTGCGGACACACCCCGCAGTCGTAGCAGGGCGTCCAACGGCAGTCGTCGACCTCGATCGCTCCATCGAGGTCGATGGCGTCCTGCCAGTCCTCCCACAACCAGTCGCGGTCGAGCCCGGAGTCGAGGTGGTCCCACGGAAGCACCTCGGAGTACTCCCGCTCGCGGACGGTGTACCAGTCGAGATCGACCGGCTCGCCGGCCAACGCCGAGTCGCACGCGTCCACCCAGGCGTCGTACGAGAAGTGCTCGCTCCAGCCGTCGAACCGCGCACCCTCACGCCACACGGCCTCGATGACCCGGCCGACCCGGCGGTCACCGCGTGACAGCAGACCCTCGATGATGCCGGGTTTCCCATCGTGGTATCGGAATCCGATCGCCCGGCGGTACCGCTTGTCCGACCGCAACGCGTCGCGCAGCTTCGCCAGCCGCGCATCGGTCGACTCGTGGTCGAGCTGCGCGGCCCACTGGAACGGCGTGTGCGGCTTCGGGATGAAGCCGCCGATGGACACCGTGCACCGGATGTCGCGGCGTCCGGAAACCTCCCGGCCGGTCTCGATCACCCGCTTCGCCATGTCCGCGATCGCCAGCACGTCCTCGTCGGTCTCGGTCGGGAGGCCGCACATGAAGTACAGCTTGACCTGTCGCCAGCCGTGCTCGTACGCCGTCGAGACGGTCCGGATCAGGTCCTCCTCGGAGACCATCTTGTTGATCACCTTGCGGATCCGCTCCGAGCCGCCCTCCGGGGCGAACGTGAGCCCGGACCGGCGCCCGTTGCGGGTGAGCTCGTCGGCCAGCGTCACGTTGAACGCGTCGACCCGCGTCGACGGCAGGGAGAGCGAGACGTTGGACCCCTCGTAGCGGTCGGCCAGCCCGTGTGCGACGTCACCGATCTCGGAGTGGTCCGCGCTGGACAGCGAGAGCAGCCCGACCTCTTCGAAGCCGGACTTCTCGACCCCCTTCTGGACCATGTCGCCGATCGTCGTGATCGAGCGCTCACGGACCGGCCGGGTGACCATCCCGGCCTGGCAGAACCGACAGCCGCGCGTGCACCCGCGGAAGATCTCCACGGAGTACCGCTCGTGCACCGTCTCGGCCAGGGGCACGAGCGGCTGCTTCGGGTACGGCCACTGGTCGAGATCCATCAGGGTGTGCTTGTGGATCCGCCACGGTACGCCGGAACGGTTCGGCGCCACCCGCTTGATCCGGCCGTCGGCGAGGTAGTCGACGGTGTAGAACTTCGGCACGTACACGCCACCGGAGACCGCGAGCCGGTAGAGCAGCTCGTCGCGCGCCGTCCTACCCTCGTACGCCGGACGGCCCTCGGCCTTCCATTCCCGGATGACGTCGCTGATCGCGAGCACGATCTCCTCGCCGTCGCCGAGCACGGCGGCGTCGATGAAGTCCGCGATCGGCTCCGGGTTGAACGCGGAGTGGCCACCGGCGAGCACGATCGGGTCGGAGTCGTCGCGGTCGGCGGCGTCCAGCGGCATTCCGGCGAGGTCGAGCGCGGTGAGCAGGTTGGTGTAGCCGAGCTCGGTGGCGAACGACACCCCGAGTACGTCGAACTCCCCCACCGGCCGGTGGGCGTCGACGGTGAACTGCGGGATCTTGTGCTCCCGCATCACCTTCTCCATGTCCGGCCAGACGGCGTACGTCCGCTCGGCGAGGATCCAGTCTCGCTCGTTCAGGATCTCGTAGAGGATTTGCACGCCCTGGTTGGGAAGACCGACCTCGTACGCGTCCGGATACATCAGCGCCCATCGGACGTCGACCGAATCCCAGGCCTTGTCGACGGAGTTCAGCTCACCACCGATGTACTGGATCGGCTTCTGCACCGAGGGCAGCAACGGCTCCAGTTGCGGGAAGACGGACTCGGCAGGCATGGTTCAGTTCGCTCCACATGGGTTGGTTGGGGACATTCCAGGGTACGACGCCCGGTCCGCCGTACCGCAACCCGCCGGACCGTACCGGGCAACCCGGCCCTACGGCGTCAGGACGGCGTCGCCGGCACGAAGTCTCCGATCAGCGCGGACAGCCGCTCCGGAGCGTCCTCGGCCGCGAACGTCCGCGCGTTGTCGATCCACTCCAGGCGGGCGCTTCGCGTCCCAGCCGACCGCGTGGCTGGTCAGGATCGGCAGCGTGTAGGAGTCGCTCACCTCCGGCTCCAGGTGCTGAGCGTGCATCACCGGCGCCAGGAACGGTCCGCGCAGCACCGGGAGGCGGATCGGGGCGAACAGGATCCTGGCCAGCGCGGGGACCCGGGCCGGGCTGAACGCGAGCAGCATGAGGCGCAGCGGGAGCGTCATCTCGTACGCGTCGGACGACATCAGCACGAGCCGCTCGCGTCGATCGCGTCTGCGATCAGGTCGGCCAGCCCGGTCGGGCCGAAGTCCGCGTCCGGCATCCCGTACTCGTGCGCACCGAACGGCAGCTCCAGGGAGACGCAGCGGTGATCGGGCGCAAGCCGGGGAACCACCTTGCGCCACAGGTTCGGGTTCACCAGGGCCCCGTGCACGAAGACGATCGGCGGGCCGGAGCCGGCGTCGAAGTAGCGCAGGCGTCCCTGGGGAAGCTCCAGCTCCTTCGCGTCGCCGAGGGCGGGTGACCGCCAGTAGGTCGTGTCCGGCTTCGGGGTGGCCATGCTGCCTCCTGACCTCAGGGGTACGCCGCCATCTTCGCAGCCGTGGCCCGCGCGGACATCCTGCTCAGGGGTCGGAGGCGCCGTCCTGCCCGGGTCGGATGTCGCCGCCTCGCCCGCGCATGCGACATCACTCGCCGGACCGCTCTTCGCGCGTTGCACCGCTCCACATTTGCCGCAAACTCGGCACCTCACCGTCGTCAGGCGAGCGAAGCACGGTTCAACGCGTGAAGGCTCGCCCCCTCCGCCGGCGGAATCAGGGCTGACTCCGCCTAGAAGCGGGACCGGGCGAGGCGCGACCGTACGACACCCAGCCCCAGGCTGTTCTCCGTACGCAGGTGAATGTTGAGCAGCATCCCGATCGCCACCATGGTCGCGAACATCGACGTACCGCCGTACGACACCAGCGGCAGCGGCACCCCGGTCACGGGCATGATGCCGAGGCACATCCCGATGTTCTGGAACGCCTGGAAACCCAGCCAGCACACGATTCCCCCGGCCGCCACCCGGCCGAACAGGTCCGGAGCATGCAATGCGATCCGCAGCCCGCGCCACAGCAGCAACCCGAGCAGGCCGACCACCGCGGTCGCTCCGACCAGTCCAAGCTCCTCACCGGCGACGGTGAACACGAAGTCGGTGTGCTGCTCGGGCACGAACCCCGACTGGGTCTGCGAGCCGTCGAGCAGCCCCTGTCCGAACAGCCCGCCGTTGCCGATCGCGATCCGGGCCTGCGTCGTGTTGTAGCCCGCGCCCAGCGGGTCCAGGGATGGGTCGGTGAACGCCGCGAACCGGTCCAGCTGGTACTCCTCGAGCAACCCGGACTGGAGGGCGGCAAAGCCCGCCGCGACCGTCCCCAGAACCAGCGCGGCGAGCCACCGCTTGGACAGTCCGGCGAGCGCCAGCACGCCGAACACCATCGCGCTGAACACCAGCATCGTGCCGAGGTCCGGCTGCAGCGTGATCAGCACCGCGGGAAGCGCCGCGATCAGCAGCAGGAGCAGGACGTCCCGGTGGCGGAGGAACGTCGGTGTACGCCGCCGCTCGGCCCGCTCGGCCACCACCAGGGCGATGCTCACGATCACCGCCAGCTTGGCGAACTCCGCGGGCTGCAGGGTCAGACCCGCGAGGTCGATCCAGGACCGGGAGCCGTTGATCGACGTGCCGACTCCGGGCACGAACACCAGCGCCAGCCCGATCAACGAGGCGAGGTAAACCGCCGGGCTCCAGATCCGCACCCAGCGGTGGTCGGTCGCGGCGACCAGACAACAGAGCACGCCGCCGATGCCGATGTTGACGAGGTGCCGGACGACGTAGCCGGTCGAATCGCCGTCCGTCAGCGCATCGTTGTGGGCCGTCGCCGACCACACGAGCAGAGCGCCAAGGCTCAGCAGCGCGACCGTCGGCAGCAGAAGCGTCCAGTCCAGGCGGGTCCACAACGACGGCCCGGCCGGTGTGACGACCACGCGCCGGGTCGCGGACGGACGGGTGGGCGAGCTGAGCGCCATCAGCGGCTTCCGTTCCGTTCCGGGGTGACCGGCGGCTCGATGGAGCCGTCCGGCCGGAACACCGGCAGCCGAGCGGGTGGCCGCGCACCGGGCTGGGCGGCCCGATCAGGGTGTACGGCGCCCTTCTGTACGCCGTACAGCGATTCCCAGATCCGGCGGACGGCCGGACCGGACGTCCCGGATCCGGTACCGCCCTGACGCACCATCATCACGACGACGTACCGGTCGTCGTAGCTCGCGAGCCACGACGTGCTCTGCTTCCCGTACACCTCGGCGCTGCCGGTCTTCGTCCGGATCGGCACGTCGTCCAGCGGGAACCCGCCGAACCGCCATGCGGTGGTGCCGACCCGCGTCGTGCCCGCCAGCGCCCGGTCGATGTAGTCGACCACCCGGCGCGGCACCGGAACCCTTCCGGAGCGTTCCGGCCGGATCCGCTTCACGACCTCGCCGCCGGGCGACACCACGGCCTTGCCGACGCGCGGCTCCCACAGCGTGCCGCCGTTGGACAGCGCGGCGTAGACCGTGGCGAGCTGCAACGGGGTGACGAGGGTGTCACCCTGACCGATGGCGAAGTTGACCGCGTCGCCGGCGCGGTAGCGCCACCCGTCGGCGCAGAACTCCCGGGCGAGGCGATGCCGGTAGTCGTCGCCCTCCTCCCTGCCCAGCTTGCAGTAGGTGTCCTTCTGCGACTCCCAGTAGGCCCGCTTCCAGCGTCGGTCGGCGATCCGCCCGGACGCCTCACCGGGGATGTCGATGCCGGTCTTGCGTCCGAGACCGTACGCCGCGGCCATGTCCACGACCGGATCCGCCGCCTCGACGTCGCCGCTGTCGGCACCGGAACGCAGCCAGTAGCCGTAGCCGATCCGGTAGAAGACCGTGTTGCAGGAGACCTGCAGCGCGCGGGCGATGTCGATGTAGCCGTACGCGGTCGACTCGTAGTTCTGGAAGTCCAGGCCGCCCACCGCGAGCGAGTTCGAGCAGTTCAGCTTGGAGTCCGGGGTGTAGCCGTGGGTCAGCGCGGCCGAGGCGACGATCGGCTTGAACGTCGACCCCGGCGCGAGCTGCCCCTGCATCGCCCGGGACAGCAGCGGGGCTCCGGCCCGCTCGGAGTACAGCCGGGCGAGCTCCGGGCTGGTGATGCCGCCGACCCAGGTCGCCGGGTCGTACCTCGGGTAGCTGGCCATCGCCACCACCCTGCCGTCGTTGGCGTCCATCACGACCGCGGCACCGGAGTCCGCCACGAAGCGCCGCCCGGTGACCTCGTCGACGGTCCGCCGCGCGGTGAGGATCGTCTGCCGCAGCTGCCGCTCGACCACCGACTGGACCCGGGCGTCGATGCTGGTGACCAGGGTGTTCCCCGGCCGCGGCCTCTGCACGCTCACGGTGTCGAGCACCCCGCCCATGCTGTCGACGGCCTTCCGCTGTACGCCGGGCACGCCCCGCAGCCACCAGTCGTACGTGCGCTCCACCCCGGCACGGCCGACCTGCGAGGTGCGGTTCAACGTCTCCTCACCCGTGCTCTCGGCCTCGGTCAGCTCGGCCTCGGTGATGGGTGACAGGTAGCCGAGAAGGTGCGCGGCGTTGACGCCCATCGGGCGGGGATAGGCCCGGACCTGCCACTTCTCGACCTCTACGCCGGGGAAGTCCTCGCCCTGCTCCTGGATCGAGACCGCGACCTGCTGGCTGACGTCCTCGGCGACGGGCACCGGCTGGTACGGCGAGCCGTTCCAGCACATCGGCGGACGGGCCGCGCCGTCCTCGCCGCACCGGAGGCTGCGCGCCTCGACCTCCTCGTAGCTCATGCCCACGGTGAGCGCGACCCGTTGCAGCACCCGGCGGCGGGCCGCCGCCGGCATTTCGTCGGTGACGTCGCGGTCCACGGTGACGACCCACGAGGGACGGCTCGCGACCAGGGGCCTCCCCTGTGCGTCGACGATCATCCCGCGCTCGGCGGGCGTGATGACCTCTCGTACGGCGTTCTCCGCCGCCTGAGCCTGGTAGTCGTCGCCGCCGACCACCTGGACGTACCACAGCCTCGCGAACAGCGTGAGGAACAGCGACACCACCAGGACCTGCACCACGACCAGTCGTCGCCGGGACTCGTCCATCCCCGCCCCTAGAGTCGGGCCACGGCCGGCTCGAGGCGGCGCATCATCGCCAGCACGAGCGGCACGACCAGCGGGGTGAGCAGCACGTCGTACAGCAGCGCGAGCGGCACGACGTGCGCCACCCCGCCGACGGTGACGCCCTGGTCGCCGAGGACGAGTCCGGAGAGCGCGAACAACGACGTACCGATGAACGAGCCCGCCGCCACCAGCACCACGGTCGCCAGCACGGACGTCCGCACGTCCCGGCGGGCCATCCCGACCAGGTAGCCCACGACCACGAACGCGAGCGCCCAACGACCCGCCGTGTGGTCCGCGGGCGGGGCGAGGTCCAGCGCCAGCCCGGCAGCGAATCCCACCAGCGCGCCGAACTCCGGACCCCGCGACATCGCCATCGCGATCACGACGACGAGCACCAGGTTGGGCACGACGTCCGTGAGCACGAGGGTCGGGAGCACACCGAGCTGCAGGGTGACCGCGACCATCACCAGCCCTGTCACCGCCAGGACGCGCACCGTGGTCATCGCGCGCTCCTCGCCGCTGTGTCGACGGGCACGCGTCCATCGGCGGAATCCGTGCCGACGACCACGCCGACGAGGTCGAGCGAGGAGTAGTCGACGTACGGCGTCAGGACCACCGACTTGGAGAGCTCCCGCGGGCTGCTCTCGATCTTCGTGACCTCGCCGATCGGCACCCCGGCGACGTACGGGGCGCCGCCGCGCGAACCCCAGGTGGCGACGGTGTCCCCGATCCGCGGCTCGACGACGTCGTCGACCAGCTCGAGGGTCAGCCGGCCGTCCTCACCGATCTCTCCGTCGCCGGAGACGAAGCCGAGCTCCATGGTGCGGCCCAGCCGGCCGCCCACGACCGAGTCGGGGTCGATGGCGAGCAGCACGGTCGCCGTCGACCGGCTCGCGTCGATCACCCGGCCGACGAGGCCCTGGCCGTTGAGCACCGTCATGTCCGGACGCACACCGTCGCCGCGTCCGGCGTCGATGGTGACCGTCCGGGAGAACGCCTGGGCGGCGCCGATCGCGACCACCTGTGCAGGGACCAGCCGATACCCCTCGTCCTCGGTGACGCCGAGCAGGTCGTCGAGCTCGCCGGCCCGCTGCCGGGCGAGCGCACTGGTGCGCAGCTCCGACTCGAGCCGGGCGTTCGCGTCCTCCAGCTCGGTGTTTCGGGTACGGAGGTCGGAGACGTCGCCGAAGTAGCGCGGGATCGCCGTGAGCGGGCTCACCGCCGCCGACGCCCCGGTCTCCATCGGGCCGAACACCGCACCGGCGGTGGAACGCAGCGGGTCGACCGGCGAATCGCCGGACGGCCGGGCGTCGAGCGTGATCACGGTGAACGACGCGAGCACCAGCAGCGCGACCACCGTGTGCGGGCGGCGGGCTCCTCGCCTCTCATCCGGCCGCATCACTCACCTGCGTGGCTCGGAGACCAGGACCTGCTGCAGGGCCTCGAACTCCTCGACGCACTTGCCGGCGCCCATGGCGACCGAGTCGAGCGGGTCGGGAGCGACATGCATCGGCATCCCGGTCTCGTGGCGCAGCCGTTCGTCGAGGCCGCGCAGCAGCGCGCCCCCGCCGGTCAGCACGACGCCGCGGTCCATGAGGTCGCCGGCCAGCTCGGGCGGCGTCTTGTCCAGCGTGATGCGTACGGCGTCGATGATCGCGTGCAGCGACTCCTCGAGCGCCTGGCGTACCTCCGCCGACGAGATGGTCACGGTCTTGGGCAGGCCGCTGATCAGGTCGCGGCCGCGGATCTCCGCCTCGGCCTCGGTGGGCAAGGGGAACGCCGAGCCCAGCGCGACCTTGATCTCCTCGGCGGTGCGCTCCCCGAGCATCAGGGAGTACTCCTTCTTCATCCAGTTGATGATCGCGAGGTCGAGGTCGTCCCCCGCCGTACGGATCGACTGGCTGGTCACGACCCCGCCGAGCGAGATGACGGCGACCTCCGTCGTACCTCCCCCGATGTCGACCACCATGTTTCCGGTGGCCTCGTGTACCGGCAGGCCGGAGCCGATGGCGGCGGCCATCGGCTCCTCGATGATGTACACCCGGCGCGCACCGGCCTGGTAGCCGGCCTCCTTCACGGCTCGCTGCTCGACCGCGGTGATGCCGGACGGGACGCAGACCACGATCCGCGGCTTGATGAGGTACTGCCGACGGTGCACGCGGCGGATGAAGAACCGCAGCATCTGCTCGGTGGACTCGAAGTCGGCGATCACGCCGTCCTTGAGCGGGCGGATGGCCGTGATGCTGTCCGGGGTACGGCCGATCATCTTCTTGGCCTCGGCGCCCACCGCGACGATCTCGAGGGTCTGCGTGTTGAGCGCCACCACCGACGGCTCGTTGAGCATGACCCCGCGCCCGCGCACGTACACCAGCGTGTTCGCCGTGCCCAGGTCGACGGCCATGTCGCGGCCGATGAAGCTGTTCGCCATGCTCGAGGAGGTCCCCTCGCGCCGAGTGCCACGCAGTCGTTCTCAGCTTAGATTTCGCCGGCCCTCGAGACGCTCACGACACGCGAGTCCCCCGCGTCACATCCACCCCACCGGGTACTCGCTCAGCCCCACCGCTGACCGACGTACTACGCGTGTTCGGGGAAGAAGAGGACGATCTCCCGCTTGGCCGAGTCCGTCGAATCCGAGCCGTGCACGAGGTTGTCCCGATTCGACAACGCCAGGTCGCCCCGGATGGTGCCGGGCTGGGCCTTCCGCGCGTCGGTGGCGCCGTTCATCAGCCGCACGACGTCGACTGCCTGATCCCCTTCGAGTACGGCGGCCACCAGCGGTCCGCTGGTGATGAACTCGCGCAGCGGCGGGTAGAAGTCCCGCTCGAGGTGCTCGGCGTAATGCTGGTCGGCGAGCGCGCCGTCGATGCGGCGAAGGTCCATGGCCACGATCGACAGTCCCTTGGCCTCGAACCGGCGAAGGATCTCGCCCACGAGTCCGCGCCGTACCGCGTCCGGCTTGATCAGGAGAAGAGTGCGCTCGGTCATGGCCCCGCAGCCTATCGTGGCGCCCACGGACGCGACCGCGGCCGCCACGCCGGCACCGCCCGGCGATACTCGGCGTACTCCTCGCCGAACCGCCGCCGCAGCGCGGGCTCCTCGTAGCCGTGGACGAAGGCCGCGACCACGACCGCCACCACCGCCCCGTAGACCAGGAGCTGAAGCTGTCCCAGCACGAGCACCTGGCCGCCGATCGCCGCGAGCACCGCGACGTACATCGGGTTGCGGACGTACCGGTAGAGCCCGCCCACCACGAGACGCCGGGTCGGCGCGACCGGCACCGGCGTCCCGAACCCCTCGACCACGAACCGCACGAAGGAGTGCGCGAGCACCGCGACCCCCGCCAGCACCGCCAGGCCGCCGATCAGCCGGACCGGCATCCAGTACGCCGGCAGGTTCCGGACCTCCCACGCGGTCAGCAGCCACGGCACCAGCCCGGCGACCACGCCGGGAGCCAGCACGAACCAGATCGCGGAGATAACCGCGGCGCCACGCCGTTGCATGACCACACCGTATCCGCGATGGGTCGTTAGTGAGGTCGCGCGGACAGCCACCTGCGGTCGTCGGTGAGCCAGGAGTCGAACTCCAGTCCGGCCGCGGAGAGCTCGTCCCCGAGCCGTTCGTCGGTGATCCGGTGTACGGCGTACCGGTGCTCCCACTCCCGGTCCCCGTGGATGTACTTCTCGGTCAGCGTCAGCACATCCCCGTCCCGCACGATGCCTCGATGGACCTGCTGCACGCCGGCCCGCTCGCCCAGGCGCGGCCCGACTGCGTCCCACCAGTCCGCGTTCCGCCATTCGAGGACCACCCGGCCACCGTCGGCCACATGACGCCGACACGAGGCCAGGAAGCCGCGACGCAGCTCGTCGCCGGCCAGGCTGAACAGGAAGCTGGCCAGCAGCACCACGTCGAACCGCTCGCCCAGCGCCAGCTCCACGATGTCGGCGTGCACGGTCTCGGCACCGGTGACCCGCGCCAGCATCGCCGCGGACTCGTCCACGGCCACCACCCGGAACCCGTCCCGGGCCAGTGGGTTCGCGATCGCACCCGCGCCACAACCCAGGTCGAGCACCGAACCGCCCGGTGGGCAGACGCCGGCGACGACGGCCGCCCGCTCGGGTGTGTCGCCGATCATCGCGTACACGTCGACCGCGCAGCCGTCCGGCGCGATCACCCCGGGCCCGCGGCCCGCGTTGTCGTGCAGATTCACCTGACCACCTCGTACCCGCTCATCCGGCACCCCGCTCGGCCTTGAGCCGCTCGATCCGCTGCCCGAACACCAATGCCACGGCCCACAGCGCCGCGAAGACCGCCCCCAGCACGAACATCATCGGCACAATGAACCCCATCCCGATGGCGCCCGCCTGGAGCACAGTCCCGGCCACATAGGCCCAGCGGAACCGCAGCATCGCACACAACAGGACCGCGAGCAGGGCCATGCCGACGCCGACGGTCAGCGCGAGCCCGGTGCGCACGTCGGAGATCTGGATCATCACCGGAGTCGTCAGGAAGAGCACGATCGACTCCAGGCCGAGGACGGCGGCGGCCATCGTACGCACGCCGGATCAACGCACCTTCAACAGCAGTCGGGCCTCACCGGCGGTGATCACCGATCCGGTGACGATCACCCCACCTGAGCCGAGCGCCTCGCCGAGCATCCCGCCCTCCTCGGCCAGTCCGACGGCACGGTCCAGCGCGTCGTCCAGCCTGGGCACCACCTCGACCCGGTCCGGCCCGAAGACGCCCCGCGCGAGCTCGCCGAGCGCCTCGGCCGGCATCGCCCGGTGCGTGGAGTTCTGCGTGCAGACCACGGTCGCGATCACGGGCTCGAACTCCTCCAGGATGCCGACGGTGTCCTTGTCCCCCATTACCCCGAGGACCCCCACGAGCGGGCTGAACGCGAACGCCTCCTGGACGGCCTCCGCGGTGGCCCGCGCGCCCTGGGGGTTGTGCGCGGCGTCGAGCAGGACGGTCGGGCTGCGGCGTACCACCTCCAACCGGGCGGGCGAGTCCGCCTGACCGAGGGACTCCCGTACGACGTCGGGTTCGATGCCCGCACCTCCGGCCAGCCCCTCGACCGCGGCGACCGCGCACGCCGCGTTGTGCGCCTGGTGGGCGCCGTGCAACGGCAGGAACACTGCCGAGTACTCGCCGGACAGACCCTTGAGGGTCACCATCTGCCCGCCCACCCCGGTGGTGCGCTCGAGCACGCCGAACTCCAGGCCCTCCCGCGCCACCGTGGCCTCCACATCGACCGCGCGCCGCAGCAGCACCTCCGCCACCTCCACCAGCTGCTGGGCGAACACGGCGAACGTGCCCGGCTTCAGGATCCCGCTCTTCTCGGTCGCGATCACCTCGGGCTCCGCACCGAGGTACGCCGAGTGGTCGACCGCGATCGGCGTCACGACCGCGACCGCGGCATCGGCCACATTGGTCGCGTCCCATACGCCGCCCATCCCCACCTCGAGCACGATCACGTCGACCGGCGCGTCCGCGAACGTCGCGAACGCCATCGCGGTGATGAACTCGAAGAACGACACTGGATGCGGTCCCGACCGGTCCACCACCTCGACGTACGGCGCAACCTCGGAATAGACCTCGGCGAAGCGTTCCTCGCTGACCGGCTCGCCGTCGACGCAGATCCGCTCCCGCATCGACTCGATGTGCGGGCTGGTGAACCGTCCGGTCCGCAGGCCCCGGCCGCGCAGCAGGGCGTCGATCATCCGCGCGGTCGAGGTCTTGCCGTTGGTCCCGGTCAGATGGACGACCGGCGCGCTGCGCTGTGGGTCGCCGAGCAGGTCGCACAGTGCCTGGATACGGTCCAGCGAGGGCTCGATCCGGGTCTCCGGCCACCGACCGAGCAGGGTCGCCTCCACCTCGGCGTACGACGGCACGGCGGGTCCGGGGCGGGATTGCGGGGCGCGGTCAGCCATCGCGAAAAGTATCGCACTGCAACCGCAGGCGATCATCTCGACGTCGGCGCGCCTGGTGGACGGTTGGCTGGTTCGCGAGATGATATGCACAAACCTGCTCGAACTGCTCGGTGCATGCACCGTAGGATCAGGCAACATGAGCGACCCCGACGACAGCGCGCCGCGCCCGCGGATCAGGCTGCCGGAAAAGCCGGCCCTCGAAGGGCTCGAGGAGAAATGGCTCCGGACCTGGGACGAGCAGGCGGTCCACAAGTTCGACCGCGACGTCGAGCGAGCCGACGTGTTCGCCATCGACACGCCACCGCCCACGGTCTCCGGCTCCCTCCACGTAGGCCACGTGTTCTCCTACACCCACACCGACACGATCGCGCGTTTCCAGCGGATGCGCGGCAAGCACGTGTTCTACCCGATGGGCTGGGACGACAACGGACTCCCCACCGAGCGCCGGGTGCAGAACTACTACGGCGTGCGCTGCGACCCCTCCTTGCCGTACGACGCCGAGTTCAAGCCGCCGGAGAAGCCGGACCCGAAGAGCCAGCTCCCGATCAGCCGGGGCAACTTCATCGAGCTGTGCGAGACCCTCGCGGCCGAGGACGAGAGGGTGTTCGAGGACCTGTGGCGCAGGGTCGGTCTCTCCGTCGACTGGTCACACACGTACACCACGATCAGCGACGACTCCCGGGCCGTTGCTCAGCGGGCGTTCCTCCGCAACCTCGCCCGCGGTGAGGCGTACCAGGCCGAGGCCCCCACACTGTGGGACGTCACCGACCAGACCGCGATCGCCCAGGCGGAGATGGAGGACCGCGAGCAGCCGGGCGCCTTCCACCGGCTGTCCTTCCACCGGGACGGCGACGAGCCGGTTCACGTCGAGACCACGCGGCCGGAGCTGATCACGTCGTGCGTCGCCCTGGTCGCGCACCCGGCCGACGAGCGGCACCGGTCGCTGTTCGGGTCGACGGTGCGCACCCCGCTGTTCGGCGTCGAGGTGCCGGTCGTCAGCCATCCGCTGGCCGAGCCCGACAAGGGCACCGGAATCGCCATGATCTGCACCTTCGGCGACACCACGGACGTCACCTGGTGGCGCGAGCTCGACCTGCCGACCCGCACCGTGATCGGGCGGGACGGCCGGTTCCACCGGGAGACGCCGCCCTGGCTGGACACCGAGCGGGCGCAGCAAGCCTACGCCAAGTTGGCCGGCAAGCGGGTCCTGGGCGCGCGCGAAGCGGTCGTCGAGGCGTTGCGGGAGTCGGGCGAGCTGGTCGGCGATCCGCGACCGATCACCCATGCGGTGAAGTTCTACGAGCGCGGAACCAAGCCCCTGGAGATCGTCTCGACCCGACAGTGGTACATCCGCAACGGCGGCCGGGACAAGGAGCTGGGCAAGGCGCTGATCGACCGGGGCGGCGAGATCAACTGGATCCCCGACTTCATGCTGCACCGGTACGAGAACTGGGTGAGCGGGCTGAACGGCGACTGGCTGATCAGCCGGCAGCGGTTCTTCGGCGTACCGCTTCCGGTCTGGTACCCGCTGGACGCCGACGGCGAGCCGGACTACGACCAGCCGATCGTGCCCAAGGAGTCGGCGCTGCCGGTGGACCCGTCCTCCGAGTCTCCGGAGGGTTACGACGAGGACCAGCGTGGCAAGCCCGGCGGGTTCATGGGCGACCCGGACGTCATGGACACCTGGGCGACGTCCTCCCTCACCCCGCAGATCGCCGGCGGCTGGGAGCGCGACCCGGATCTCTTCGAGCGGGTGTTCCCGATGGATCTCCGCCCGCAGGCGCACGACATCATCCGCACCTGGCTGTTCTCCACCGTGGTCCGGTCGCACTTCGAGCACGAGACCGCGCCGTGGTCGAACGCCGCGATCTCCGGTTTCGTGGTCGACCCGGACCGCAAGAAGATGAGCAAGTCCAAGGGCAACGTTGTGGTGCCCAGCGACATCCTCGAGAAGTACGGCTCGGACGCGGTGCGCTGGCGGGCCGCGATGGCCCGGCCGGGTACCGACTCGCCGTTCGACGAGAAGCAGATGAAGGTGGGCCGGCGGCTGGCCATTAAGGTGCTGAACGTCAGCCGGTTCGTCCTCGGCCTCGGCGCCGTCGACGTCTCGCCGTCGGCGGTCAGCGACCCGGTGGACTGCGCGCTGATGGGCCGGCTGGAGGTGACCCTCCGCGTCGCCACCGAGGCCTTAGAGCGGTACGAGTACACCACCGCGCTGGAGGCCATCGAGGCGACGTTCTGGGAGTTCTGCGACAACTACGTGGAGCTGGTCAAGGAGCGCGCGTACGGCGGCCGCGGAGACCGCCCCGCCACCTCAGCCAAGGCCGCGCTCGCGATCGCGCTCTCGGTGCAGCTGCGCGCCCTCGCGCCATTCCTGCCGTTCGTCACCGAGGAGGTGTGGTCGTGGTGGCAGGAGGGCTCGATCCACCTTCAGCCGTGGCCGACCGCGGACGAACTGGGCTCGGCGGCCGCGACCGACCCGGGCCTGCTGGACGCCGTGGGTGCCGTGCTCGCCGGCCTGCGCGGAGCGAAGTCGGAGGCCAAGGTCTCGATGCGGACCGACGTCACCAGCGCGCAGGTGCACGGCACGGACGCCGTGCTCACGCTCGCGCAACGCGCACTGGATGACCTGCGAGCGGCGGGCCGGGTCACCGGCGAGCTGACCTTCACCCCCGACGACGCCGCGGAGAAGGTCACCGTCGACGCCGAGCTCGCCACCGCGTCGTAGCCGCTCCCCTAGCGCCGACCCCCTTAGTTCGCGCCCGGACCCTCCGTTCGCGCCCGGACCCTCCGTTCGCGCCCGGACCCTCCGTTCGCGCCGAGATTGCACTTCTGGTCGACCAGATGTGCAATCTCGGCGCGACGGTTGGGGCAACCGGCCAGAGCCTCGAGCGCCGCCCGTGCCCATCGCGTTGCATGGCGCGTTCTGGCGGACAAACCGGACTGGCGCCGACCAGAACGCGCCACCGGAGAACGGCACCACTGAAGGAACGGCGCGCCGGGTTGGGCCGCTCAGGCGGACTTGGCGCGCTTCTTCTCGGTCTCATGCGGCACCAACGTCGGGTTGACGTTGTTGGAGACCACCTCGCCGGTCACCACGACCTTGGCGATGTCGTCGCGATCGGGCACCTCGAACATGACGTTGAGCAGGACTTCCTCGAGGATCGCCCGCAAGCCGCGCGCACCCGTGCCGCGCAGCATGGCCTGGTCGGCGATCGCATCGAGAGCGTCGTCGGCAAACTCGAGCTCGACGTTGTCGATCTCGAACTGCCGCTGATACTGCTTCACGAGCGCGTTGCGCGGCTCGGTGAGGATCCGGATCAACGCCTCCCGGTCCAGCGCGCTGACGGTGGCGATCACCGGCAGCCGGCCGATGAACTCGGGAATCAGCCCGAACTTCAGGAGGTCCTCGGGCATCACGTCGGCGAACAGGTCGTCGATCTCGTCCTCGTCGTGCGAGTGCAGGATGGCGTCGAACCCCAGGGACTTCTTGCCCGACCTCGACTCGATGATCTGGTCGAGCCCGGCGAACGCGCCACCCACGATGAACAGGACGTTCGTGGTGTCGATCTGGATGAACTCCTGATGGGGGTGTTTGCGTCCGCCCTGTGGCGGTACGGACGCGGTCGTGCCCTCCAGGATCTTGAGCAGCGCCTGCTGTACGCCCTCGCCGGAGACGTCGCGAGTGATCGACGGGTTCTCGCTCTTGCGCGCGATCTTGTCGATCTCGTCGATGTAGATGATCCCGGTCTCGGCCTTCTTGACGTCGTAGTCGGCGGCCTGGATCAGCTTGAGGAGGATGTTCTCGACGTCCTCACCGACGTACCCGGCCTCGGTGAGCGCGGTCGCGTCGGCGATCGCGAACGGGACGTTGAGCATCCGGGCCAGCGTCTGCGCGAGATAGGTCTTGCCGCAGCCGGTCGGACCGATCACCAGGATGTTGGACTTGGCCAGCTCGACCGGCTCGTCCTTGCTGTGCTTGCCCATCGTGACGCCGGCCTGCACCCGCTTGTAGTGGTTGTAGACCGCGACCGAGAGCGACTTCTTGGCGGAGTCCTGGCCGATCACGTAGGAGTTCAGGAAGTCGTAGATCTCGCGGGGCTTCGGGAGCTCGTCGAAACCAACCTCGGAGCCTTCGCTCAGCTCCTCCTCGATGATCTCGTTGCACAGGTCGATGCATTCGTCACATATGTAGACGCCAGGACCTGCGATGAGCTTCTTGACCTGCTTCTGGCTCTTTCCGCAGAAGGAGCACTTCAGCAAGTCCCCGCCGTCACCGATGCGTGCCACCTGCGGGGTCTCCTTTGGTCAGGGCCCGGTCTGGCCGCGAACCGGGCGAGCTTCCAATGCTGACGGTACCCCCTCGACAGGGTCAAGGAAGCACACTCCCCCCGGCGAGCCTCGCCTCCCGCGTACGCCGTCGGCGAACACGCGGCGTGTCGAGCCCGTGGCGATCGGCATGCGTCAGGCCGTCTTTTTCTCGAGCGCCTTCCGGGAGGACAGCACCTGGTCGATCAGACCGTATTCGATGGCTTCCTCTGCCGTCAGGATCTTGTCGCGCTCGATGTCCCGGCTGACCTCCCGGACGTTCTTGCCCGTGTTGTCGGCGATCATCTGCTCCAGCAGGGCGCGCATCCGCAGGATCTCGTTCGCGTGGATCTCGATGTCCGCGGCCTGGCCGTAGGCGCCCTGTTCGAGCGCCGGCTGGTGGATGATGATCCGGCTGTTCGGCAGGGCGAGCCGCTTGCCAGGCGTACCCGCCGCCAGCAGGATCGCCGCCGCCGAGGCGGCCTGGCCGAGGCACACCGTCTGGATGTCGGGCTTGAGGTAATTCATGGTGTCGTAGATCGCGGTCAACGCGGTGAACGAACCACCCGGCGAGTTGATGTACATGCTGATGTCGCGGTCGGCGTCCATCGACTGCAGGCAGAGCAGCTGCGCCATCACGGCGTTCGAGATGTCGTCGGAGATCGGTGTGCCGAGGAAGATGATGCGGTCCTCGAACAGCTTGGCGTACGGGTCGATCCGCCGGTAGCCGTAGGAGGTTCGCTCCTCCCACTGCGGGATGTAGTAGTCCATCGACGGAGCCGTGCGCTGGTGCAGGGGAAGCTCTGCGGCGCTCCCGAGGTTGGGGAGAATCTCAGGCATTGGTCGACCCCTTCTCGGAGCTCGCGTGGTAGCCGACGTCGCCCGCCGAAGCCGCGCCGTTGACGTCGTCGGCGGTCTGGACGACGTGGTCGATGAAACCGTACTCCTTGGCCTCCTCGGCGGTGAACCAGCGATCGCGGTCTGCGTCCCGCTCGATCTGCTCGACCGGCTGGCCGGTGTGCTGGGCGATCAGGCCGAACATGGTCTTCTTGATGTGCAGGGACTGCTCGGCCTGGATCTTGATGTCGGACGCCGTGCCGCCGAGCCCTCCGGTGGGTTGGTGCATCATGATCCGCGCGTGCGGCAGGGCGTACCGCTTGCCCTTGGCCCCCGCGCACAGCAGGAACTGGCCCATCGACGCGGACAGCCCGATGCCGAACGTCGACACGTCGTTCGAAATGAACTGCATGGTGTCGTAGATCGCCATGCCCGAGTCGACCGAGCCACCGGGCGAGTTGATGTAGAGGTAGATGTCCTGCTTGGGGTTCTCCGCGTTCAGGAGCAGCATCTGGGCGCAGATCGCGTTGGCGTTCTCGTCTCGGACCTCCGAGCCGAGGAAGATGATCCGCTCACCGAGCAGCCGCCGGTAGATGTGATCATCCAGGCCAAGCCTCGAGTCGCCGCCGTTCATCTCAATCTGGTTCACGTACTCGACCCTAGCGGCCAGCCCGGCCAATACCAGAGGTGCACCGGCTTGTTCGCCCACAGCGCAAGGTTCCCGCGGCCACACGCCCGGTTACCGGCGCGCTCGGTGCCCAGGGTCCCGATAGCGGTCCACCCGCGACGTCGGCGGACAGCCGGCTATGCGTCCTTCGGCTCGTCTTCGGACCCGGGCTCGGCCTGCTCCTCGGCCTGCTCCTCGGGTTGGCCCGCGGGCTCGGCTGCGGGCTCGACCTGCGCCTCGGTCTGCGCCTCGGGCTCGCCGTACGTTCCGTCCGGCCGGAGGTTCTTGAGGTCGACCCGGTCCCCGGAGCCGTCGGTGACCTCCGCGGACTCCACCACCAGAGCCAGTGCCTTGCCACGGACGACCTCGGACACCAGTGCGGGCACCTGACCGGCCTTCATCATCTGGTCGGCGTACTCGGCCGGCTGCATCCCGACTCCCTGGGCCCGCCGCTGGATGTGCTCGGTGAGCTCGGACTCCTCGACTCCGAGCTCCTCCTTCTTCGCGATCTCCTCCAGCACGAACTGCGCGGCCAGTGCGTCCGTGGCCCGCTTCTCCAGCTCCCCGCTGAACTCGTCCTCGGTCTGCTGCTCGGAGTCGAGGTACTGCTGCTCGGTCATGCCGGCGTACGCGAGCTGCTGACGGATCTGCTCGCGGCGCGACTCCACCTCGTCCGCCACCACCCGCTCGGGCAGCGGCACCTCGGTGAGGTCCAGGAGCTTCTCGAGTACGGCGTCACGCGCGGCCGCCGCCTGCTCCAGCCGCTTGCCGCGAAGGAGCCGGTCGCGCAGATCGGCGGTCAGCTCCTCCACGGTGTCGAACTCGGACGCCATCTGGGCGAACTCCTCGTCGACGTCGGGCAGCTGCTGTTCCTTCACCGCCTGCAGAGTGACCTGGACCTGGACCTCCTCGCCCACCAGCTCGCCGCCGACAAGCGTGCTGGTGAAGGTGTTCTCCTTGCCCGCGGTCATGCCGGTCAGCGCCTCGTCCAGGCCGTCGAGCATGTTGCCGCTGCCGATCTGGTAGCTGAGGCCCGCTGCCTGGGCGTCCTCGATCGGTTCGCCGTCCTTGGTCGCCGCCAGGTCGATCGTCACGAAATCACCGTCGGCCGCCGACCGGTCCACCTCCGTGAGGGTGCCGAACCGCTCCCGCAGGGCCTGCAGCTGCTCCTCGACCTCGGCGTCGGCGATCTCGATGCCGTCCACCTCGGCCGTGACGCCGTTGTACTCCGGCAGCTCGATGTGTGGCCGCACGTCGAGCTCGGCGGTGAACGTCAGCTTCTCCCCGTCCTCGAACTCCTTGACATCCAGCTCGGGTTGGCCCAGCGGAGTCAGGTCGTTCTCCCGCAGGGCCTCTGTGTAGTAGCGCGGGATCGCGTCGTTGACCGCCTCGTCCAGCACCACGCCGCGTCCCAGCCTCTGGTCGATGATCTGGGGAGGGACGCGTCCCTTGCGGAAGCCGGGCACGGTGATCTGACCGGCGATCTTCTTGTACGCCGCGTCGAGGCTCGGTTTGAGTTCCTCAAACGGCACCTCGACGGTGAGCCGCACGCTGGTCGGGCTCAGTTCTTCGACGGCGCTCTGCACGGTGATGACTCTCTCCTCGGTCACATGGCTGGTTGTCGACGCGTGGCATCGCCCGGATGCTCGACCTGATCGGGTCGTCGGTCGGGGCGACAGGACTCGAACCTGCGATCTCCTGCTCCCAAAGCAGGCGCGCTAGCCACTACGCTACGCCCCGCGGCGCCGGGTGAGTCTAGCGGACCAGAATCGGCCATCCGGCCCTGGCCATGTCATCATAGGCGGCGGCCCACGCTAGCGTCGAAACGGCGCCCGGCCACGCGGGTGTAGCTCAACGGCAGAGCCTCAGCCTTCCAAGCTGATGGTGCGGGTTCGATTCCCGTCACCCGCTCCACACGGCAAAGCCCCAGGCCAGAGAACACTTTCTCCGCCTGGGGCTTCGTTGTCGAACGGACAAAGATCCCGGGCGGGCGATCTGCGGGCGATTAGGAGACCCTCGCCGGCACTCTCGCCGCACCATCATCCGGCTCGTCATCGTCGGCATCCTCGCGCTCCCGCAACAGATAGTCGTTGAGCCGCTTCGCCACCAGCCGATCCGCCTCCGAGGTCGCGTGCTGGTAGATCAGCGCGGCCCGTTCGCTGTCATGACCCATACGCGCCATTGAGTTTATATGGCTAGCCATGTAATGTGAATGGCAAGCCATGTATCTGGGAGGCAGTGTGAAGCGTCAAGAGTCGTTCGGCTATCAGGTCAATCACCTGGCGCGTTCGTTGGCCCAGGAGCTACGGACACGCACCCTCCCGCACGGAGTGGTTCCGGGTCAGTTCGCCCAACTGCTGGCACTGTTCGAACGTGACCGGGTGACGCAGTCCGAACTGCGGGAGCAGGTCCGCATCGATCAGTCGACGATGGCCCACACGCTGAAGCGGATGGAGCGGGACGAACTCGTCGAACGCATCCCAGATCCCGACGACGGCCGCCGTGCCCTCATCGTTCTGACTCCACGGGCACGGGCACTGGAGGACGTGCTTGTGCAGGCTGCCGAGGAGACCAACGCCATTGCCACAGCTCACTTCACCGATGCTGAGAAGCAAACGCTGATGGGGCTAATCGCTCGCGCCATCACGAACCTGGAAGCAGCCCAAACGGGTGCTCCCAACAAAGAGCAGGGCTCATGATCAGACGGCTCCATGTGGCCGCCGCCCTGACGGCCTTCCTCGCGATCCTCACCTTCTGGCTCTCGACGGTCAGCATCGAGTTACTGGGCACCGAGTCGCAGATCGCTCTCATCAAAGAGGCGATCGCGTTCGGCTTGTTCCTCCTGGTCCCAGCTCTCGCCGTCGCCGGAGCGACCGGAGCGTACATGGGTCGAGGTACGACCGACCAAAGAATCCTCGCGAAGAAGCACCGCATGCCCTTCATCGCCGGCAACGGAATTCTCATTCTGGTCCCTGCCGTCATCTACCTGGACCGCCTCGCCTCGCGGGGGGACTTCGGCACCACGTTTGTCACCGTGCAATCGATCGAACTCGTCGCTGGGCTGGTCAACCTCGCGCTCATGTCGCTCAACATCCGCGACGGCATGCGCCTCGCCGGGCACGCCGGGGCGTAGACGATCTCAGCCCGCGCGTGCTCGGCGACGTCTATGGCCGGCGACGACCGTTCACGACGGGCTCAGTATGGTTCGCGATAGCCTCGCTCACAGCCCGCTCCTGCCGCGATCAGCAGCACGGCCAGCTAGCCAGCCCGCAAGGACACTGCCAAGGCCTACACCCCGACGCCATCAGCGCCTAACAACCCGACAGAAGATGCCCAATATTCAGTGGCGGACGGTTCCGGCGCGGTCCACCATGCTCACATGGTCTCAGGTGAGCACATCAGTGAACCAGCGATGACTCGGTGGACGCAGTCGACCATCTATCCCGACATGTGGGTCGACCCGGACGACGACCCGCGCGAAACCGATGTCGAGACCGTCGACGAACGCGGCATACTGCTCGACTATCTGCGCCACTACCGCCTCACCATCGAAATGAAATGCGCGGGCCTGGATGCCGAGCAGCTCGCCCGACGATCCGTACCACCGTCCACGATGTCCCTACTCGGGCTGGTGCGGCACCTGGCCGAGGGGGAGCGACACCTTCGCCGGGTCATGGCCGGCGAGGACGCGCCGAAGTTGTACTGCACCGACGAAGACCCTGACGGCGACTGGAACGGCGCGATCGCCGACCCAGCAGTCGTGGACGACGCCTGGCGACGGTGGCGGGCCGAGGTAGAGCTCACCGACCAGTTCGTGGCCGGCATCGCCGACCTCGGCACGTGGAACGCCGGCGTCTCCGACCTCGGCCCCGACGGGGCGGACTTGCAGCTTCGCGACATCCTGGTGGCGCAGATCGCGGAGTACGCGCGGCACTGCGGCCACGCCGACCTCCTTCGCGAGCGAGTCGACGGCCGAACAGGCCAATGATCACCAGACCCGACTCACCAATGACCACCAAGACATACCCAACCAACGACGAAGGATCACACCCCGTACACCACGCCACGGGACTTGACCGTGACATCACCAGCCCGTGGGATCTGCGTGCGATTAGCAGGGGCAAGTCAGGGTCAAAGGACAGCGCTACGCGCGTGTGGATCTACGCAGGGAGGCGACACCCCGCTGCGAAGGTGGGCTGTCAGCGGGTCAGAACCGTGACCAGGCCAGGATCGCCTTGACCTCCCGGGCCGACGCGATGTGGTCGGAGGCGGTTGCCGACGGCATGTCGGCGGCAGAGATTTGCTCGATGACACGGTCCAGCCTGCGGCACGCCTTCTGGGCGTCGCGCTTGCCGATGTCCTTGCGGACCCGATCCACCTCGCCGGCCAGCCGGGTGTCGTCGATGGCGTCGCGAAGCGCTGGTCCTCGATGTCGTCGAGGAGCTGGTCGAGGACGACCGGCAGGTCGGAGAGCAGACCGGTGGCTCCGAGGCGGAAGCATTCATCCATCGCGGCGTAACCCAGGTCGTTCGTGGTCGACCACACCGGCGTGCCCTGGGACACGATGTGCTCGAGCATGCACGAGGCCGAGCCGGGGTGTGCCCGCTCTCCGTTCTCGTACGCGGCGACCCGAGCGGCGTAGTCGGCCTGGCAGGCTTCGCTGTCTCGCGAACCGGTGATCCAGTCCGGCCAGAGGCGGATGTAGTCCACTCCGGCGGCGATGAAGGCATCGGCGTCGCCCAGGGTGGCAATGAAACCGAGGGAGGTCAGGTCGGGGTTGAGCGCCCTGAAGTCGTTGAGCGCCTGGACCGTACGCGGTCCCACGATGACCTGGTCGACCATGTCGTACGCCTCGGTAGTGCGCACGATGTCCTCGACCTGCGATGCGTCCTTGATGTCGAGCAGCAGCCGTACGCCGGTGCCCTTGACCAGCTCGAGGGTCTCCTCGTACGTCGGGATCCGTTCGCCGGCGAACTCGGAGGATACGTAGCTGCCCGCGTCGAGGCCCTTCACCTGTTCGAGGGTGAGCTCGCTGACCGGGCCGGTGCCGTCGGTGGTCCGGTCGACGGTGCCGTCGTGGAGGATGACGATCTCACGGTCCTTCGTCGGGCGCAGGTCGATCTCGATGACGTCGACGTCCATGGCGATCGAGTTCCGGAACGCCGCGAGCGTGTTCTCCGGGAAGCCCGGCGACAGCCGCGATGGTTGATGAGCGTGAGGTCCGAGTCGGGGTACGGGAACAGGTTCTCGCTCGAGCGGTCGGCCTGAGCCGGTCCGGCCCCGACGGCGATCGTGGCCGCGGCGGTCGCGGCCACGGCAATGATGCGCAGGGCATTTGCGCAGGGACGGGTGCTGGCGCACGGAGACTCCCAGTGGGTGGGCGGCATGAACGATCTGGACCCTAGGAACGTTGCCTGTTCCACAGGCCAACGTGATGTGAACCCGTCCAGTCGATCAAGAACGTTCTGGTGTACTCACCACTGGTCGACGGCGGCGGGACAGGTACGGGAGCAGGTGGCTAGGAGTCGGGGTCCAGGCGTCGGCGGAGGTAGACCCACGCAGCGCCGATCTGGTGCTCGCCGTAGACCCCCTCGCGTTTCCGCAGCGCCTCGTCGTCGTGGGTCCACGTCAGCGGCAGGCCCGAAGCGGAGGCCAGGAGCTGCGACCGGCAGGCTCGCTCGAGTATCACCGCGGTCATCACAGCCGTCGCAACGTCCGCGCCAACGGTGACGATGCCGTGGTTGACGAGGAGCACCGCGTTGCGAGCGTCGAGTGCCTGCGCCACCGAGGCACCGAGCTCGGCGTTCATGATGAGATCCGACGTCTTGGTGTAGCGAGCGATGTCCGGTGGTGTGAATAGCGTGCCCTCGTGTCCGATGGGCCGTAGCGGCATGCCTGTCGCAGCGAACGCCACGGCGGCCTCGGCGTGAGTGTGCACGACCGCGCCGACGTCCGGCCTGGCCGCCAGGACCTCCGTGTGGATCGGGTACTCGAAGTGAACACGCCCCTCCCCCTCGAGAAGGCCACCGTCGCGGTCCACCAGGATGACGTCGTCCGAGGTGATCTCGTCGAAGCCGAGGCCGGCCCCCTTCAGCCATGCACCACGCCCCTGCGGATCCCGAGCGCTGACGTGGCCCCAGATGAAGTCACCCTGCCCTTCGCGGTCCAGAACGCGGCATCCGAGCGCGACCTCGCGCCGCAGGTCCTCGGCACTTGTCACTCGGCGCCACGCTCCTTCCAGCCGGAGAACGCCTTCTCCAGGAGGTCGAATGCCCACATCATAACGACACCCAGGGCCGCGAAGACGAGGACGCCGACGAGCATGTTGTCGGTTCGGAAGTACGCCGACTCCGTCTGGATGATCCCACCGACGCCGGTCAGGTCCAGGAAGATCTCGGCGATCACGACGCCGAGGAGCAACCGGCCGGCGGCGATGCGCAGGCCTGCCATCACGTACGGCACCGCACCAGGAAGTATGACGTGGCGGACGAGCTGGCGCTCACTGGCGCCGAACGACTCAGCCACCTCGACCAGATCCTGTCGCACGTTCCGCACACCGATGGCGGTGTTCAGGATGATCGGCACGACGCCGCCGATCCAGATGATGAACAGGCGACCCCAGAACCCAACACCGAACCACAGAATGACCAGCGGGATCATCACCACGCGCGGCGTGGCATAGATCGCGTCGATGTACGGCTCCACTCCCCGGGCCAGAGTCGGGTGGAGCCCCAGCAGGACACCGATCGCGAGACCGGTCACCAAGGCGAGCAGGAAGCCCGCCGCCAGGGACTGCAGCGAGACGAACAGCGCCTGCGGGAGCCGGCCGGACGCCGTCAGCTCCACGAAGGCGTCGGCCACGCGCGAGGGAGGGGCGAACAGGATGGGGTTCGCCATCCTGCCCGCTACCTCCCACACGACGAGGAGAACGACGAGCGCGATCAGCGGCAGCGATGTGACCAGCAGGGCCTTGACCCGGCGACCCGCGGGCGTCCCTGCAGACGTAGCCGCTTTCTCCGTGCGCTGCGTCGTCATCGCCATCCGAGCTCACTCTCTCCAGTCGGGGTCCGGGTCACAGGGGCTGCGTCAGAGCTCGTTACAACCCATGTCGGCCGCCTCTTGCAGGTAGCTCACGTCGGCGATCTGCTCCGGGTCCACCGGCTCACTGATATCGCCGGTCTCAACCATCGCGTCCACGAGACCACCGAGGCCGTCCACGGAGAACACCTCGTCCGGGTTGGTCGGCCACATGTTGACCTCCTGACCACCCTGGTAGATGGCCCGAGCGGCCTCCTCCGTGGCTCCAGGGACCACCTGAAGCACGTACTCGACGTACTCGTCCTCGCTGGAGTTGATCCAGGCATTGGCCTGGAGGTTGGCGCAGGCGAGGGCCAGCGGGAGGTCCGGGTTCTCCTCCCAGAAGCTCGCCTGGCCGAAGTACGCAGTGGCAGGGAATTCCGGAACGATCTCGGCCATGTACTGGACGAGGCGAAGCTCGTCGGTCTTGCGGCTCAGCTCCTCCCAGTCCTCCAGGAAGACCGTGGCCGCGTCCACCTGGCCGGACAGCAGCGCGGCCGCGCGGTCCGGGCTTCCGCCGATCTGGACGAAGTTCACGTCATTGCCGGAGAGCCCGACGTCCTCCAGGGAGAACCGCGACAGCAGCGCGTCGAAGCCCGATGGTCCCGACATGCCGATCGTCTTGCCCTCGAGCGCCTCGACGCTCTCGATGTCCTCGGTCGCCACGAGCACGTAGTCCATCGCCGTGGACGGTGCTCCGACCGCCACCATGTCAGCGCCCTCGGCCGCCCCGAGGACGACCTCGTCCGACCCCTGCGACGCGATGTCCGCCCGACCGGCCATGATCGTCTGGACACCGCTCGTCGTCGTCACAATGACCGTCTCGATGTCCGCACCCCACTCCTCGAGACGCTTATATACGAAGAAGGTCCCCATGTTGATGGCGCCGGGGGGCGACGTCGTCGCCACGACCTCAGTGCCGGACAGGTCGAACTCGGGACCACCCTCGACGCCGGTCGGCGGGACAGCACCCTCCTCGAGTTGTTCGGTGTCGTCGCCCCCAGCGGGAGCCCCTCCGGCCGGTTCCGGTGCGTCGCCGGAGTCAGTATTGCCACCGCAGGCGGCCAATATGAGTGCCGCCGTGACGAGTGCCGCGCTCTTGCGGATTAAAGGTGGACTGTTCACGAGTAGCTCCTAGGTGGGAAGGGGTGGTCAAAGCTTGCGCCAGTACTGGAAACGGTTCTCAATCCGCTCGAAGACCTTGGTGAGGCCAACGCCGAGCAGGGGTAGGGGCAGGATGGAGGCGATCAGCAGATCGGTGCGGAACGCTGCTCCGTACTGCACGATGAGCGTGCCCAAGCCGCCCAGGCGTAGATAAACCTCAGCGACTGCCATGCCGACGACGGCGCGACCGATGCCGAGGCGATAACCGGCCATGATGAGCGGCAGAGCCGCCGGAAGGATGACGCGGCGGAGCCGGCCGACCTCCGTGTCGACACCGAACGACGAGGCGACCTCGAGGAGTTCTCGAGGTGCATCGCGGACACCGGCATAGGTGTTGATCATGATGGGGAAGAACGCCGCCAGGAACACGACAACGACCCGCCCCGTCATCCCGAAGCCGAACCACAGCAGGATCAGAGGCAGAAGTGCGATGTCGGGTGTCGCGTACATCGCGTTGAGGAAGGGTCCGAACACCCGGTTGGCCAGCTGGTACCGGCCGATGAGGATCCCGAGCAACGTTCCCACGAGCAACGCCGTACCGAAGCCCACGAACAGTAACTGCAAGCTGCTGAAGAGGGCCGGGAGCAATGGTCCGCCGAAGGTGATCTCGAAGAGACCTGCTACCACCGCCGACACCGGTGGTAGCAGGAGGGGGTTGCCCAGGTGGCCGTACAGCTCCCAGGAACCGAAGAAGACCGACGCGGCCAGCAAGTGCGGGCCGGCAGGGATGGTCTTGAACCTGCGCGCGCGGCCGACGGCTACGTCAGTGGCCACCCCGAGCCTCCTCCTCCGTCTGGGCCTGCAGGTCGCCGCG
Organism: Propionibacteriales bacterium; assembly: GCA_009377795.1. Taxonomy (GTDB): domain Bacteria; phylum Actinomycetota; class Actinomycetes; order Propionibacteriales; family Nocardioidaceae; genus WHTJ01. The sequence goes on along the minus strand of WHTJ01000025.1, from coordinate 14,424 downwards.
CAACAGCTGCCAGATGTCGTGGCGCACCGTGGCGAAGGTCGCGTGCGAGCGGACGTCGTACTCCCACCGCGGACGGGGCAGGTCGACGTCGACGACCCGGCGGACAGTGCCCGGGCCCCGGGAGAGTACGAGAATTCGGTCAGAGAGCAGGACGGCCTCGTCCAGATCGTGCGTGATGAAGACGACGGTCTTGTTCGTGTCCGCCCAGATCTTCATCAACTCCTCCTGCATGAACTCGCGCGTCTGCGCGTCGATCGCGCCGAAGGGCTCGTCCATGAGGAGGATGTCCGGCTCGGTCACCAGCGCCCGCGCGAGACCGACCCGCTGCTGCATGCCACCCGAGAGCTGGTGCGGGTGGGACGATTCGAAGTGCTCCAGACCCACGCGCTTGAGCTGCTCGCGCGCGCGGTCCTTGGCCTCCTTCTCCGGCATCTTGCGAAGCGTCAGGGGAAACGTCACGTTGTCCAGCACGGTCTTCCACGGGAACAGGCCGAACGCCTGGAAGACCATGGCGCGCTCCGGGCCCGGCTTGGTGACCTCCTGCCCGTCGATCAGCACCGAACCGGTGTCCGGCGTGGCCAGGTTGGCGAGGATGCGCAGCAGCGTGGTCTTGCCGCAGCCGCTGGGGCCGATGACCGTCAGGAACTCGTTCGGCCTGATGTCGAAGTCGACGCCCCCCAGCGCAGGCACGACGTGCTCCTTGCCCTTCGCGGTCCAGCGGAAGGTCTTCCGGATGTCCCTCAGTGCGATCTTGGGCTGGACAACAGCCGCAGTGCCGGTCATGCATCGCTCCCGGTCGCTCGGTCCCCTGCCTCATCGACCAGGTCGGTGACGGCCTCGAGGATCTCTGGATAGGTGCCACAGCGGCAGAGGTTTCCTGCCAGGTACTCGCGCACGCTGTCGCGGCTGCGTCCCGCCTCGTCGTCCGCGAGCGCTGCGTGGACGGTCAGCGCCATGGCCGGGATGCAGAAGGAGCACTGGTACGCGCCCCGCTGGACGAACGCCTCCTGGACGCGGGCCAGCCTCCCGTCACCACCGCCGAGGCTCTCGGCGGTGGTGATCTCGTGCCCGGCCGCCTGGGCGGTGAGCATGATGCAGGAGCTGACGACCTTGCTGTCGACCAGCACGGTGCACGCCCCGCACAGCCCGATACCGCAGGTCCCCCGGGCACTGGTCACATCGAAGCGGTCCCGCAGTGTGTCGAGGAGCGTCTCGTCGACGTCGACGGCGACCGTGTGGGCATCGCCGTTCACGATGAGCCTGACGTCAACCTGCCCGCTCGGGGCGGTCTGGTCGGTCATCGTGCGTCCTCACTCCTGCTGGTTGCGGCCGTTCTGCTCCAGGGCGTGCAGGATCCGCTCGGGGGTCAGAGGCAGCTCGTGCAATCTGACGCCGGTCGCCGCGAACAGCGCGTTGGCGACCGCCGGCGACACCGCCGGCAGGGCCATCTCGCCCACACCGTGGAGCTCGGCCCCAGGGTCGTCGGACTCGACCGCGGTGCTGGTGATCGTGGCCGGGACGTCGAGGATCGACGGGATCATGTAGTCGGAGAGGTTCGGGTTCGTCAGCGTGCCGTCCTGGTAGTCCAGCTCCTCGAACAGCGTGGGTCCGAGCCCGAAAATGACGCAGCCCTGGTTCTGCTGGCGTACCCGTAGCGGGTTGACGACCTTGCCGGCGAAGCAGTTCGCGTGCATTCGCAGCACCTCGAGACGGCCGGTCTCCAGGTCCACCTCCACCTCCGCCGCGGCACCGCCCTGGTGCCAGTGGACGCTCACCGGCCCTTTGACGTCGTGCGGGTCGTCCATGAGCGCCAACCCGAAGTCGCTCTCAATGACGCCGTGCCCCGTAACGTCAGGCACCTCGGCCTGCTCAATGAGCTCCTCCCAGGGCTGTTCGCGTGGCTCGTCTCCGCGCCGCAGGCGCACCGAACCGGCACTGATCTCGACGTCGTCCTCCGATGCCTGCCACCGCTTGGCGGCGAGCGAGCGGAGCTGCAGCATCAGGTCCGCCGCGGCCTTACGGACTGCCTCCCCCATCGATGACGTCGTCCGACTCGAGCTGGTGGTCGTGTCGAACGGTGTGTGACGCGTGTCGGGGAAGCCCATCACGAGCCGGTCGATCGAGATGCCCAGGTACTCCGAGACGAGCTGGAGAATCGTCGCGTGCGCTCCCTGGCCCATCTCGACGCTGCTGGAGAAGACGTGCACCGTCCCGTCGGGGCAGGCACGGAGCCGGGCCTCCGACCGCGAGGGGGTCAGGGTGTTCTTGAGCATGATCGCGAGACCCTTGCCGCGTACCTTGCCCGGCGACGCCGGCTCGGATGGCGTCCCCCACCCGATCGCGTCGACGAGGTCGTCCAGGAGCTCGTCGTAGTGCAGGTCGTGCAGAGCCTCACCCGTCGCATAGACATCTCCGTCGCGCAGCAGGTTGAGCCGCCGCAGTTCCACGGGATCCGTACCTAAGGCGTCGGCGATCTCGTCGATCTGCTGCTCGTGGGCGAAGGCGAGCTGCGAGGTCATGGCACCTCGGAAGGGCCCGCTCGGCACGGTGTTCGTGTACGTGGCGACGCTGTCGACGGCGATGTTCGGGATCGCGTACGGTCCATTGGCCCGAGTGAGACCCTGTCCAGACGCACCAACGCTGGTCACGGCGTAGGCGCCCGCGTTGTAGTTCACCTTCGCGCGCCTGGCGACGAAGCGGCCGTCGCGGTTGACCCCGGTCGTCAGCTCCACACGCGCGGCGTGCTTGCCGATGGTCAGGAACACCTCGTCGCGGGACAGCTCCATGCGAACGGGCCGTCCCACGGCACGCGCGGCACAGGCCGCCATCGGCTCGATCTTGACCTGGCCCTTGGCGCCGTATGCGCCGCCGAGGTTCAGGGTCCGCACCCGGACGCGGTCCTCCGGCAGGGAGAACATCTTCTCCAGCCCCTGCCGCACAGCGTGCGGCGCCTGCGTGGACGTCCACACCTCGAGCTCGTTGCCGGTCCAGTCCGCGAGGCAGATGTACGGCTCCATGGGTACGTGGCTGGCCGGCGGGGAGTAGTACACGCCGGTGAAGACGTGGTCCGCCCCCTGCAACGCTGCGTCGCAGTCGCCGAGCCGAGAACGCCAGGAGCCGCAGTTGTTGTCGGGCCAGTCTTCATGGATGACAGGAGCACCCGGCGTGGCGGCATCGTCGGCGTCGACGACGTGGGGCAGGTCCTCGTAGTCCACGTCGACGAAGGGCGCGGCAGCGGCTGCCTGCTGGGGCTTCTCTGCGATCACGATCGCCACCGGGTCGCCGGCGTACCGGGCCTTGTCGATCGCCAGCACCGGCTGATCCACGCGCATTGCACCGAAGTACGGTTCGATGCCGGGGTCGTTGGCGATCTGCCGACCGGTCAGCACCGCGAGCACTCCCGGCATCGCGAGCGCCTCGGAGGCGTCGATGCCGCGGATGGTGGCGTGTGGCTGGAGGCTTCGCACCACCTTGGCGTGAACCATCCCGGCTGCACGCCGGTCGAGCACGAACGGCAGGGTGCCGAGTAACCGTTGGTCGGCGTCCGGCATTCGGTAGTCACGGCCGATCCCGTCAGCCACGAGCTCCCCCTCCACTCCCCCGCTGCTGGCCCGCGACCTGCTCGAGTGCGCGTCGGACGAAGACCTCGATCATCTTTCGGCGGTAGCCGGCGGATCCGCGGGCGTCGTCCATCGGGTCGATGGCATCGGCGTAGCCGCGGGCCACCTCGCGAATCACCGGCGGTTCCAGCCGGCGTCCACGGGCGGCCGCCAACGGGTCCGGCACACGCTGCAGCGTCGAGGCGACCGCCGCCACCACGACGTCGAGATCGCCGACGGCTCCGTCCCTGAAGTCGACGCGCGCGGCCACGCCCACGCAGGCACGGTCCTCGGAGGAGCGGGTGCGGTACTTGAGGTACACGGCACCGCGCGGACCGGCGGGAAGCGGGATCTCGACGTGCGTGATCAGCTCATCGGGCTCGAGAACCGTCTCGTAGAAGCCGGTGATCAGGTCGATCACCTCGACGGTCCGCCGGCCCGCCGTTCCGGTGACCGCGCACCGCGCCCCGACCGAGGCGAGCGTGGCGGGTGGGTCGGACGCGTAATCGGCCTCCGCGAGGTTGCCACCGATCGTGGCGACGTTGCGGACTCGGGGGTTGCCGACGAGCTCGCACGCGCTGGCGACGCTGGGGGCGTGTTCCCGGATTGCCGGGGACGCCGCCACCTCGGCGAGCGTGGTCCCGGCACCGATCCGCAGCACACCGTCCTCCACGGCGATCCCGCGGAGTCCGCCGATGCGCGCCAGGCTGATGAATGACTCCGGTGCGATGAGTCCGTTGCGCAGCATGAGGACGATTGCGGTGCCGCCCGAGATCGCCTTGGCACCCCAGGGATTGGCCGCCAGCAGGGCACACGCGTCGGCCAGATCGGCCGGCTCGTGGAACGCGGTCGGGCTCATGGGCGACGCTCCGTGGTCGTGGACTCCCTCGGACCTCGACGGGAGAGCAGGTTGCGCACAGCCGCACGGAGGGCCTTCCAGATGCTGCGGAGGAGGATCCGGGCGATGCCCGGTGTGGCCGGCGTGGATGTCGGGGCAGCTCCGAGGGTGGGCATCTCGGCACCGGCGGCTTCGTGCGGGGTCGCGGTACCTGGCACGGCGGCGAGACTGGCGTTGGCGCAGGTGGCGAACTGCTCGACCATCTCGCCGGCGGCGGCTCGCATGACGCCCGTGCCGAACTGCGCCAGCCGCCCGCGCAGCGCGACGTCGACGACCGCGGTGACCGTCGTCTCCCCGGCCTGCTCCTCGGTGAGGTCGGCGGCGAACGACACCTTCGCCACGCTGCCCGTCGCCCGGTCACGACCGTCCCCGGTGGCCGTGAGCCGTTGCGGGGCCTCGCTGTCGTCCAGCGCCATCGTCCCCTGGAAGGCGGCGTGGATGGGACCAAGCCGAACGCCGAGTACGGCGCGGTACCGCCCGGGCTCGACCTCCTCGACCTCCTCGAAACCGGGAACGCAGGCGGACACCCGGTTGATGTCGAGGAGGAACGCCGCCGTGTCGTCTCGCGACGCCCTCACGGTGAAGCTCTGTTCGATGATCATGCCGCCGTCTCCACTCGGTCGCTGAGCCTCCCTAGGTCGCGGAACTCCACCTATGCACCCACCTCGTTGACCAGGGATCCGAGCCCTGTCGCGCTCACCGAGACCACGTCACCCGGCACGAGAAATCGGGATGGGTCGTATCCGATTCCGACACCCGCTGGCGTACCTGTCGCGACAATGTCCCCGGCCTGCAAGGTGATGCCCGCCGACAGCGTGGAAATCAGCGTGGGGATGTCGAAGATGAGATCGCGGGTGTTCGCCCGTTGGCGGAGTTCACCATTGACGTGACTCTCGATGGTCAGATCCGTGCCGTCGACCTCGTCGGCGGAGACCGCCCACGGCCCCATGGGACAGAACGTGTCCAGCGACTTGCCGATGAACCACTGTCGGTGCTGCTGCTGCAGGTCTCGGGCGGTGACGTCATTGAGGAGCGTGTATCCCCATACGTGCCGCCAGGCGGCGTCGGTGGAGATGCCTCGGCCACCGTGCCCGATGATCACGGCGATCTCTGCCTCGTAGTCAAGTGCCGAGGTGAGGCCGGGATGAGGGTCGATGCGGTCCCCGGGGCCGATGATGCTGCTGGCGGGCTTGGTGAAGACGACCGGATGGGACGGGAGGGATTCCCCGCGGCTGGTGACGTCGAAACCACTGCCGGCGAACTCGTCGGCGTGTTCGCGGTAGTTCTTGCCGACGCAGAAGATGTTACGGCCCGGATCGGCGATGGGAGCCAGCAGTCGAACGTCCTCGAGCTGCAGTGTGGGCTCGATGGTTCGTACCACGGAGGGACCGCTGTCCTCCCAGACGCGGATGACGGCCAGCAGATCGTCCGCCGTACCGCCCAAACCGGTGGTGTCCAGGCGCTGTACATGCTCACCCTCCAGCACGCCAGCGAACTTGCGATCCCCGTGCCGGTAGCGAACGAACCTCATGGTGCCTCTCTGCTCGGCTGAACCCATTCCCAACCAATCGTAATATTGGTTCGGAATGGGCCGTATTGGTTGAGCGTAGTGGGGTAAGATCCTTCGGAGCAAGGGTCTGGAACCCTCCCGCAATTGGTGCGATTGGTAGCGGAGGTTCGCGTGAGTCAGCCATCGCCGGCTCCGGCCGTGGGCGAGGAGGTCCACATGCTGGCGTTGATCGAGCGAGAGGTCGCACGGCTCGGGTTGGCTCCCGGCAGCAAGTTGCCCACCGAGCGGGAGTGGGTCGAACGCACCGGTCTGAGCCGCACGGTCGTACGACGATCACTGGCCACCCTGGAGGCCCAAGGCCGGGTGATCCGGCACGTCGGGCGAGGCACGTTCCTCACGCCGGCCAAGCCGGACGAGCAAGATCTGGCCAATGGCGGCGGCAGCAGCCCCGCCGAAATCATGGCCGTCCGGCTGCTGGTGGAGCCGTCCAGCATGCCGCTCGTGGTCACCGCGGCGCGCCGCGACGACATCGCCGAGATACAGCGCTGTTTGGCCGGCTCCGAGATCGACCCCAGCTACGAGTCGTTCGAGCGATGGGATGCCGCCTTCCACCGATCCCTCGCGCTCGCCACGCACAACAGCCTGCTGGTGCAGATCTGCGACATGACCAATGCCGCCCGGCACCAGCCACAGTGGGGTCAGCTCAAGCGTCGAAGCTTCACCGCCCAGCGGCGGCTCGACTACATCACAGACCACCGAACCATCGCAGAGGCCTTGCTGGACCGTGACGGCGCGGCGGCCCACGAGGCCATGCGCGCCCACCTACTACGCGTCCGGGCCAACATACTTGGCGACAGCATCTGACCGACTCCCCACGCGTACGCGGCACGGAGGACGAGATGGGCAACCGCAGCGCCGGGCCTGCCCTGGTGACGGCCGTGACCGCGCTCGCCACGGTGACCGTGCCGGGCTGCTCCCAGGCATCGCCCGTCCCCGAGGGCGCCGGTCAAGAGCTGAGCGGCCGGGTCGTCGCGACGTACGACGCCTTCGACGCCACGCAGAGCGTCGCCGTCGACCAGTGGTTCTTCTACGCGGTGGACAACCGCAGCATCACCAAGCACGACCGGGCCACCGGCACGCCGCTGCTGCGGTTCGCCGAGCGCCCCGACGGCCCCATCACGCACCTCGACAGCGGAGTCGTCGTCGACGGCAGGCTCTACGCCGCCCACTCGAACTACCCCGAATGGCCGATGGAGAGCTCCATCGAGGTGTTCGACACCAGGACGATGAGGCACGTCGCCAGTCACAGCCTCGGCATCAACCGCGGCTCGCTGACCTGGCTGGACTTCCACGACGGCGCCTGGTGGGCGGGGTTCGCGAACTACGACAGGGAAATGCCCCGAGCGGGCGGGGAGACCGAGCCGTACGGCCACACCCACAACACGCGGGTAGTGCGGATGAGCGAGAACTTCCGGGTCGTCCAGTCCTGCACGATTCCCGAGGGGGTCCTCGACAGGTTCGGCGACATGAGCAACTCCGGAGGGTCGTGGGGCCCGGACGGACGTCTCTGGCTGACCGGCCACGACCGGCCGGAGGCCTACGTCATGGAGATCCCGGCGACCGGGTCCGAGCTCGAATGGATCGCCACGACCGATCTGCCGGAGATACAGGGCCAGGGCATCGCCTGGGAAGGCACCGAGGCGCCATCGGCGTTATGGGGCATCAGCCGCCGGGATTCCCAGGTCATCCGGTACGACGTCCCGCTCTAGGAGTCCGCCGGGCGACCCGGTACCGGCCGGACGGCGTGACTGCATGCGGATCGGGTGCAGATGCTCTAGGGTCCTTGAAGGCACAACCATCCAAGGGGTAGCCGTTCCGCTCAGCCCGTGAGCGGCACATCTGGAGGTAGGCATGGACTTCGTCGTACTCATCGGACGAATCTTGTTCGTCTTCGTATTCCTAGGCTCGGGGATGGCACACCTCACGCAGACCGAGGGGATGGCCGGCTACGCGCAGTCCAAGGGCGTTCCGTTCGCCAAGCCCACCGTGCTCGGCTCCGGCGCGCTGATCATCGTCGGTGCCCTGATGGTGCTGTTGGGAATCTGGGGCGATCTCGGCGCGCTGTTCATCGTCCTCTTCCTCGTCCCGACCGCACTCATGATGCACAACTTCTGGCAGGAGACCGACGCACAGGCGAAGCAGCTCGAGATGATCCAGTTCATGAAGGACATCGGGCTGGCCGGAGGGGCGCTCACGATGTTCGCGTTGTATGCCGAGGGCCAGGTCGGCTGGGCAATCACGGACCCGCTCTTCTGATGAGGCGAGGGGACGCCGCCGGAAGCTGACGGCGTCCCTGTCCGCCGGCTCACCGCCTCAGCACGCCCAGCCCGGTCACCGTTCGCTTCCAGACACTTTCGCGTGCGTACGGCGACCACCTGTGCCAAGGTCGGAGACATCGGGCGATGCGTCGACCACGCATCGCGACGCCTCACCACGTGGAGGAATTGCGATGAACGAGCGGGCCGATGTCGTCGTCCTCGGCATGGGCGTCGGCGGCGAGGCGGCGGCCGGCGCGCTGGCCGAAGAAGGTCTGTCCGTCGTCGGCATCGAGGGGGATCTCGTCGGCGGCGAATGTCCTTACTGGGGATGCATTCCGAGTAAGATGATGATCCGTGCCGGCAACCTCCTCGCCGAGGCCGGCCGGGTGAACGCCATGTCGGGGAGCTCCGAGGTGGCCTCCGACTTCTCGCCGGTCGCCTCCCGGATCCGGGAGGAGGCCACCACCGACTGGGACGACCAGATCGCGGTGGATCGGTTCACCGGCAAGGGCGGCCGGTTCGTCCGCGGCTGGGGCCGGCTGACCGGCCCCGGTCGGGTGGAGGTCGACGGTACGACGTACGAGGCCGATCGTGGCGTGGTGATCGGCACCGGCCAGTCCCCGGCGATCCCGCCGATCGAGGGACTGGCCGGGACGCCGTACTGGACCAACCGGAACGCGATGGAGGCGGAGACGCCACCGGAGTCGATGCTCGTCCTCGGCGGCGGCGCGATCGGGCTCGAGGTCGCACAGGCCTTCGCCCGGTTCGGCACCGACGTGACCGTGGTCGAGGCGCTCGACCGACTGCTTCCGGTGGAGGAGCCGGAGGCCTCCGACGTCGTACGTTCGACGCTCGAGGCGGACGGCATCGGCGTGTACACGTCCAGCCGGGCCGACCGGGTGTCGCACGCCGACGGCCGGTTCACCGTCACGCTCCACGACGGTACCCAACTGCACGCGCACCGCCTGCTCGTCTCGGTCGGGCGGCGCGGCAAGCTGGACCGGCTCGGCGTCGAGTCGATCGGCCTCGACCCCTCCGCGCACGCCATCCCCGTCGACGGCCGGATGCGAGTGGACGGCCCAGGCTCCGATGCGCACGCCGTGTGGGCGGTCGGCGACGTGACCGGGCAGGGTGCGTTCACGCACGTCGCGGCGTACCAGGCGGCCATCGCCGTACGCGACATTCTCGGCCAGGAGGGCCCGCCCGCCGACTACCGCGCACTCCCCCGGGTCACCTTCACCGATCCGGAGGTCGGCGCGGTCGGCGAGACCGAGCGGCAGGCCCGCGAGCACCGGACCGACGTCAAGGTGGGCGTCGCCCGGGTGCCCACCACCGCGCGCGGGTGGATACACAAGGCGGGCAACGAGGGCGTGATCAAGCTGGTCGCCGACGCCGGTCACGGAGTACTGGTCGGCGCGACCTCGGCGGGCCCGGTCGGCGGTGAGGTGCTCGGCGCGCTCTCGGTCGCCGTACACGCCGAGGTGCCGGTGAAGAGTCTGCGGCACATGATCTACGCCTATCCCACGTTCCATCGCGGCATCGAGGACGCCCTGCGCGACCTGTCGTGAGCACGGTCTATCGAGGGAGCCGAGAAATGGACGCCGAGCGGGACGCTCACGAGATCGCGAGAGCCGTGGAGCGGCAGCGGGAGCTGTGGCGGCGGAACGCTCCGCGCTATGACCGGCAGATGCAGTTCTGGGAGGGCAAGCTGTTCGGCGACGCCCGCATCTGGATCTGCTCGCGGGCGAGCGGCGACGTCCTCGAAGTCGCCGCTGGTACCTGCCTGAACCTGCGCTTCTACCCACCCGATGCCCGGCTGACCTGTGTCGATCTGAGCCCCGAGATGCTCGACATCGGACGCGAGCGTGCCGACCGGCTCGGTCGTGCGGCGACCATCCAGGAGGGCGACGCCCACGACCTAGCGTTCGCCGACTCGTCGTTCGACTCGGTCGTCTGCACGTTCTCCCTCTGCAACATTCCGGACCAGCGTCGCGCCATCGCGGAGATGCACCGGGTTCTCCGGCCGGACGGTCTGCTCCTCCTGGCCGACCACGTCGTGAGCACGAACCGCGTCATCACGGTGTTACAGCGAGGGCTCGAACGCCTGAGCCTGCGGTTCGCGGGAGACCATCTCACCCGGCGCCCGTACCCGCTCGTGGTCGAGAACGGCTTCGTGATCCAGGATCACGAACGCTACCGGGCGGGGATCGTCGAGCGGCTCGTCGCGCTCAAGGCCTGATGGGGGGAGGTGCTGCAATGCGGACGGCGAGGGCGGCCTTGGCCGCGGCCGGGGTCGCGGCTACCGGCGCCGGTGCGTATCTCGGCCTGGTGACCGGCGCCGTACCGGTGGATCTCGGGTCGGCCGTCGTACCCGCCCGCTCGGGCCGCTGAGTGTCGAGATCGACGCGCCGCGCGAGCTGGTGTTCGAGTTGGTCACGGCGCCGTACGCCGAACGCACCACCCGCGCGATGCGGGAGAAGGTCCGTGTCCTCGAGCGCGGTCACGACATGATGCTGGCCGCGCACTACACGCCGATCCGCGGACGGCTGCGGGCGACCACGGTGGAGACGGTACGGCTCACCCGCCCGGAGCGGGTCGACTTCCGGCTCGTGCGCGGGCCGGTGCCGCACGTGGTCGAGAGCTTCGTCCTCGACGTACGAGGCACGGGCACCAGGCTGGACTACTCCGGCGAGCTCGGCACCGACCTGTGGGCCGCCGGCCGGGCATGGGGCGACCTGGTCGCGGATCGCTGGCAGGCCACGGTGGCGGCGTCGCTCGACGCGGTCAAGGCCGAGGCGGAACGACGATCCGCTCGACGCGCATCGGGATGAGGCCGACCTCAGGCGTGCCTCACGAACGTGGACTCGTCAGTTGCCGGCCTTCGAACCGGTCCACCGGGTCGAACAGGACGCAGCCGACTTGGTCGTCACGGCGGAGCAACCAGTTGGAGATGGCCAACACCTCGCATCCGGCGTAACCGCGGTACGCCGAGAGCAGCATCGACCCACCGTAGAACAGCAGCGCGGCATCGCTGACGAACCCGATCGGCGGTGCATACCAGGTGGTGCCGTACAACACCAGAAAGACCGCCGCCGTGAACGGATGGCCGACGGGTCCGCTGAGCGCGACCAGGCGATCGGGGCTCCGGTGGGCGCGCCACGCCTGCCCGCCGAGGATCACGGCCGGAAAAACCACCAGGCCGAGCAACCAGGCCTCCGGTTCGAAGGTCCCGCCGCCGGTGAACGAGCCGAGTACGACGCTTCCCGCCAGAAATCCGCCGACCAACAGCCGCGCCGCAGTACCCCACGTGCCGATCGCGCGAGCCAACCGGGCCCGATTCTCCCCCATCACAGCCATGCCCCTCACCTCCAATGGGACCGTACGATCTCCCACCGGTGGGAAGGTCAAGCGCTGTTTCCGCCGAATCGCGGATCGGTCCTCCGGATATCCGCATCCCCGTCGAGCTCGGCCCGATACTCGGCCTCGAAGGCATCGAGGCGCTCCAGAAGCCGCTGCAGCTCGGTCAGGCGTACGCCGGTCCGCTCCCGCACCCCCTCCAGCCGCTCGGCGAGCAGCGGACCGATGTTCTTCTCCGGTCGCGTCAAGTAGACGTCGATGAGCTCCCCGATCTCGTCGAGCGTCAGGCCCAGCGACCGCCAGCCCGTGACCACTCCGACGCACCACAGAGCGGACTCGTCGAACAGCCGATAGTTGCCGGGAGTACGCCCGACCGTGTAGATGAACCCGAGGTCCTCGTAGCGGCGGAGCTGTTTCACGGGCACGCCGGTGCGTCTCGACAGCTCGCCGATCGTCATGGTGCTGGATGCAGGCTCTGCCACCAGCCGCTCGCGTTGCTCGGGTCGCACTCCACCAGTGTGCCCGCCCATGCATGTCGCGCGTCCTTCGCGTGCCTGCGGCGCCGACCCGCCGAGTGTGGTGAGAATGGGGGCGTGGACCTGGACACGGTCGCCGACGAGCTGTACGGACTGCCGCTCGACGAGTTCACCAAGACGCGCAACGCCCGGGCCAAGGAGGCCCGGGCCGAGGGCGACCGCGAGCTGGCCGCGGCGATCCAGCAGCTGACCAAGCCGAGCACGTCGGCCTGGCTGATCAACCGGCTCTCCCGCGAGCTGGCCGAGGAGCTCCAGCCGCTGATCGACCTCGGCCGCGACCTGCGCGAGGCCACCGCCAACCTGAGCGGCGACGAGCTGCGTGCCTTGACCCGCCAACGCCACCAGGTGGTGCACGCGCTCGTCCAGCAGGTCCGGCGGCTCGGCGCCGCCGCCGGACACCGGGTGAGCGACGACGTGGCCACGGCGGTACGCCAGACCCTGGAGGCCAGCCTCGCCGATCCCGAAGTCGCCGACGCGGTGCTGTCCGGTCGGCTCACCCGGCCCGCGGAGTACGCGGGCTTCGGCGAACCCACGGGAGTCGCCTGGCACCCCAGGCAGCGCCGGTCCGCGGCCCGTACGCCCAGGTCCGCCGGAGCCGGCGACCGGGGCTCCGGCGCCGAGGTGGCCGACCTGGCGGCCCGCCGCCGCGAGACCGCGGAGCGCAAGCTGGCCGACGCCGCGGCCGCCCTGGAGAGCGCGCGGTCGGCGCATGAGACCGCGACCCGGGAGCGCGAGGAGGCCGCCGGCCGGTTGCAGCGCGCCGAGGAGGAGGTCGGCCGGTTGCGGGCCGCGCTGCGGGCCGCGGAGGAGGAGGCCGGCGCCGCTCAGGAGGCCGACCGGCAGGCCCGCCGGCGGCTCGATCACTCCGGTCGCGGTGTACGCGTGGCCGAGAGCAAGCACCAGGATGCCGCCGCCCGCCTGGCCGAACTGGACGTGGAACCGGAGTCCTAGCCGTCTCGGCCCGGGCCGCGCCCGAACCGTCCAAGGTGCGCGGAGCTACGACGACGCCACCTGAGCGTCGAGCTCGCGCAACGCCGCCGCGATCGCGAGGTCCCCGCGGCTGCCACGCCGGGTACAGGTGAGCAGCTGCCGGCACGGCGACGGCCGCCCGCTGAGCGGGATCCGGGTCACCGGGAGCTCGGGCGGGAACCGGGCCATGTGCGGAACCAGCGCCACCCCGAAGTCCTGCGCCACCATCGCCGCGACCACCGGCCACTCCTGCGCCTCATGCGCGATCGAGGGACTGAACCCGGCACTGCTGCACGCGGCCAGCACCTCCTGCCGGCAGGCGGTGCCCGGCCATCCGGTGATCCACGGCTCGCCCGCCGCATCGGCCAGCGTCACCCGCCTGCGGCCGACGAACCGATGGTCGTTCGCCACGAGCAGGTCCAACGGATCGTCGACCATAGGCCGCTGGTCGAACCGCCGGTCGACCGCGGCCGGGCTTTCCGGTACGGCCTCGACCACCGCGAGATCCGTTTCACCGTTGAAGAGCAGGTCGAAACACACCGCGGGGTCGGCCTCCCGCAGCTGCACGGTCAGCCCGGGGTGTTCCCGCCGAAGGGTCGCCGCGAGCGGGGCGAGCAGGGTCGCCATGGCGGTCGGGAACCCACTGATCCGCAGCAGACCGGCGAGCCGGTCGGAGGTGCCGCGCAGCTCGGCCTCGGCCTCCCGCCACCGCGCCTCGATGGCGTCGGCATGGGCGAGCAGGTTGTGCGCGGCGGCGGTGAGGCGTACCCCGCGCCCGTGCGGCTCCAGCAGTACGACGCCGAGGTCGCGTCCGAGCTGGCGAATCTGCTGCGACGCCGCCGAAGGCGTGAAGTGCATCGCCCGGGCGGCGGCGGTCACGGTCCCGTAATAGGCCACGGCGCGCAGCACCTGGAGACGTCGCAGATCAATCATGTAGCTCTGCCTTCATGGACAACTCCAGAAACTCGACCTGGTCCTAAACGATATTCCCGGCCATCCTGGAGGCACAACCGCGCGCGACGACGTGGTCCGGAGCGAGGGTAAGGGGCCTCAGGTGAGCCGATGTCCGTTCTGTGGCTGGCCGGACGACCGGCCGTTCCGTGAGCTGTCCCGGCACCGTACGGATGGCGGCGAGACGGTCTGGACGCGTTGCGCCTGCGGATCCCTACGGGTACTGCTGGTCACCACCGCCGCGGGATGCGTGGCGGCCCGTTCGCGGCCCGTGGCCGACGTGCTC
>WHTJ01000024.1 GCA_009377795.1 Propionibacteriales bacterium | reverse complement strand
TTGACCTGGGGTTTTGGGTGGAGCCGCCTGTCGGATTCGAACCGACGACCTATTCATTACGAGTGAATCGCTCTGCCGACTGAGCTAAGGCGGCGCAATGCGGCGACCATAGTAGAGGACCGGGACGGGCTAGGCGAAACCGGCGGCCGCGACCGGCGACGCCATACCGTACTGCGGACAACCCACACCATGTCCCCGAGAGCGCCATAATCGGAGACGCACAACACGATCACCCTGCGTGCAACCAGGTGCCCTGGTCGGCGCGGGATGTCGTACTGTGACCTGAGATGCCACCGAGATGAGGTAAAACCGCATGGCGCAGCGCGTCTATGTGCACATTGGTGCGCCGAAGACGGGGTCCACGTTCCTGCAGGGACGGCTCTTCGCGAACCAGGCAGCACTGGCCGAGCAGGGAATCTGCCTGCCGGGCCGGCTGATCGAGCACTTCCAGTCCAAACTCTTCCTCACCGGGCAGCTCGAGGAGGAGCATGGCCATCCGGCACGCGCCAACACCGCATGGCAGCGGCTGCTGGCCGAGATCCGGGATTGGCCGGGTACGGCGCTGTTGACTCACGAGCTGTTCGCGGGTCTCGACGATGCCGCCGTACAACGCATGCTCGACTACCTCGCCCCCGCCGACGTGCACCTCATCTACGCGGCACGCGACCTCATGCGGCAGATCCCGGCCGAATGGCAGGAGCACATCAAGCACGGCTGGCGGGTGCCGTTCCACGAGTTCGTCGAGGACCTCATGGCCGAGGGCCCGAGCTCGACATGGTTCCGCCAGGTCCAGGATCCGCCGAGGGTGCTCGAACGCTGGTCCGCGCTGCCGGGCGCGCATCGCCATCTCGTGGTCGTGCCGCCTCCGGACTCTGATCCCGAGCTGCTATGGCAGCAGTTCGCCTCGATCGTGGGTTTCGACCCATCGGACATGGAGGCCGACGACGTCTTCGTCAACGAGTCACTCGGAACGGCCGAGGCCGAGCTCGTACGGCGGGTGAACAAGTACGCCGTACCCCGCCTGCTCGAAGAGGGCCGCGGACAAGTGCCGCGCTGGATCAAGACCGAGCTCGCGCACAGCCTGCTGTCGCAGCGCCCCGACCCGCACCGGCTGACGGTGAACCCTGAGTACCGGGCGTGGATCGTACGCCGGTCGGAGAAGATCGTCGACGAACTCAAGAGCTCCGATCTCCATATCACCGGCGATCTCGACGACTTGATCCCGAAGGACCTCGACCAGCCCGCGGGCGACCCCGCGGCCGTGCCGGACGACGAGCTGCTCGACGTCTCGCTGGAGACGATCTCCGAGCTGCTGATCAGGTTACGGCGTACGACGCTGGAGCTGCGCGCCAGTGAACAACGCGTACGCCAGATCACCGAAGAGCGCGACCGGCTGGCCGGGACCAAGCAGAGGCTGAGCGGGGAGATCCAGCGCAGACAGTCCCGTCCACTGAAGCAGATGCTGATCGACACCAGCGAACAACATCCGTCGCTGCACCGAATGCGCCGCAGCTACTGGCAAGCCGCGAACACCGCTCGCCGGCTTCGCGGTCAGAAGCAGCCCGAATGTTAGCGCAGACTACACGCCAGAATTTGTAAGCCCGGCTGGAAAACGGATCGTCAGGCGCCTGGGCCCGGCTCCATGGACTGCTCGAACGTCTTGCGCCACGCGTCCGGACTCACCAGATCGGGCAACGCCCGCTGGTACTCGTTCACCAGCTTCGGCCACTCCTCGTACAGCCGAACGTGCAGGGTCACGGACCGGCGGAGCAGGTCACGGAACTGCTCGGGATCCCGCTGATACCAGGCGGCCGACGTTCCGTCGGCGGAGGAGACCAGCGCGCTGTCCAGCTGGGAGAGCAGCCACCACCGCAGATCCATGTGCGGGACGGTCGCCTCGGGGTTGCGCACCGCGGTCGAGCGGATCGGCTGCAGCTGGCGCAGACCGCCCAACGCCAGCGCCTTGAGCTGCGCGACCCGGTTTCCGGGCGCCTGTGGGCCCTTGCCCTTGCGCGGCGGCTTGACCCTCCTGGGTGCAGGGAACTCGTCGAGCGCAGGCTTCATCTGCGAGTCGGGGTACGACTTGCGGAGCTCCCGCACCTCGGGGACGCGGTAGAGCACGTCGTGATGCATGCGGTTCGGCCCGTCCAGGATGTCCTCGATGGCCATCAGGCCCATCTCCGCAGGGGCGTACTGCATCGACATCAGGTGCCGGATCTGGGTCTGGAAGCTCTCCCACACCAGGCGACCGCCACGCGAGTACGGCGAATGCAGCAGGGCGGCGACGAGACGGTTGCGGCGATGGAGGTACGCCTGCCAGTCGATGGTGTCGTCCTTCTCGTGCCACGGCACATGCCACACGGCGACGCCGGGCAGCGTCACGGTCGGGTACCCCGCCTCCTGGGCGCGCAGCCCGAACTCCGCGTCGTCCCACTTGATGA
This sequence comes from Propionibacteriales bacterium, assembly GCA_009377795.1. Classification (GTDB taxonomy): domain Bacteria; phylum Actinomycetota; class Actinomycetes; order Propionibacteriales; family Nocardioidaceae; genus WHTJ01. The sequence continues at coordinate 45,956 of WHTJ01000024.1, read as the reverse complement.
ACATCGGCAGCGACAGCCCGATCTCGCGGATCACCGACGTCGGGATCAGGCACATCCACCAGCCGTTGTAGTCGACGTCGATCCGCCGGTGCAGCCACTTCGTGCCCTGCAGCGACTTGCGGGCGAAGTTGTGACCGTGCTCGGTCTCCGGCGCCGGCCCCCAGAACCAGCGGTACTTCTTCACCGTCTCGCCATACGCGTGCATCACCGACCGGTCGTACAGGCTGAACATCTGGCCGCCGACTGCCGTCGGGGTCTTGGCGAGGTCTGCGAAGGCGATCGCCCGAAGGATCCCCTCGGGCTCGCATTGGACGTCGTCGTCGAACAGGAGGACGTAGTCGCTCTGGCCGCGGTCGACGGCCTCCATCATCGAACGCGAGAAGCCGCCCGAGCCTCCGAGATTTCCCTGCTCGATAACGCGCAACCGCTCGCCGAGCACCTTGGACACCGCGGTGAACAGCTCATGGTCCCGAACGTGCTGCGTGCCCTGGTCGACGACGACGATCTCGTCGAGTACGTCGAGCACCTCCTGTGAGTTGGCCAGGGCGGCCAGCTGGTCGACACAGAACGTCGGCTGGTTGAACGTGGTGATCCCGATCGTGATCGTTCCCGGGGTCGTGCGCTCGGTCTCGACCAGCCACTCCCCGCTGTGTACGACCATCTCACGGTCTGCGGCCTCGACGTCGAACCAGTACCAGCCGCCGTCGATGAAGGGCTTCAGCGGCAGGGTGACCTCGACGTCGACCGGGTCGTCGGAGTCGATCGACTTCGACGCGGAGCGCAGCACATGCCCCTTGGACGTGGAGCGGTAGACGAGGAAGGTGCCGTGACCGGACACCGTGGCCCGGAGGGTCACCTCCTCGACGTTCGTCCAGCGACGCCAGTAGCTCGCCGGGAACGCGTTGAAGTACGTACCGAGGGTCATCCGCTGCCCGGGATGGGCGACCGCATGACCGTCGGAGAGGATCCCGAACCCACCGGCCGATCCGGCGAGCAGACCCGCTCCGTTCGAAACCGTCTCCGCGTCCTCGGACCAGGCCTCTTCCTCTCCCGACTGACGCGAGCCGGACTCTGTGCTTCCTACGGCGGACATACCGCCGACGTAGAGCGGACGGACGTCGAGTTCCTGGTCGGCGCGGATGATCGTTCGTTGTACGACGCGCACTGGCTCACCTTCGAATATGTGCGGGATGGTGTTGTATTGGGCAACCGGTCTCAGCCGACACGACCGGCGCAACCGGCCTCAGCCGGTACAAACCGGCAGCCTGCGACGCTACCAGACCGGCCGCGGCGCTGATAGCCCGATGCACAGGTCCGGTCACCATGGGCAGTAGCCTCTCACCCTGGAGGTCAGCGCTTGAACCCGACACCAGGTGGATGATGTCTCACCCAGAAGGACCAACCCCGCATGAGCCGCCCGCGCGCCGGGTGTTCGTCCATATCGGTGCGCCGAAGACGGGTACGACGTTCGTGCAGCAGGTGATGTGGGCGAACCGCGAGCACCTGGCCGAGGACGGCATCCTCTATCCGTACACCAAGCGCGGGGAGCATCTGCGCGCCACGCTCGACCTGCGAGAGCGGGGCTGGGGCGACTCGTCACGTCGCGACTTCGCCGGGGCATGGGACACGATCGCCGAGCGGGCCCGCGACTGGCCCGGCCACACGGTGATCCTCGGCCACGAGATCATGGGCGGCGCCACCGAGCCCCAGATCAGGCGCCTCGTGAGGTCGCTCGAGCCCGCGCAGGTGCACGTGATCTTCACCGCGAGAGACATCGCTCGCCAGCTCACGTCCGACTGGCAGGAGCATCTCAAGCACCGCCACACCGTGACCCTCGAACAGTTCGTCGGCGATCTCGTCGAGCTCGGACACGACGCGCCCAAGCCGTTCGGTGAGATGTTCTGGGGACTGCACGACGCGCCGTTCATCCTGCGGCGGTGGGCGACCGTCGTACCCGCAGAGCGCATCCACATCGTCACCGTCCCCCAACCCGGCGCGTCCGGGGACACCCTGTGGCAGCGTTTCTGCACTGTGACCGGACTCGACGCCGACCGGTACGACACCGACGTCCAGCGCACCAACCGGGGCCTCGGCATCGTGGAGGCCGAGCTGCTCCGGCGGGTCAACCGGCGGCTCGCCCAGCGGAGGCCGCGGATCCCGGCCATGGAGTACGACCAGTTGGTACGCCTGCACCTGGCCAACCGGGCCCTCGCCGAACGCAGCGACCGGATCGTGCTTCCTCCGGACTCCATGCCGTGGGCGCTCGACAAGTCTCGCGAGATGGTGACCGAGCTGCGCAAGGGTGGGTACGACGTCTGCGGCGACCTCGAGGAGCTGATCCCGCGTCCGGAGGACCACGAGAACTTCACCGCCCGGACCGACCTCACCGGGGATCGGCTGCTGCCGTCCGCCGTGCTCACCATCGCCGCGTTGCTCCGGATCGCAGCCCGCCAGAAGCGCCAGCTGAGGGAGCTGCGCGCCCGGCTCGGCGAGCTGCCTCCGACCGCGGCGTCGTTCCCGTCCGGCTCCCCCGGGTCCGGCTCCACGGCATCCGGCTCTCTCCGCGGCCGGTTGCGGGCCGGCGGTCGCCGCGCCCGTTCCCGCCTCCGGCGCGCCCGAGCCCACTGACCCCTCGCGCCGAGATTGAGTCAGGGACGTCGGGAGAACCCCAACGCGGCGTCGACCCGGCGCCGGAGTCGGCGGCCGGCCTTCTGCATCTGGGCACGCGGAGTCCGGTCGAGGGTGCGCTGAAGCGCGTCGTTCTCCGCGATCAGCTCGGCGACGCATCGTCCCGCGAGCTCCAGAAGACGCTCTGGGGAGACGTCCGACGGCGCAGCGAACGGCTGGTCGCCGAAGTCTGGTTCCAGGTCGGCGATGTCCCCGACGATGTCGAACCCGCCGTCGCTGAGACCGTCGATCATCGCTCGGGCACGCTCGGTCAGCCACGGTTGATACTCGTCCGGAACGACCAGCCGGGGTTCGGACGCCAACCCGGCCAGCATGTCGTTCGCGAATCGGGTCTTGACCGCGCGCTCGTACCGCAACCAGCTGCCGACACTCTCGCGCAGGTACGGGTTGATCCGGCGAAGCAGCTCCGCCTCCTCGACACCGAGGGACACGTTGCTGCGCGGCGGCGCTGTACGGGCGAGCCCGGGATCGACTCCGAGAACGGAGGCGAACCGCTCCCACAACAGCTCGCGGGGTGAGTCGGCCGAAGGGACCGTGACCACATGCACCCGCTCGGGTGGGATCGCATCCCAGCGCCGGAGGACGTCCAGCACATCCTGGCCCTGCCAGAAGTGCACCACCCCCCGCTTGCGCGGTCGGCCGGTGATGTCCCGGAGAAAGCGCGCATAGGACTCCTCCGATCGGTTCTTGATTCGCTCCTGCCACACCGCCGGGACCTGCCGACCCAGGTCACGAAGCGTCAGGATGAGGTGCACCTCGGCCGGCGCGAGCGACGAGACCGCCCGCTGCACCTGCTCCGGCGTCGCACGGGAGAACGTCTCGTGCGAGATCAACGCCCGATCCGGCGCGGACCGGGCCTCCCCGGCGACCCGGTTCCACGCGCTCGGACGATGGGTGGCGGGATCACCGAGGAACGGCTGGTCGCGCAGGTCGATCGAGGCGTGGAAGTGATCGATACCGTGACCGGGGTACCGCAGGCCGGCCGGCTCCAGCCGCTGGGCGTTCGCCCAGACCACACCCTGGAGATAGGTGGTCCCCGTCTTGATCAGGCCGATGTGGAGATAGACCGTCGGCCGACTTCTGAGAGGCATCCTCATTCCCTGATCGGCTCGGTCCTGATCGGCTCGGTCAACGACGCCGGAGTACGGCGTTCAGCTGACGCAGCCGGGTGCGCAGCGCCAGCCGGCGGCGTACTCGCCCGGCCCGCGTCCGCGCCTTCGCAGCCAGCCTCCGCGCCTTCGCGGCCAGGATCTCCGCCCGGGCTGCCGGCGTAGGTCGTGCTGGCACGGGCGCTCCCGGGTGCGGGCGAGCCTCCGGCATACGCCGACTGTGCGACTTACCCCGGGTCTTCGCCTGCCCGCGAAGCCGGTCGGTCTCCATCGCCTGGGCCGCCACGCATTCGGCGGCGACCTTCAGCAGCCGGGCCTGGGTCACGTCGCCGGGCGCCGCGAACTCCGTGTCGGGGAAGGTGGACTTCAGCTCGGCCAGGTCGCCGACGATGTCGAAACCTCCGCGCGCGAGGCCGTCGATCATCTCCTGGCCGCGCTCGACCACCCAGTCGCGGTACTCGGGGGGTATGCCGATCCGGTCGTCCTCGTCCGAACCGGCCAGGATGTTGCCCACGAAATGACCCTTGACCACGCGCGAGTACGCCGACTGGCTACCCGCCCCCTCCCGCAGGATGGGGTTCATCCTCCTGAGCAGCTCGGCCTCCGCGACCCCCAGGCTGGTGTTGTTGCGCGGCGCGGGACTCGTGGCCACACCCGGATCGACGCCGAGCACCGACGCGAACCGCTCCCACAGCAGGTCGGGCGACGAGCCGGACGGCGGAACGGTGATCACATGCACGCGCTCGGGCGGGGGGATCGACCACCGGGAAAGGGTCTCCACGACATCCTGGCTGTGCCAGAAGCGCCGATGGCTCTTGATGTCCGGACGAGACGAGATCGCCTTGAGGAACGTGGAATACGTCTCCGTCGATCCGTTCTTCAGCCGCTCCTGCCAGACGGCAGGGACCTGGCGGGCGAGATCGCGTACGGTCACGATCAGGTGCACCGTCGCCGGCGCCAGCGAGTCCATGGCCCGCTTGGCGTCCTCGGTGCGGGCCCAGCCCAGTGTTTCGTGCGACACCAGCGCACGATCCGGCGCCGAGCGCGCCTTCGACGAGATCGCATCCCAGGAACCGGGCCGCAGGGTCGTCGGGTCGCCGACGAACGCCCTGCCGCGTAGATCGTTCGAGGCAAGGAAGTGGAGCGCCATGCGACCCGGATAGACGACGCCCGCTTCCTTCAGCTTCTTTTGGTTACGCCAGGCGAGACTCTGCAGATGGGTCGTACCGGTCTTGGGAAGACCTATGTGGAGATAGACCGTGGGCCCATGGCTCGGCATGAAGTCCCGATTCCTTTCCGTGCTCTTGCGCGAGACACCATAGTCGCCCGTCACGGCGCCGAAGCAAGCGCCTGCGACCAGGCTCGGCGGGAGGGCACACGAGAAAGGCCCGCGGAGCTCTGTAGACGTCACGTCCCCTGTTCCGTTGTTACGCGCGATGTAACAGCTACAGAGCTTCGACAACCATTCACTGGACCGGCCGAGCCGCCACTGAGCTGCCACCGCGAAATCCCGTGGCTAGTTGCGGCGCCAGCGTCCTACCCGGCGACGCAACGCGCGCGTGGCCTCGGTCTTGTTCGCGGTCTTCACCGCCGCCGCCTTGAGCCGGTGGACCAACCTGCGCTCACGCCGGGCGGCGATGTGGCCGGTGACCGCGGCGAGCGCCTCCATGGCCGCCCGGACGGTGTCGCTCTCCGACTCGCCCGGGAGCGGACGGCGTACCTGGCCGAGGTCCACCGCCGGCAGCAGGTCCGCGAGGTCACCGACGACGTCCCAGCCTCGACCGGCCGCTGCCTCGGCGATCCCCTGTGCACGCCGGATCGCCCACGACTCCAGCTCGGCCGGGAACGGCACCCCGGCGCCCTCCTGGTGAGCGGCCAACAGGTCGTCGACGACCAGGTCGCGGACCACCTCGTTGTACGCCGCCGTGGTCGTGCCCAGCTCGTGGCGACCGCCGGCCATCGCCCACTCCCGATCACGGAGCACGACGTTGAGCCGGCGTACGACCTCGGCCTCCAGGGCGCCCGGATCGTCCCGGCTCTCCTCCTCGAACCCCACCTCGTCCGGATCGACGCCGAACACGGCACCCAGCCGCTCCCACGTGTGCGAGCGGGTCTCCACGCCGGCGTGCGGGACGGTGACCAGGTGGACGTGCTCGGGGTGTACGGTCTCGCCCCACCGGTCGAGCACGTCGAACGGGTCCTGCATGGACCAGAAGACCGACATGTGCGGAGACCGATCGGCGTCGTCCAGGATCGCGGAGACGAACTCCGTGTACGGCTGCCTACTGCCCAGCCGCAGCTGTTCCAGCCACTCGGCGGGAACCTGCCGGTCCACGCTCGGGGCGAGGAAGACGAGGTGTACCTCGGCGGGGGCCAACGACTCCACGGCACTACGTGCCTGCTTGGCCAGTGCCTGGGAGAACAGCTCGTGCGCGATGACCCAGGTGCCCGGCTCGCCGCGGACCTGGGCGGCCAAAGACTCCCACGCACCCACTGCCGCCTTCGGCTCCGGACCGAACATCAGGTCGCGTACGTCCCAGGTGGCCAGGAACTGGTCGTGGGCGCCGCGGCCAGCGAGCCGAACCCCCTGCCGGGCCAGCGCGTCCCGGGATGCCCACAGCACCTCCCCACCGACACCGAGGCCGGTCTTTGGTGCGCCGAGGACGAGGAACACGGCATGCCGTCCCGCGCCCGGATCGTAACGCGGCTCGAACACCGACCGGGTTGGGTGGCCCGGGAACCTCGCGCGCAGCGCGTCCGGGTCCTCGGAGTCGTGGTACTCGGCCCACTCGCTCGACTGCGCGTCCGTCGATTCATCCCGGATCCGCTCGAGCTCCTGCCGCACAGCGGCCGCCTCGTCGCGCGCCTGCTGCACCCGGCGCACCAGCTCGCCCATCGCGGCCGCCGTACCCTCGATCACCCGGTCCAGCTGCTGCTGGGGATCCGGGCGCGGGCGTGGGGAACCGCCGTCCGGAGGTTCCAGGTCCGCGAGATCGCCGACGACGTCGAACCCCCGCTCCCGCAGGTGGCCGACGATGTCATCGGTGCGGGCCTTGACCTTCGGGAGGCTGTCCGGCGGCAGCCGTACCTTCTCCCCGCGTCCGGCCAGTGCGTTCGGGGTGACGCCGGCCTTGACCAAGTGGTTGTACGTCGGCCAGGTCACGCCGTCCGGGATCGCGGCGTTGAGCTGCCTCAGCAGCTCGGTCTCGGCCGGGCCGAGGCCCTCGTTGGCCTCGTCGATCCGGGTGTCGTAGGCGGCCGGGTCGACGTCGATCACCTCGCAGAACCGCCGCCACAGGGTGTCCGGGGGCGCGCCGGACGGCGGGAGGGTGACCACGTGGACCCGTTCCGGCGGCAGCTCCTCGGCCCACACCGCCAAGCCAAGCCGCGGGTCCTGGCCCCACCACATGCCTCCCGGGCCGGCGTCCGACTCGTCCCGGGGCGTCAGCGCCCTCTCGAGGAACTCCTCGTAGGTCAACCGGCCGCGGTTCCGGATCGACTCCTGCCACACCGCGGGAAGCTGGCGCACCAGGTCGCGCATGGTGAAGATCAGGTGGATCTCGTGATCGGAGAACACCTCGAACGCCTGGTTGACGTGCTGGGGTGCTGCCCAGGCCAACAGCTCCGAGGAGAAGACGACGTCCTGACGCCACTCGCTGACCTCTCGGACGAAACGCCGCCAGCCGCCACGCACATTCGGGTCCAGAACGGTGCCGAACGAGACGCCCCGTAGATCGAGCGCCGCGTTGTGATGGTCGGCTCCTCCGATACCGGGATAGAGCAGGCCGGCCTCCGCCAGTTTGCGCCGGTTCTTGCCCAGCACGCCCTGGAGGAACGTCGTCCCGGTCTTCGGCGCGCCGACGTGAATCCAGATCCGGCGCGCCTTCCCGTCGTACCGCGGAGCCTCGGCTGAGCTGGCCATCGAGACATCCTAGATGCCGCGGGCCCGCGCGGTCCGCCGGACACGATCAGACACCGTCACGGGCGCAGCTCCTCCAACCCGGCTCGCAGGGCGCCGGCGTCGTCCCAGCTGCGCTGGACCTCGTCCACCAGCCGAGCCACCGCGGCGGCCGACTCGTCCAGCAGCTGGGTCAGCTGCTCCTCCGGCTCGTCCTGCGATGCCGACGCGGCACCGGCCGGCGGGTCCAGGTCGGCCAGGTCGCCGACGACGTCGTACCCCTGCTCGCGCAGGAACGCCGTGGCCTCCTCGGTGCGGGTCCTCACCGCGGGTAGGTACTGGGGTGGAAGCGCGATCCGCGCGCCGCCGCGGCCGAGCACGTGGCGTGCGATCCCGGTCTTGATCATCTGGTTGTACGTCGCCCAGCTCACGCGGTCCGGGATCGCGAGGTTGATCCGCCGGAGGAACTCGGTCTCCTGGAAGTTGAGCCCCTCGTTCGCCCGCTCGATCGAGGTGTCGAAGGCCGCCGGGTCGACGCCGAGCACGCGACAGAAGCGCTGCCAGAGGGCGTCCGGAGGCGCGCCCGCGGGCGGGACCGTGATCACGTGCACCTGCTCCGGGGGGATCGCCGTGCCCCAGGCACGGAGGACCCGGCGGGGGTCCTGAGCCCGCCACATACGCCGGTGTATCCGGTCGTTCTCCGCACCGCGCAACGCACCCTCGACGAACTCCTCGTACGTCGTCACCCCGCGGTTCTTGACCCACTCCTGCCACACCGCCGGGATCTGGCGGACGAAGTCCCGCATGGTGAACACGACATGGACCTGATGCCCCGGAAAGGACGCGAACGCCCGGCCGGTGCGCCTGCGCGGCGTCCACGCCAGCAGCTCGGAGGTGATGACGCAGTCGCCGGACCCGGCCGCGACCTCCTCGGACAGCCGGTCCCACGAGCCGGGCGCGTTCGGGCGGCGGGCGCCGTGGTCGTCGGCCTGGCGCAGGTCGAGCGCGGCGCGGTGATGGTGCGCCTGCTTGGCTCCCGGGCAGTACACGCCGGCCGCGGCCAGGCGCGGTTTGTTCCTCCAGATCAAATCCTGCAGGTAGGTCGTACCCGTTTTCGGTGCGCCGATATGAATCCAGAGACGACGCGTGTGCCCCTCTCGTTTCATGAGAGATCCCCTGAGCTGGCAATCGGTTCCTCGTAGGCATGTTAGATCGATATCCGAGCGTTTCAACTCACGAGGGTTTCATCGCGCCGCGCACGCGCCGTACCCCCGAGCGCATCCGGCTACGAACGTCCGGCGGCAGGCGGCGCGCCACCCTCCGCGGCAGCCGCCGGGCAACCCTCGGCACCCGGCGCCGACGCGCGCGTCCGGCCTTCCGTCGACGGTCGTGGTTGTCCCCGACCACGGTCACGAGGCACTGCGCGGCAAGCTCCCAGAGCTGCCGGTCGGTCACGTCGGCCGGGTCCGCGACAACCGGATCACCGAACTCGGGCTTCAGGTCGGCGAGGTCGCCGACGATGTCGAAGCCGCCGCTCGCGAGCCCGTCGATCATCTCCTGGGCGCGCTCGGTCATCCAGTCCCGGTGCTCGACCGGCACCTTCAGCCGCGGGTGCGGCGAGGTGCCCGCCAGCACCTCGGCCACGAAGCGGTCCTTGACGACTCGGTAGTACGCCGGGCCGGCGAACCGCTTCTTGAGCGCCGGGTTCAACCGGCGCAGCAACTCGCTCTCCACCACGCTCAGCGAGTCGTTCGTACGCTCGGTGGGAATGGTCGCGACCGCCGGATCGACGCCCATGACCAAGGCGAACCGCTCCCAGAGCAGGTCGCGGTCGGTGCCTGGCCTCGGCACCGTCACCACGTGCACCCGCTCGGGGGGTACGGCGTCCCAGCGGGACAGGACGCCCATCACGTTCTGTCCGGCCGGGAAGTGGTCCAGCCCCCGGGACAGCTTGCCGAGGAAGTCGGCGTACGTCAGCACCCGCCCGTTCTTCACCAGCTCCTGCCACAACGCGGGAAGCAGGCGGGCCAGATCCCGCATGGTCACGATCAGATGCACCTCGGCCGGCTCCAGGGAGGAGACCGCCCGCTGAGCCTGTGCCGTGGTCGCCCGGGCCAGCCATTCGTGCGAGATCACCGCCCGATCGGGTGCCGAGTGGGCCTCCTCGACCAGGGCGTCCCACGTCCCGGGTTGCAGGCTGCCGGGTGCGCGCGGACTGGGATCCGCACGCAGGTCGACCGCGGCGAGGAAATGCTCGGTCCGGCGCCGGCCGGGATACAGCAACCCGGCCTTCGCCAGCGATTCGCGGTTCTCCCACATCAGCTGCTGCAGGTACGTCGTGCCTGTCTTGGCGAGCCCGATATGGACATACACGGTGGGCGGTGCACCGGCCATCCGTACTACCTTTCCTCGACAGCCTCCGAGCGCACCTTAGCGAGTCGCCGCGCCGGGGACTTGTCGCGTCCGGACGCGCGGAGCCGATTGTTCTGCACCAGCACGGCCGTGACACACTGCGCGGCCAGCTCCATGAGTTGTTCGGCCGACAGGCTCTCGGGTGAGACGAACTCCGCGTCGCCGAAGTCCGGCTCCAGATCGGCGAGGTCGCCGACGACATCGAAGCCTCCGGAGGCGAGACCGTCGATCATCAGCCGCGCGCGGTCCCGCATCCAGTCCCGGTGCTCTTCTGGAACGGTGATCCGCGGTTGGGGCGCCATGCCGGCCAGCACGTTGGGTGCGAGGTGGCGCTTGACCACTCGGAAGTAGGTGCCCCGATCGTGGGTGCCCTTCCGCAGTGCGGGGTTCAGCCGTCGCAGCAGCTCGGCCTCGGCGACGCTCAGGGACTCGTTGGCTCGTTTCGGCTCCCGGGTGGCGATCGCCGGGTCAACGCCGACCACGGACGCGAAGCGCGTCCAGAGCAACCCGCGCGGCGCTCCGGGTCGCGGAACCGTGACCACGTGCACGCGCTCTGCGGGCACACCGCCCCACCGGGCGAGAACGTCCAGGACGTCCTGGCCCCGCCAGAACGGGTCCGGTCCGCGGGCGATCCGCTTCAGGAAGCGCGAGTACGGGATCTTCGAGCGGTTCTTCAGACGCTCCTGCCACAGCGCGGGCACCTGCCGGGCGAGATCCCGCATGGTCACGATCAGGTGCACCTCGGCCGGTTCCAGGGACGCGAGCGCATGCTTGGCCTGCTCCGCGGTCGCCCTCGACAGCGTCTCGTGGGAGATCACGACGCGAGCGGGGGCGCGACGCGCCTCGTCGGCGAGCGCGTCCCAGGCCGCGGGGCCGGTCGTCGCCAGGTCCTGGTCGAACGACTGCTCACACAGGCTCGACGAGGCGGCCAGGTGCTGCTTCCGGCGCTGACCGGGCAACCGCACGCCGGCACCGTCCAGTCGTCGGCGGTTGCCCCACATCAGTCCCTGCAGGTACGTCGTACCGGTCTTGGCCAGCCCGATATGAACGTAAACCGTCGGCGATTGACCCGGCATCTTTGTTGTTCCCATTTCACGCGGTCCTGGGCCCAAACCTAACTACGTAACCGCGGCCGCCCGCAAGTTCTACGAACAGCGGACGCCGTCCTCCGGGACCTCGCCGTCGGCGAAGAAGCGGTTCACCAGATCCGCTATGCACTGATTTCCGCTGCCGAACGAGCCGTGCCCGTCGCCCACCCTCGTGACCAGCACGCCGGACCTCAGGTCGCCGGCCAGGCCCTCGGCGAACTCGTATGGTGTGGCCGGGTCGCGGGTTCCGCCGATCACGGGAATCGGCGGTGCGTCGGGCGCATCGATCTCCGGTATCGGATCACTGGTCTCCACCGGCCATCCCGAACAGCCCAGGAGTCCCCACGCGAAGACGTCGCCGAAGGTCGGTGACGCGCGCTCGAATCGGGGAAGGAGTTTGCGTACCCGCTCCTCGGTGAGCTCGGGCCCCTCCCGCTCGAGGCAGGTGACCGCCGCCAGCGCCTCCATCGTGTTGCCCTGGTAGCCCTCGGGACCCCGCTCGGTATAGAAGTCGGACAACGCGAGCAGCGGGGAGCCGTCGCCGTCCTGGGCGGCCTCCAGCGCCTGAGTCAGCTGTGGCTGCAGATCGGCGACGTACAGCGGGAGCCAGACGCCGTAGATCGCGTTGCTGACGGTCAGCTCACGCCCGCCGGCGGCCGGCAGCGGTTGCTCGTCGATTTCCTCCAGAAGCTCGTGCAGGCCGCGGGCGGCCTCGGCGACGGAGTCACCCAGCGGGCAGTCCTGGCTCACGCAGTTGGCCAGGTACGCGCGTACGGCGGTCTCGAACCCCCTGGCCTGGATGAGCGAGGTGTCCACCGGGCCGAGAGACGGATCCAGAGCCGCGTCCAAGACCATCCGCCCGACCCGTTCCGGATAGAGGTCGGCGTACGTCGCGCCCAGCAACGTGCCGTAGGAGGTGCCGAGATAGTGGAGATCCGGTGACCGGACGACGGAACGGATCACCTCGAGATCGCGCGCCACCTCGGTGGTGGACATGTGTGCCGCGAGCCCCGCGTCGGCATCGACGCAATGCCGGCCCAGGTCGGCGGCCGACCGTAACAGCTCGACGACCTCGCCGGCGTTCTCGGGAGACGGGTCGACCGCCAGGAACTCGTCGAGCTCCGCGTCGGAGAGGCAGTCGAGGCCCTCGCTGCGCGCGACCCCCCGGGGATCGAACCCCACGAGATCGAACTGCTTCAACACCTCGCCGTCCAGGCGGCTCACGGCCGCCGGCGCGAAGTCGATCCCGGATCCGCCGGGGCCGCCGGGATTGAGCAGGATCGCGCCGATGCGATCGGTCTCCGAGTCCGCGACCCTTCGGGAGACGGCGAGCCCCAGGGTCCGCCCGTCCGGCCGGGCGTAGTCGAGCGGCACGCGTACCGTCGTGCACTCGAAGTCGGTGGACCCCTCGCACTCCTCCCACGTCACGTCCTGGTCGTAGAACTGCTGGAGGCCAGGCGGTGCGGGCGGCATCGGCTCGGGCGGGGTGGGAGTGGACCCCGCCTCGGGGGTGTCACTGGACAGGCCGTCGCACCCGGCGAGGGCCACGCACAGCGCACACCAGCCGGCCAGGACAACTCGACGGACCTTGTTCATTCTGGCCGGGCCAGGTCGAGCATCAGCGACTCGACCGCGAGCAGCGGCGCCACGTTGCCCTCCAATGCCTCTCGGCACTCCAGGATGGCCTCGATCCGGCGCAGTGTGTTCTCCGCACTTTCCCGATGCGCCATCGCCTCGACATCACGGCGCACCTCCTCGTTGACCAGCACGACGCCCGAACCGGTCTGGAGCATCAGCACGTCTCGATAGAACGACATCAGGTCGGTCAGCGAGCGGTCGAGCGCATCGCGCTGGAACCGCTTGCGGCGCGTCTTGTGCTGGTCGGCCAGCTCCTTCAGCGAGGCGGCCGCTCCCCGGACCCGTACCCCTCGGGTACCGACGCCCAGAGCCTGTTCCAGGCCGGCCCGCTCCGCGGGGTCCAGCCGGTCCGCGATCGCCGCGGCCTCCTCGTCCGCCGCCTCGATCAGCTGGGCCGCGGCCATGACACACGCGCCGATGTCGTGCAGCCGGGACGGAAGGGCCAGCACGTCCCGGCGCCGGCTGCGGGTCGCCTCGTCGGCGGCCAGGGCGCGCGCCCGGCCGATGTGCCCCTGTGAGGCCCGCGCGGCGAACGTCGCGACGTCCTCCGGTACGCCGTCCCGCTCGGTCAGCACGGCCGCGACCGCGCCGGGGGGCGGGGTCCGCAGCGACAGCATCCGGCACCGTGACCGGATCGTGGGTACGACGTCCTCGATGGTCGGCGCGCACAACAGCCAGATAGTCCGGGCGGCGGGCTCCTCGACACTCTTCAGCAGCGCGTCGGCGGCCTGCTCGGTGAGCCGGTCGGCGTCCTCGACCACGAGCACCTGCCACCGGCGACCGGTCGGCGACATCGCCGCCTTGCGGACCAGCTCCCGGACCTCGTCGACCTTGATCGACAGCTGCTCGGTGCGTACCAACGTCACGTCGGGGTGCGAGCCCGCGAGCGTCGTACGGCACTCCGAGCACTCCCCGCAACCACCGCGCTCGCACTCCAGCGCGGCCGCGTACGCGCGGGCGGCGTTGGACCGGCCGGAGCCGGGCGGACCGGTGAAGAGCCAGGCGTGCGACATGCCCGTGACCGACGGGTCACCGGCAAGTGCCGCGGAGGCGGTATCCACCGCCATACTCAACACGGCGACGATCGGCTCCTGGCCGACGAGGTCGGCCCACACGCCCTGCCGGCCGACCGGCGGATTTTCGACGGTCACGAGTCGTCTCCCTCCCGATCGGCACGCGGCGTCGCCGTCGGCACCGTGGCGGGTGCGGTGGGCGCCTCCGATCTGGCCGCGGGAGCACCGCGCGCGACGTCGGACAGCAGCGGCCGCACCCGGCGCCGGATGGACTCGGCGATCTCCTCCGGCGGGCGTGCCGCATCGATCATGGCGTAGTGCTCCGCGTCGGCTGAGGCGAGCGTGCGGTACGACGCGCGTACCCGCTGATGGAACTCCAGCGGCTCGGCCTCCAGCCGGTCGGGACCGGTGAACCGGCCGAGACCCTGGTCCGGAGGCAGGTCGAGCAGGACCGTCAGGTGCGGCCGCAGCTCCGCCGTGGACCAGCGGGCGACCCGCTCGACGTCCTCCAGCAGCAGCTCCCGCCCGGCGCCCTGGTACGCCAGCGTCGAGTCGACGTACCGATCGGTGATCACCACCGCGCCCTGATCCAGCGCGGGGATGATCACCTTGTCGACGTGCTCGGCCTTGTCGGCGGCGTAGAGCAGAGCCTCGGTGCGCGGCGACAGGTGGCCGGTCGCCGGGTCGAGCACGATGTCGCGCAGGGTGGAACCGACCTTGGTGTCGCCGGGCTCCCGGGTCAGGACCACGCGATACCCCTCTCGCTCCAGCCACTCTGCGAGCAGCCGCGCCTGGGTGGACTTGCCGCTGCCCTCGCCCCCTTCCAGAGCGACGAAGAGCCCGCGAGCGGCGTACTGACCCGACGGCCCCGCGAAAGCCTTGCGGAGGTCTTGATGGAGCGGCACACCCCGGCGATCATCCATATGACGGTACGCGGTGACCCCGACAGCGGTCGCGATGACCGCCGCGATGAAGAGCGTAGCGGCCGCGCCGTGATACTCCCAGCTGATCTCCTCGGTCAGCTCCAGGGTGTGTGTGCCGATCAGGCCGGCGACCAGTGGCGCGGTGGCCAGCACCAGGGCGAGCACCAGCCGGATCATGGAGTTCACGAACGCGAACGTGCGGCCGCGGACGGCATCCTCCACCTCCAGGCCGACCAGGGTGTAGCCGGTGATCCAGGTGATGCCGGCACAGAATCCCAGCGCCACCGTGAGAATCGTGACGAGGGCGAACTCGGGGACCAGAGCCAAGGTGCCGAGCAGCAGTCCGGCGACCGTGAGCGACAGCCCGAACAGTCGCCGCCTCGACAACCCCTTCAGCATCCGCGGGCCGACCCACACTCCGAGTGCGAGGCCCAGGAAGATCGAGCCGAAGAGAACGCCGTACGCCGGGTCACCGCCCTCCAGATCGCGGACGAAGACCCGGCCGACGCCGATCACCACGCCGCCCGCGCCGAACGCGCCGAAGATGCCCAGCAGGAGGCCGCGCAGGAACTTGGTCTGGCCGACGTACGCCCAGCCCTCGATGACGGTGCGCCAGACGCTCTGGTGATCCTCCGGAGCGATCGCCGAGCCCCGGGGAATCTCGTGCAGGGTGACGATGACGATGCCCGACACCAGGTAGCTCAGCGCGTTGCAGTAGATCGCCACGTCGATCGGATCGATCGCGGTGTCCGGGAAGAGCGAGTTGAGGTTCTGCGTCCACTTCGTCAGCAAGGTGAACAGCGCGGCGGCCGGCAGCGCGGACCCGAACATCGTCCCGAAGGAGAGCTGGTTGGCCGCCTCCAGTCGCTCCCGCGGTACGAGATTCGGCACCGTGGCGTCCTTGGCCGGCAGCCACACCAGGCTGACCGTCTCGACGAGCACGGTCACGACGAAGACCCACCACAGCGTTCCCACCAGGGGGATCGACGCGAACAGCCCGCAGCGGATGACGTCCCCGGCCACCAGCGTCCACCGCCGGTCCAGCCGGTCGGCGACATAGCCCGCGATCGGGCCCATGACCACGGCCGGCAGCACCCGCAGCAGCAGCACGCCGGCGACCGCGAAGTTCTGCGCGGCATACCCGCCACCGGCAAGGGTTCCGGCCATGGCGGTGAGCGCCAGCAGGCCGAGCCAGTCGCCGAGGCTGGACAGGCCGAGGCCGACCCACAGCCGCCGGAACGCCCGCAGCCGGAGGACGGCCATCATCGAGTGCGTGGGCTCCGCGACCAGATCGTCCGGTGTGGGCTCGTGAGACACACAATCAGCCTAAAGGGGCGCTATCGCCGATCGGCGACGCTATGCGGGTGCGCCCTACTCTCCCGCGTCCTTCTTCTGGGCGGTCTTCTTGGCCGTGGTCTTCTTCGCGGTCCTCTTGGCGGCGGTCTTCTTCGCCGCCTTCTTGGTGGCGGACTTCCTCGCCGTCTTCTTGGCGGCGGTCTTCTTCGTCGTACGCCGGTTCCGAGTCGGGCCCTTGGCGCGCTTCTCGGCCAGCAGCTCGGCCGCCCGCAACAACGAGATGTCTTCGACCGTGTCGTCCCGGCGCAACGTCGCGTTGGTCTCACCGTCGGTGACGTACGGGCCGAACCGGCCGTCCTTGACCACGACCGGCCGCTTGGTCTCGGGGTCGTCGCCGAGCTCACGCAGGGGGGCGGACGCCGTACGGCCCCCCCGACGCTTCGGCTCGCGCAGTAGCGCGATCGCCTCGTCGGGGGTGATCGTGAACAGTTGGTCCTCGGATTCGAGCGAGCGGGATTCCTTGCCACGTCGCAAATACGGGCCGTATCTGCCGTTGGCCGCGAGGATCTCCTCCTCGGTCTCGGGATCGGTGCCGAGACTTCGCGGGAGGGTGAGCAGCCGCACGGCGTCATCGAGGGTCACGGTCTCGAGACTCATCGACTTGAACAGCGAGGCTGTGCGCGGCTTCGTCCCCTTGGGTGCGTCGTCCTCGAGCACCTCGGTCACGTAGGGCCCGAACCGGCCGTTCTTGGCGACGATCGTCCGCCCGGTCTGCGGATCGGACCCGAGCGGGTACTCGGCACCGGACGGGTTGGCCAGCAGCTCCTTGGCCTTGTCGATGGTGAGCTCGTCCGGCGGGAGGTCCTCCTGGATGTTCGCCCGCGTGCCGTCGGCGGTCTCGACGTACGGCCCGTAACGGCCGACCCGCACCGCGATGTCGTCGGTAAGCTCGAACGTGGACAGCTCCCGGGCGTCGATCTCGCCGAGCTGCGTGACCAGCGTCTTGAGCCCTTCGAGGTCGCCACCGCCGAAGTAGAACCGGGCCAGCACCTCAGGACCGACCGCCCGGCCGGCCGCGACGTCGTCGAGGACGTCCTCCATGTTGGCGGTGAACGAGTAGTCGACCAGCCGGGAGAAATGCCTCTCCAATAAGCGAATCACGGCGAACGCCAGCCAGGCGGGCACCAATGCCGTGCCCCGCTTGAAGACATACCCGCGGGCGAGGATCGTGCCGATGATCGACGCATACGTCGACGGTCGCCCGATCTCGCGTTCCTCCAGCTCGCGCACCAGCGTCGCCTCCGTGTATCGGGCCGGCGGCTTGGTCTGGTGAGCGGACGCCTCGAGCGTGTCGATGGTGACCTGGTCACCCTCGGCCACGTCGGGCAGCCGGGTCTCGCGGTCGTCGCGTACGGCGTCGGGCGCGTCGGTGTCTTCGACGTACGCCTTCAGGAACCCATGGAAGGTGATGACCCGGCCGGACGCCGAGAACTCGCAGTCCTCCCCGCTGGTCGCGTGCGCGCCGACGCGGACGGTGACCGATCGGCCCTGCGCGTCCTTCATCTGGGAGGCGACCGTGCGCATCCAGATCAGCTCGTAGAGGCGGAACTCGTCCCCGGACAACCCGGTCTGCCGCGGCGTACGGAACGACTCACCCGCCGGCCGGATCGCCTCGTGCGCCTCCTGCGCGTTCTTGACCTTGCTCTGATAGACCCGCGGCCTGTCTGGGATGTAGTTGGCGCCGAACAGCTCGCGGGCCTGGTTGCGGGCGGCGGTGATCGCGGTCTCCGACAGGGTCACCGAGTCGGTGCGCATATAGGTGATGAAGCCGTTCTCGTAGAGCCGCTGGGCCACCTGCATGGTCCGTGAGGCGCCGAACCCGAGCTTGCGGGACGCCTCCTGCTGCAGCGTGGTCGTCCGGAACGGTGCGTAGGGACGGCGGGTGTACGGCTTGGACTCGACCGACCGCACGTCGAAGGTCTGGCCGTCGAGCGCGTTCGCCAGGGCGCCGGCCCGCTCCTCGTCCAGATGGACGGCGTCGCCGTTCTTGAGCTCGCCGGTCGGTGAGAAGTCGCGACCCTGCGCGACCCCCCTGCCGTCGACCGCGGCCAGCCGGGCGGGGAAGGTGCGCGGCTCGCGGCCCTCCCCGGCGTCGAAGCTGGCTTCGAGATCCCAGTACGACGCGACCCGAAACGCCATCCGCGCGCGCTCCCGGTCGACCACGAGACGGGTCGCGACCGACTGCACCCGGCCCGCCGACAGGCCGCTCATGACCTTCTTCCAGAGCACCGGCGAGACCTCGTAGCCGTAGAGCCGGTCGAGGATGCGCCGGGTCTCCTGGGCGTCGACCAGATGCTCGTCGACGTCGCGCGCGTTGTCGACGGCGTCCTGGATCGCGTGCTCGGTGATCTCGTGGAACACCATCCGCTTGACCGGGACCTTGGGCTTGAGCTCCTCGAGCAGGTGCCACGCGATCGCCTCACCCTCGCGGTCCTCATCCGTCGCGAGGTAGAGCTCGTCGGACTCCTTCAGCAGCCGCTTGAGCTTGGTGATCTGCTGCTTCTTGTCACTGGGTACGACGTAGATCGGCTCGAAGCCGTCGTCGACGTTCACCCCGAGGCGGGCCCAGGGCTCGCCCTTGAACCGCGCCGGGATCTCGGCGGCGTTCTGCGGCAGGTCACGGACGTGGCCGATGGAGGACTCGACGGTGAAGCCGCGTCCGAGGTAGCCCGAGATCGTGCGCGCCTTCGCCGGCGACTCGACGATGACGAGTCGCCGGCCGGTCACGCCGCTCGAGCCGCTGCTGGTCACTTTCCGTTGTGCTCCTTTGTCACGCAGTATCCGCAGATGCCACACTTGCGGCGTACGCCGCGCGCGGCAAGGCGAGAAAACCCCGGGTGAACCGTAACGGGTTCGTCAACCCGGATGTTCCACAGGGTGCCGCTTCCTGTGGTCCGGTGCCGTCGCGCGGCGCGGCCTAGAGTGGGAGCGTGGTGGGGCTTTCGCGGCGTACGGCATCGGCCGGAGTGGCCGCCGTACTGACACTGACGATCGCAGCGTGCAGCGCCACGCAACCATCGAGCGCACCGGACCCGGACCCCGCGACGACCACACCGCCCGCACCGGTCAGCACACCGACCCACACCACACCGGAAGCGACCCTGAAGCCGCGACCGAGGACCTCGGTGACCATCGTCGGCGACATCATGCTCGGGCGCCGGGTGGGCGACGCCGCCGCCGCGGCCGGCGATGCGGCCGCACCGCTGCGTCCGATGCAGGACCGGCTGGCCGCCGCCGACATCACCGTCGGCAACCTGGAGAGCACGCTGTCGGACGAAGGCGCGCCGCGACAGGGTACCGACTCGTTCGCGGCCGACCCTCGCGTGCTCCACGGCCTCGAGGACGCGGGCTTCGACGTCCTGTCGCTGGCCAACAACCACACCGGCGACTACGGCGACCACGCGCTGCGGCAGACGCTGCACCGAATCGAGAACAGCTCGATCGCCCGGCTGGGCGCCGGGCGGAACCGCTCCGGAGCCTGGCGCCCGGTGGTGATCGAACGGAACGGCGTGCGATTCGGCTTCGTCGCGTTCAACGCCATCGGGGAGACCCCACCGGCGACGCCGACGTCTCCCGGCGCCGCGCAGGTACGCATGCAGCCGCGAACCGGGCCGCTGAACCCCGCCGACCTCCGCCTCGCCACCCGCACCGTGCGCCGGCTCGGTGACCGCGCCGATGTGGTGATCGTGCTGCCGCACTGGGGGGACCAGTACACGTACGAGCCGGTGCCCGACCAGCGCCGGGTCGGCGCCGCCCTGATCGACGCCGGTGCCGACATCGTCGTCGGAGGGCATCCGCACTGGGTGCAGCGCGTGCAGCGGCACCGAGGTCGGCTGATCGTACACTCGCTTGGAAATTTCGTTTTCGACATGGATTTTTCCCGGGAGACGCAAGAGGGAGTCCTGGCTGAGCTGCGATTCGTCGGCACCCGATTGCGCTCGGTTCGCTTCTCGCCGTACCTCATCGGTGACGACTTCGCTCCGCGTCCCCTGCACGGAGCGGCCGGGCGTCAGATCGTCGCCCACCTCGGCGTACCGCCCACCGTGCGCTGATAGCTACTCCCGCATCCATTCCCACATCAGGCGGCCGACACGTTCGAGCTGGTCTTGCCGTACAACGCCGGGGAGATCGTCCGGGCTGTGATAGGCGGCGTACGGCGTGCTCCCCAGCCGGGCCGCGGGAACACCCGCCTTCTCGAAGGACCAGTGATCGCTCGACTGGTTGTCCGCGCACACCTGGGTGGATACGCCGACCGCCCGCCCGGCCCCGACCAAGGCTGCGCGCACCAGCGGCGGCGACAGCCCGCCCGTACAGACCGGCACGACCCCGCCGACGCCGACGCGGTCCAGCGAGACCATCGCATGGACCGCGGCCCGCTCCCCCTCGGACATCCGCCGGACCAATGTCTGCGACCCGAAGTGATGCATCGCGTCACCCTCGCCCCTCGGCTCCTCGGCGCCGAAGGCCACGAAGACGACCGGCAGCCGGGTCTCCGCACCGGCCGCCATCGCGGCGAGCTCGAGCAGGACCGCGACACCGGACGCGTTGTCCTCGGCGCCCGGGGCCTGGGGCACGGTGTCGAGATGCGCCCCGACGACCAGATGTGGCCGGGTCACGTCGAAACCGGCCTCAGTGGCGACCACGTTCCGCGTTCGTCCCGCGGGCACCGGTACACCCCACGACACGCCCTCCGGCACCCGGAGCTGCTGACCGCGGACGTCGTACCCGAGCCGGCGCAGGCGCCGCTCCACCACCCTGGCGGCGGTGCGGTACGCCGACGTCGTCGCCTCACGGGGCCCGATCTCGCCGGCCAGCCTACGAACCGTCTGCAGGGCCTTGGCCGCGCGAAAGCGCGCCGGAACCGTATCCGGTGGCGACGTCGGCGGTGGAGTGTGCGTCGTGCTGCTCGGCGGACTGGCCGGTGTACGCGCCGGGTCGGGCCGGTCTCCGGTCGGGGTCTCGGTCGGCGACTCAGCCGGAGACCGGGTCTCGGACGCGGTCGGCGAGGGGGTCCGATCCCCAGACCCGGCGTCGTCGCCCGCGCCAGCCTGGCAGCCGGCCGCGGACCCGGCGATCAGCAGGACCACGCACGCAGCGGCGTACCGAAGGCGGCGCACACCGCGCGGGTCCCGACGCATGGCTCAAAGCCTGACTCGCGCACCCGGGTTGGACAAGCCTCCGTTTATGCCCGCCCTATGTCGAGTGGCGCGAAATGGTCGCCGAGTCGCAATTCGCAGCCACTTCGCGCCACGCAAAACGGGGACGCTGACGATCAGGTGGTCGGCGCGGGCTCGACGGGAGCCGGCTCGGTGTCCGGGTCGCCGATGGTGACCGGGCGGCGCTTCGCGACCACGATCGCGCCCGCGACGATCAGCGCCGCCACCACCGCGATGATGATGCGGACCACGTCGTTCTCGTCCTTGCCGACCGACAATGCGACCACGGCCGGAGCGATCAGCAGCGAGACAAGGTTCATCACCTTGATCAGCGGGTTGATCGCCGGACCCGCGGTGTCCTTGAACGGGTCGCCGACGGTGTCACCGATGATGGTCGCCTCGTGCGCCGACGAACCCTTGCCGCCGTGGTTACCGTCCTCGACCAGCTTCTTGGCGTTGTCCCACGCACCACCGGAGTTGGCCAGGAACACCGCCATCAGGGCGCCCGAACTGATCGCGCCCGCGAGATATGCGCCGAGTGGGCCGACTCCCAGGCCGAAACCGACCGCGATCGGCGTCATGATGGCCATCAGACCGGGCGTCGCCAGCTCGCGCTGCGCGTCCCGGGTGCAGATGTCGACCACCCGGCCGTACTCCGGCTTGGCAGTGCCCTCCATGATCCCGGGGATGTCGCGGAACTGCCGGCGTACCTCGAAGACCACGGCCCCGGCCGCCCGGCCCACGGCGTTGATCGCCAGACCGGAGAACATGAAGACCACGCAGGCGCCGATCAGCAGGCCGACGAGGTTCTTCGGGTCGGCGACGTTCAGCACCCCGAAGAGGTCGAGGAACGACGAGGCGTTGAGGTCATCCGCGGTGGGTTCGGCGTCTCGGACCGCCGTGGACACCGCATCGGTGAACGCTCCGAACAACGCGGTGGCCGCGAGTACGGCGGTGGAGATCGCGATTCCCTTGGTGATCGCCTTGGTGGTATTGCCCACCGCGTCGAGCTCGGTCAGGATCCTGGCGCCCTCGCCTTCCACCTCACCGGACATCTCGGCGATGCCCTGGGCGTTGTCGGAGACCGGCCCGAAGGTGTCCATGGCCACGATGACCCCGACCGTGGTCAGCAGCCCGCAGCCGGCAAGGGCCACCGCGAACAGCGCCACGAGAATCGAGCCGGCACCGAGCAGGTACGCGCCGAACACGGCGGCGCCGATCACCAGGGCCGTGTAGACCGCCGACTCGTAGCCGATGGCCACGCCGGACAGGATCACGGTCGCCGGGCCGGTCAGCGAGGTCTTGCCGACGTCCTTGACCGGGCGGTGCTCGGTGCCGGTGAAGTAGCCGGTCAGCGCGAGGATGGCCGCGGCCAAGGCGATGCCGATCAGTACGGCGACGATGGCGATCACCCGCGGGTTGCCGTCCAGCCCGGTGTCACCCTGGAACGCCTCGGAGAACAGCAGCTCGATGGCGCTGCCACCCGAACCGCCCTCCAGCTCGTCGAACGAGCCGGGGAGGTAGAGCAGCGCGGCGATCGTGCACAGCACCGCGGAGACCCCGGCGGAGATGTAGAACGACCGGTTGATCGTGGTGAGGCCGCTCTCGCCGGCTCGCGGCCGGGTGATGTAGACACCGAGGATCGCGGTCAACGCGCCGATCGCCGGCACGATCAGCGGGAACACCAGGCCCTCTTCACCGAACGTGGCGTGCCCCAGGATCAGGGCGGCGACGAGTACGACGGCGTACGACTCGAAGAGGTCGGCCGCCATGCCCGCGCAGTCGCCGACGTTGTCCCCGACGTTGTCCGCGATGGTCGCGGCGTTGCGCGGGTCGTCCTCGGGGATGCCCTTCTCGATCTTGCCGACCAGGTCGGCACCCACGTCGGCCGCCTTGGTGAAGATACCGCCACCAACACGCATGAACATCGCAAGCAGGGCGGCGCCGAAGCCGAAGCCCTCGAGTACGGCGGGCGCGTCGCCCTTGTAGATCAGCACCACCATGGCCGCGCCGAGGAGGCCCAGGCCGACGGTGGCCATTCCGACCACACCGCCGGTTCGGAAGGCGATCCTCATCGCGGGATCGCGGCCGCCTTCCCGGGCGGCCGCAGCCACCCGTACGTTCGCCCGTACGGCGAGCCACATGCCCAGATATCCGATGGCCGCCGAGAAACCCGCACCCACCAGGAAGAAGAGAGACCGCCCGATCCGCACCCCCACGTCCCCCGGGAGGACGAAGAGCACGGCGAACGCCAGGACGGCGAAGATGGCCAGCGTCTTGAACTGGCGCGCCAGGTAGGCGGCGGCGCCCTCTTGCACCCCTTGCGCGATCGTCTGCATGTTGGGGGTGCCTTCGCTGGCGGCCAGCACCTCGCTCCGGAAGAGCGCCGCCATCCCGAGCGCGACCAGGGCGATCGCCGCCACGACGATGACGAAGGTGATGTTGCCGCCCGACAAAGAGCCATCGCCTACTGCGGCGAGGGTGGGCCCGGACATTCGTTCTCCTTTGTTGATGCAGCAAAAACGTGCGACGACAGGCCTCCCGAAAGGGAGGGAAGGTCGTGTTCGACCGCGCTCGGCCAGCGCGTATCGCGCCGGAGTCTACTGAGTAAGTAACGCTTTCACGACATCGGGTCCTGGTTCGGGCCCACGTCCGCGGACTGTGACGCGGGTCGCGGCGGAAACGTCACGCTCGACGATCGAGTCGTCAGCCCTCCGCGGCCAGCGCGGCCTCGACCGACTCGAAGATGGCGAAGACTCTGGTCAGTCCGGTGATGCGGAGGATCTTCAGCAGCCGTTCTTGTGTGCAGACGAGACGCAACGACCCGTCGTTCCCGCGGACCCGTTTGAGACCCCCCACCAGCACACCGAGACCGGTCGAGTCGAGGAACTCGACGCGTTCCATGTCGATGATCAGGTTGAAATGGTTCTCGTCGACGAGGTCGCCGATGCGTTCGCGAAGTTGCGGAGCCGTATAGACGTCGATCTCGCCACCGATCTCGATGATGACGCGTTCGTCTTGCTCTCTGGTGTCCAGGGACAGGTCCACTGCGGCTCCTGCGTGGTCGACATCGCCATGGCTCACCCGCATTCAACCACGCTGGCCGACGGGCCGAGATGGGAGACTTGGACGTGCGATGACAGTGCGCGACGCAGCCCTCCACAGCGGTCCGCCGGGGCCGCACCCGACCGCGCGCCGTCCGGACCGGCCGGACGGGCAAGACGGGCCGGACGGGCAAGACGGTCCGGACCGCCTGGACGGCCCGGACCGCGTGCACAGCATCGACGGCCTGCTGCGAAGCCTGACCGAGTCCCGTGGGCGCAAGGACCGGCTGCTCCATGTGGCCACGGTGCCGAAGCGGGACGGACGGCCGACCGACTGGCCGGACTGGGTGCATCCGCCGTTGCGGTCCGCGTTCGAGGCCCGGGGCATCGTCCGTCCCTGGTCGCACCAGGTCGAGGCCGCGGAGCTCGCACATTCGGGACGGCCCGTCGTACTCGCGACCGGGACCGCCTCCGGCAAGTCGCTGGGCTATCTGATGCCCGCGCTCAGCGACGCCCTGCGGGCGTCCGGCCGGACCAGCAACGTGCTCTATCTCTCGCCGACCAAGGCGCTCGCACAGGACCAGGTCCGGCAGCTGACCGAGCTGGGTCTGCCCCGGCTTCGGGTGACGACGTACGACGGGGACAGCAGCCGCGAGGAACGCGACTGGGCGCGAGACTACGCGACGTACGTCCTCACCAACCCGGACATGCTGCACCGCACCCTACTCCCGGGACACGCGCGATGGGGGCGATTCCTCGCGGGCCTGCGCTATGTCGTGATCGACGAGTGTCATCACTATCGAGGGGTCTTCGGCTCGCATGTAGCTCAGATCGTGCGGCGGCTCCGCCGGCTGTGCCGGCACTACGGATCCGAGCCCACCTTCTGCCTGTCGTCGGCGACCGTGGCCGAGCCGGAGGCGGCCGCCGCCCGGCTCACCGGGCTCGAGGTCACCGCGGTCGTCGAGGACGGCTCGCCGCGCGGGGAGACCACGCTGGTGCTCTGGGAGCCGCCGCTGACATCCGCGAGTGGGGAGAACGGCGCACCGGTACGACGTACCGCCACCGCCGAGACGGCCGACCTGCTGACCGATCTCGTGCTCGCGGAGGTGCGTACGCTCGCGTTCGCCCGGTCGAGGCGGGGTGTCGAGACCGTCGCCATGGCGGCCCGGGACCACATCGCCGACGTCGACGCCGCGCTCGCGAAACGGGTCGCCGCGTATCGCGGCGGCTACCTCCCGGAGGAGCGCCGCGAGCTGGAACGAGGGCTGAAGGAGGGCTCGCTACTGGGGCTTTCGGCGACCAACGCCCTGGAGCTGGGGATCGACGTCTCCGGACTGGACGCGGTGGTCGTCGCCGGGTTCCCGGGTACTCGGGCCGGGTTGTGGCAGCAGATCGGCCGGGCCGGCCGCGACCGGCGGGGGTCGCTCGGCGTGCTCGTGGCGCGCGACGACCCGCTGGACACCTATCTCGTGCATCACCCCGATGCACTGCTCGGCCGCCCGGTCGAGGCCACGGTCTTCGACCCGTCAAATCCGTACGTTCTCGGCCCGCATCTGTGTGCTGCGGCACAGGAACTCCCTTTGACGGAAGCGGATTTCGATCTTTTCGGCGATCCGGACGGGTCGGCGGTCGAGGCGCTGGAGGCCGCCGGGCTGTTGCGCCGCCGGCCGCGAGGATGGTTCTGGATCAGGCGAGACCGGGCGAGCGACCTGGCGGACATCCGGTCGACGGGGGGCGAGCCGGTCGACGTCGTGGAGGAGTCGACCGGCCGGCTGCTCGGTACGGTCGACGCGGCCGCGTCGCACAGCACGGTGCACGACGGTGCGGTCTACGTGCATCAGGGCGAGACGTACGTCGTCCAGGCGTTCGACCCCGAGGCCGGCACGGCGCTGGTCGTCCGGGACCGGCCGGACTACAGCACGTGGGCGCGGGAGGTGACCGACATCCGGGTGACGGCGGAGCAACGGCTGGAGGAGTGGGGTGAGGCGACGCTGTCGTTCGGCGAGGTCGAGGTCACGAGTCAGGTGGTGTCGTACCTCCGAAGGCGGCTCGGGAGCGGGGAGGTGCTGGATGAGGTTCCGCTGGACCTGCCCGCGCGGACCCTCCAGACGAAGGCGGTGTGGTGGTCGCTGAGCGACGAGCAGGTCGCCGCCACCGGGCTCGACACCGCGGACGTACCCGGCGCGGCCCACGCGGCCGAGCACGCCTCGATCGGGCTGTTGCCGCTGATCGCGACCTGCGACCGGTGGGACGTCGGCGGGGTCTCGACCGCGTTGCATGTGGACACCGGCAGGCTGACGGTCTTCGTGTACGACGGCCATCCCGGCGGCGCTGGTTTCGCCGAGCGTGGTTTCGGTCACGCCCGCGAGTGGTTGACGATGACCCGGGACGCGATCGCCGCATGCGAGTGTGACGACGGCTGCCCCTCGTGCGTACAGTCGCCCAAGTGCGGCAACGGGAACGAGCCGCTGAGCAAGGGCGGCGCGGTCGTGGTGCTCGACGCATTGTTGTCCGCGACCGGCGCCGCAGCCGCGACCAGAGCCGATCGCGATGTCGACCGACCACGAGGTGACCCGATGAACCGCGAGGCGACCACATGATCATCGTCGGAGTGGTGTTCGTCGCGCTGGTGATCGTCGTCGTACTCGCGGTCGTGCTCGGCGGGTCCACCGACTCGGCGGTGCTCGACCTCGGCCCGGTGGAGATCGAGACGTCCGCGGCGGGCATCTTCTGGATCGGCGCGGCCGCCTCGTTCGTCCTGCTCTCCGGGTTGTTGCTCTTGCGCACGGGGGTGCGACGCGAGCTTCGGCACCGACGGGAGCTCAGAGCTGCGCGAGCGGCGATCGCGCAGAGCGACACCCGAAGCACGACGGACGCGGACCATGCCACCGACGCTTCCGGAGTCGCGGACCCGTCCAGGGAGGAGGGTCCCAGCCCGGACGGTGAGGGCGGTCAGTCGCACTGACCCTCCGCGGCCGGTTCGGACTCCTCGGCTTCGGTCGGTTCGGACTCTTCGGGTTCGTCGTCGTCCTCGTCGGCCGGCTTCGCGTTCGCGATCCGCACCATCAGAGGATTCGGCTCCCAGCCGAACTTCTTCGCGACCTTGACCGCGAGCTGGGCGGCCTCGACCTGCAGCACAGACACCTTCACGACCTGGCGCTCACCCATGTCGCCCACCCGTCGGGCCTTCCTCTGTTTCCACGTCGGCGCTTTCAGGGTACGCCGAAGGATCCTCCGCGGCGACGGCACGGAGCGTCCCGGGTCATGACGGACCGACGGGCCCGGCTCGGGCACGGGCGGGGACCCGCGGGCTGAAGCCGAACACCTCCGGAGCCGAAACCTCGACGCTCACCGTGACGTACGGCCCGTCGACCACGCAGGACGTGAGCCGTGCGCCGTTCCGGGACGCGGTGGACTCGGCGAGAGCACAGCCCTCCGCCGGCCCGGCGGCACCTGCGAGCGCCGCGAGATCGGCCGCGGCCGCGGCGCGATGCTTGGTCACCGCGAAGCCCGCGAACCCCAGAGCGAGCACCGAGAACACCACCAGGCCGGCGACCAGTGCCAGCGCATACACCGTGGCGCTGCCGCGATCGCGGTCGATCCGCCTACGAGGCCGGAACGTCATCGGACCCCTCCGTCGGAGTCGCGGACCGCGCCACCAGCCGCCAGGTCGCGAGCCCATCCAGCAACCCTCCCGGCGGAGACGCGGCATAGGACACCTCGACCTCGACCATTCCGGTCGATTCAGTGAACGACACCGCGGCGCCGTCCGGTGCCGCCTGCCGGGCGAGCTTGGCCGCGACCGCGCGCGGCTCGTCACGCGCGAGCGCCCGGGCGGCATCCCGAGCGGCGTCGACACAGCGGACCTGCGCGATTCCCACGCCGATCAGCCACACCAGCATCGCGGCAATCAACACCAGAACGGGCATCACCACGGCGGTCTCGGCCGTTACCATGCCCGGCTCACCTCGCCGCCGAACGTCGCGGCGTCTTCGCATCATGCCTGTCCTCCTCAACAACCCGAACGCGGATCGCCCGTGACCGGCGGTCGGGCGACCGGATGGCCGCCCGACACCCCGGCCTGCCGAACGCTCAGAGGAACTTGCCGATGGTCGACTGATAGAGCTCCCGCAGCATGTCTTGAACCCACGGCTCCTGAAGCAGTTTCACGAGTACGCCGGCGAATCCGGCGCTCGCGATCGTGCCCACGGCGTACTCGGCGGTGGTCATCCCCCGCTCATCGCGCACGCGGCACGACTGTGCTCTCCTCATTTGTTGTGACCTCCCTGTCGGTATGGCCCCGGAGGGACCGGATGTGTCGGGACCGAGCCTCCGCTCCCCGGATCGTCGGCGAAATCCCTCGAACCTCACCTGGGGACAACCGGCCGATCTCCCGGGACTGCGGATACAAACCGGCTCGCTAGGCAGTGTTGGCAATCCCGCTGGCCTAGCCCCACGACATCGCGGAGAACGCACCGACGATCGTGGGGACGATGCCGATCAGCAGGAACGCCGGGAGAAAGCACAACCCCAACGGGGCCGCGGCCCGCACGCCGACGGAGGCCGCACGCTGCTCGGCGTTCGCCCGCTCACGACGCCGCAGATCGTCGGCCAGCCGGTGCAGGCCCTCGGCCATCGGGGCACCGGTCTCGATCGACCGCGCCATCGTCCGGCACAACGGCGCCAGCGGCTCGACCCAGGCCGACTCATGCCAGACCGTGACCGGGTCGGCGCCGAGGGCCAGCCGGGATGCGATCACCTCAAGCTCCGCGCCCAGCGGCCCGCCTACGGCGCGCGCCACCGCCTGCACGCTCAGGCCAGGTGGACGCCCGACCGACAGGCACGCGCCGACCAGGTCGACGGCACCGGGCAGCGCCGCTTCAAGCTCCGCGCGCCGACGGCGTACGTCCGCAGGCTCCAGGCGAGACACCACCCGTAGGACGATGACGCCCGCCACCGCGCCGACCACCAGCCCCAGCAGGCCGCCGACCAGGACCGCGGACCCCACCGCGGCCGACAGGGCGGCGACGACCGCGGGAGAGACCCTCGACCCCCGCCGCGACGCGTCACCGTCCGGAGCCCTCGCGACGACCCGTTCGAGACGGGCCCGGGAGGTACTCGGCAACGCCAGCGCGAGCGAGACCCCAGTGAGCAGAGCCGAAACCATCGCGGTCATGCGCCCGCCTCATCGGCACTCGCCGCTCCCGCCTCCGCCCTCGCCGCCAGGCCTTCCACCCATCCGACCCCGGCGAGCGCCAGGCCACACCCCAGCGCGAGACAGCCGTTGCCCACCAGCGACCCGAACAGGAAGCCGATCGGGTCCCCGCCCAGGCCCGACCCGAGCGCCAATCCGAGAACCGGAAGCACGGCAAGCAGCCGCGCCGTCGCACGCGGTGGCGCCAGCGCAGCGCTGACCTGGCGCGCGGTCGCCTCCTCGGCACGTAGCGACTCCGCGGTCCGTTCCAGCGCCAGGGTCAGCCCGGCCCCGGAACCTGCGGCCACCTGCCAGGCGGCCGCCACCATGCCCAGGCCACCCGCACCCGGCGCCGACGCCGCGCGCCGCAAGGCGGCCGGAACGTCCGCGCCGAGCATGGACGTACGCACCGCCCCGGCCAGCTCGGGGTGCGTCGCGGCGACCCGAGTCAATGCCGCGTGGGTCGGCTGCCCGGCACGCATCTCGGCGGCGAGCGCATCGCACGCCTCGACCACCCGTGCGCGCGTTCGTCGACCTTCCCGGCGCCTGACCGCGGCGGAACGCAACCGCAGGAGGCCGAGAGCGACGCCGGTCACCGTCGCCGCCAGCAGAAGCCCGCCAACACCGGCCACCAGCAAGCCGACCGCGATACCCGGCGCCACTAGCCCGGCTCGCCACCTCGCACTCCGAACCACCCCAGCCCACCCTGCCGCCCTGCCATCCGGAGAGCGGATCCCGAGCCGGGTCGCCAGCACGAACCGCGGATGAGGGGGCACCGCCAACGCCACCGCGAGTGCAACGAGCACCAGCACCACCGAGCCGGTCATCCCGGACCCGGATGCAGGATCCGCTCCAGCCGCCGCCCGCCCGGACCGGTGCGGACGGAGTCGTCACGGCCGAACGTCACCGCCACAACCGCCTCTACTCGGCCGCCGCCGTCGCGCTCCAGCGTGGCGACCTGCGCCACTCTGCGCCTGCCGTCCGGGTCCCGCACCATGTGGACCACCGCCTGCAACGCGGCACCGATCTGGGAGTGCGCCGCCTCGCGCGACAGGCCGGCCGCCACCGCCAGCGCCTCCAGTCGCGCGGGCACGTCACCCGCGGAGTTGGCGTGCACCGTGCCGCACCCGCCCCGATGGCCGGTGTTGAGCGCCGCCAGCAGGTCGACCACCTCGGCGCCGCGAACCTCGCCGACGACCAGCCGGTCGGGCCGCATCCGCAGCGCCTGGCGCACCAGATGGCGCAGGGTGATCTCCCCGGCGCCCTCGACATTCGGCGGCCGAGCCTCCAGCGACACGACATGCGGATGCTGGGGAGCCAGCTCGGCGGTGTCCTCGACAAGAACCATCCGGTCCTCCTCGGGCACCAGCGAGAGCAACGACGACAGCACCGTCGTCTTGCCGCTGCCGGTCGCCCCGGTGACCACGAACGCCGCCCGCGCGCTCACCATGGCCCGCAACAGCTGCAGACCCTCCGCCGGGAAGGTCCCGGCTTCGACCAGCTCGGCACAGGCAAAGGCACGCCGTGCGGGCACCCGGAGCGACAGGCAGGTGCCGGGTTGCGCGATCGGGGAGAGTACGGCGTGGAACCGGCATCCGTCGGGCAGCCGGGTGTCGACGTACGGCGTCGCGTCGTCCAAGCGCCGGCCGCCAGCCGCGGCCAGCCGCTGCGCGAGTCGGCGAACCGCGCCGTCGTCGGGGAAACGCAGCGGCACGGGCTCCAGCCCGGACCCGCGATCGACGTACACCGCCTCGGGCCCGTTGACCACGACGTCAGTGACCCCTGGCTCGCGCAACAGGGGCTCCAGCGGACCGGCCCCCAGCGCGTCGCGACGAAGGGCGTCCACCACGTCGAGGACCGCGGCGTCGCCCAACACCCTCCCCTTCGAACGCAACGCCTCCGCGACCCTCGCGGGCGTGGGCTCGGCGCCCTCCAAGGCGAGCTGGGTCCGCACGGTGTCGACCAGGAGCGTCTTCTCTGCGGCCGGATTCATCAGGCGACCTCCTCGCGTACGAGCCCCTGGCGGGCGAGCACCACGTCGCACGCCTGCGCCAGCGGACCCCGGCGCAGGCGCCACGGCCCGTAACCCAGGTCGAGGGCGGAGGCGACCCGCCGATCGGACCGCATCTCGACCGCCAGCGGCAACTGCAGGGCCTCTGCCACATGAGCCCCGGTCAGACCGGCCGGGCCCGGGCCGCGTACAACAACCTCCAGCGCGGCGGCCATCGCCCGCACCCGGGCCGCCACCCGGCCGGCCGCCGCGACCGCACGCACCTCCGCCGGTACGACGAGCAGGGTCACGTCCGCCTTGATCAGCACCTGCTCGCCGGCCGGATCGACCCAGCGGGGAAGATCGACGATCACCAGATCGTGCCCGCGTTCGCCGGCGGCGACCACCTCGCGGATCGCGTCCGGCGGGACGGCCTGCGGATCGCCGCGGTCCCACGAGAGCAACGACAGCGCGGCCATCCGGGAGGACGGGCTAACCATCGGCAGGGCCATGCGCAGCGACTGCGCGCTCACCCGCCCAGAGATCCCGACCAGCGCGGGCCAGCGGTCCCCGCCCACCGACTCGCTGCCCAGTGCGAGGTCGAGACCCCCGCCGAGCGGATCGCCGTCGACCACGAGCGCCTCGACACCCGCCCGGCTGGCGGCGACGCCCAGACCGGCGACGAGGGTCGAGGCTCCCGCGCCACCGCACCCGCCGACGACCGCGACCGTCACGCCGGTACGCCCGCGGTCGTCCAGGCTGTCCGCGAGCCGCTCGGTGATCTGCGACCCGCCCACCGGTAACTCGAGGACGGCCTCCGCGCCGGCCTCGACCCCGCTCTGCCACACGGTGGCATCGGGTGCCCGTGCGGTGACCACGAGTACGCCAGGGCGTCGCGGCAACCCGCCGACCGCCACGGCGGCCACCGCGTCCGGCCCCACGATCACCAGGGACGCCGACCACCACCGGTCGCGGGCACCGGGCCGGGTCCGGTGCGACCTCGGGCGTGACGCCGGCGGCCGCGGCCAGCCGGAGCAGTTCGTCGAGCAGGTGTTCGTCCGCGGTCACGAACAGCGGCCGCGGCACGGATCCGTCGGTGTGTCGCATGCCGCGACGATGACGGACCGCACCCCGCCGCCGTACCTCTCGAGACCCGGCCTGGGTACAAACCAGCGAGTCCCGCGGGCTGGGGATGAAACCCGGCGCACACCGGCCGGCGAGGGCCAAGCCGGGACCGGACCGACCCCGGACAGACGACGACCCCCGGCGGGGGGGTGACCGGGGGCCGTCTCAGGTCTGGCCCGGGGGGGAGGGGCCAGACCATGCCAGCGGCGGGGGGAGGCCGCTGGTGCTTTGTGTGTTCCCGCTGAGACGGGGTTCAAACCCCCCTCAACTGGGACTACACCATGGTGCACCGCTAGTACCCCATGTCGTCAACTCGGCGGGCGAAACTTACGAGAAATTTGTCCCAACCCACCGGCCAGGTTCACCGGGCCCGTCTTACCCTGTTCCGCTGGCCGGACCGCCTATCCTGAGGCCGTGGATCGCACCTCCATCGCGCGCAGCGCCGCGTTCTTCGATCTGGACAAAACGGTCATTGCCAAGTCTAGCACTCTCGCGTTCAGCAGGCCGTTCTACCAAGGCGGGCTGATCAACCGTCGCTCCGTGCTCCGGAGCAGCTACGCGCAGTTCGTCTACCTTGTCGGCGGCGCGGACCACGACCAGATGGAGCGGATGCGGGAGTACCTGTCCGCCCTGTGCGCCGGTTGGGACGTCCAGACGGTCAAGGACATCGTGGCCGAGACCCTCCATCACGTCGTCGATCCGCTGGTCTACACCGAGGCGGTCCAGCTGATCGAGGAGCACCACATCGTCGGACGGGACGTCGTGATCGTGTCGTCCTCCGGCGTCGAGGTGGTGGAGCCGATCGGGGAGATGCTCGGCGCCGACCGGGTGATCGCGACCCGGATAGTCATCGAGGACGGTCGATACACCGGGGAGATCGAGTACTACGCGTACGCCGAGAACAAGGCGCTCGCGATCCGCGAGCTGGCCGAGCGCGAGGGGTACGACCTGAGCCGCTCGTTCGCGTACTCCGACTCCTCGACCGACCGGCCGATGCTCGAAGCGGTCGGGCATCCGTACGCCGTCAACCCCGACAAGCAGCTGCGCGCCGAGGCCGCGGAGCGCGGCTGGCCGGTTCTCGACTTCAGCAAACCCGTCGAGCTGCGCAAACAGGTGCCCCTCCGGGCCAGCAAGGCCACGATGGCCGGGGTCGCGATCGGTGCCGGCGCGGCCGCGGCGGGCGCGGTCTACCTGGCCGCACGCCGCCGCGACCACAGGCGCTGATCCCGGTCGGCGCCTGACCCCGAGTGCACTTCCAGGCGGGTTGCGGGCAACTCGCCGGTAGACCTTCCCTTTCACAGATATGCGGCGTACAAAGGGGATCAGTAACTGATTGACCTGCACGGCAGCCGGGGTACCCACGCGGCGACCAACCCTTCCTACAGGGCAATCGCTTCCGGGCTTGCCCGGTTCGATGATCAAGCGGTGCACGCTTGGTAGCCCCGGGCTGACGTGTTGACGGCGGCGTTCTCCGTGCGAGAGCGCCGCCGGTACGTGGGGTGGGTTCTACTCCGCCGGCTCGGCCGGGTGGACCAGTGGCGAGAGCTCGGCGCCCTTCGGGTACGCGTCCGCGCAATGCAGCAGCCACCGGCGTACGGCGTCCGGTGCGCCCTGCCGGTACCGCTCCAGGCTCCCGGCGTACGCCGACCGGAGCGCCAGATGGCCGGCCTCGGGAGTGGTGACCGATGCCGGGTCGACGCCCCGCTCGACCAGCACCAGCCGCTCGGCCGCACGCGCGAGCACCCCGTCGTACCCGGGAAACGCTCCCACTGCCGCGATCTCCGCGTGCACGACGGCCGCGACGGCCAGCGCCGGTCCCTCGGTCGGAGCCGTCAGCCGGGACGCCAGCTCGGCTAGCCGCCCGGCCCCTCGAACCGGCCGGCCGAGCCGCGCGTCGTCGACCGCGCCACGCGCCGCGAGCGTGTGCATCCGGGCCAGCGCCTGCAACGGCGCGCGGCGCCACACCGGCACCAGCCCGAGCAGCTCGGTGGAGAGTCGGATCACACCGGCCTCGACCTCGTCCGCCTCCTCCAGCTGTGCCGATGCGCGCGCACCGCGCAGCAGGGATTCCGCCGTCAGGTCCGGGCCGGTACGCCGAAGTCCCCGATCCCGCAGTACGGCGTCGATGGCGTCCCGCGCGGCGGCGAGCGCCGACGGCACGCCCTCCAACTCGGCCACCGCCGCGAACGAATCCTGTTCAACCACGCCCCGAACCCTAGGCCGTGTTGGTAATCCCCGGGCCGTGTTGGTCACGGCCCGGACCCCGCGTCGGCACACGATCCGGCCGATTCCCGGCCGGCGTTGGTAGTCTCGCGACGATGGACAACAGCCAGCACGAGCGCTGGGCCAAGGCCTTCGGTGGCGCCGCCGCGGTCTACGAGCGCACCCGACCGGACTACCCGGAGGACGCCGTGCGGTGGCTGGTGGGCACGAACCCGTCGAAGATCCTCGAGCTCGGCGCCGGCACCGGTAAGCTCACCTCGACCCTGCTCAAGCAGGGGCATCGGGTCGTCGCATCCGAGCCGTCCAAACCCATGCTCCGGCTGCTGCGGACCCGGATCCCGACACCGCCGATGATCCAGGCCAGCGCCGAGCAGATCCCGCTGGCGTCGTCCTCGGTCGACCTGGTGCTCGCGGGGCAGGCGTTCCAGTGGTTCGACGCCGAGAAGGCGCTCCCTGAGATCGCCCGGGTGCTCAGGGCGGCCGGGGTGATCGGGTTGCTTTCGAATTACCGGGACGAGTCCGTGCCGTGGGTACGCCGGCTGGGCCGGCTGATGGGCAGCCGGGAGCCGCAGGACCACGAGGCGGACCCGGCGGGCACGCTGGAGGAGTCCGGCCTGTTCGAGGGCGTGGAGAAGAAGACGTTCCGGCATTGGCAACAGATCGACCGCGACGGTCTGCTCGGGCTGGTGTCGTCCCGCTCGTACGTCATCGACATGCCAGAGGACCGCCGCCAGAAGCTGCTCGCCGAGGTCGGGGAGCTGTACGACGGCTACGGCCGCGGGCGCGACGGGATGGTGCTGCCGTACCGCACCGACTGCTATCGCGGCCGGGTCAGCGGCCTCGCCAACTACCGTCGGGATCAGGATCCGCCGCTCGACGACGGCCTGCTGATCGACTTCACCTGACCGCGGATCCACCACCGTCTTCCGACCAATACACAGAGCCGGCGCCCGAACCACGCAATCGACCACCGTCTCCCGACCCAATGCGCAGAGATGGATGCTCGCACGCGACAACCGTGAGGTGTCGTCCCGCCGCGGCCTCGCAAACGCGAACGTCGATGCAGCTCGGCGTGCCGATGGCCGAAGATGGATCCATGACCGATCACGGATGGGAGTTCTGGATCGACCGGGGCGGGACCTTCACCGATGTGGTGGCCCGCCGACCGGACGGGACCCTCGTCACGCACAAGCTGCTGTCCGAGAACCCCGGCCGGTACGAGGACGCCGCGGTCGCCGCGATTCGCGAGCTGCTCGACCTCGGTCCCCAGGACGAGGTCCCGGCCGAGCGGGTCAACGCCGTCCGGATGGGCACCACGGTGGCCACCAACGCGCTGCTCGAACGCAAGGGCGAGCCCACGGCGTTGGTCGTGACCCGCGGATTCGGCGACGCGCTGCGGATCGCGTACCAGAACCGGCCACGGATCTTCGAACGCAACATCGTGCTGCCGGAGCTGTTGCACACGCGCGTCATCGAGGTCGACGAGCGGATGACCGCGGAGGGCGACGTACTCCGGCCCCCCGACCTCGACCGGCTCGCAACCGACCTGGATGAGGTGTACGACGAGGGCATCCGGTCGGTCGCCGTGCTCTGCATGCACAGTCACCTCTACCCCGCTCACGAACGCGAGATCGGCAAGCTCGCAAAGCGAATCGGCTTCACCCAGGTGTCCCTCTCCAGTGAGGCCAGCCCGCTGATGAAGCTGGTACCGCGCGGCGACACCACCGTGGTCGACGCCTACCTCTCCCCGATCCTCGGGCGCTACGTCGACCACGTCGCCGCCGAGCTGGCCGGCGTACGCCTGAT
This sequence comes from Propionibacteriales bacterium, assembly GCA_009377795.1. Lineage (GTDB taxonomy): Bacteria > Actinomycetota > Actinomycetes > Propionibacteriales > Nocardioidaceae > WHTJ01. Next base: position 9,293 of record WHTJ01000024.1, on the reverse strand, counting down.
GTTCATGCAGTCCAACGGCGGTCTGGCCGAGGCCCGGCACTTCCGCGGCAAGGACGCGATCCTCTCCGGGCCGGCGGGCGGCATCGTCGGCATGGTCCGGATGTCCGCGCTCGCGGGTCTCGACAAGGTCATCGGCTTCGACATGGGTGGTACGTCGACCGACGTCTCGCACTACGCCGGGGAGTACGACCGGGTCTTCCAGACCCAGGTCGCGGGCGTCCGGCTGCGCGCGCCGATGCTGGACATCCACACGGTCGCCGCCGGCGGCGGTTCGATCCTGCACTTCGACGGCAGTCGTTACCGTGTCGGTCCGGAGTCGGCCGGGGCCGATCCCGGGCCCGCCTGCTACCGGAACGGCGGGCCGCTCGCGGTGACCGACGCCAACGCGATGCTCGGGCGGATCCAGCCGGCGTACTTCCCGCGAGTCTTCGGTCCGGACGGCGACCAGCCGCTCGACGTCGACGTCGTACGCCGGAAATTCGGCACCCTCGCGAGCGAAATCGCCGAACGCACCGGCGACCGGCGCACCCCCGAGGAAGTCGCCGAGGGCTACCTGGAGATCGCGGTCGCCAACATGGCCAACGCCGTGAAGCGGATCTCGGTCCAGAAGGGCCACGACGTGACCGAGTACGCCCTCACGACGTTCGGCGGCGCCGGAGGCCAGCACGCATGCGCGGTCGCGGACTCGCTCGGGATCCGCACCGTCCTCGTACCGCCGATGGCCGGTGTGCTGTCGGCGCTGGGCATCGGGCTGGCCGACACCATCGCGATGCGCGAGCAGTCGGTCGAGGTCCGGCTCGAGCCGGCGGCGATGGACCGGCTGCGGGAGACCGTCGGCTCGATCGAGGCGGCCGCCCGCCGGGAGCTGCTGGAGGAGGACGTGCCGGAGTCCCGGATCCGGGTCACGCGGCGGGCGCATCTGCGGTACGACGGCACCGACACCGTCGTACCCGTGCTGCTCGACGATCCGGAGAGCATGACCGCGGAGTTCGAGGCGGTGTACCGGCGTACGTACTCCTTCCTCATGAATCGGCCTCTGACAGTCGAAGCGGTCTCGGTCGAGGCGGTCGGTCTTACGGAGCAGGCCGAACTCGGCACTACGGTCGCTACGTCGGGCGCGACGCCCGACGGGTCGCCGGAGACCGTTCGGCTCTACTCGGGTGGGGCTTGGCGGGACGCGCCGCTGTGCGAGCGGGAGCGGCTCCGTACCGGAGACGAGATCGAGGGCCCGGCGATCGTGGCGGAGGCCAATGCGACGACCGTCGTCGAGGACGGCTGGCGGGCGACCGTGACGGAACACGGCCATCTGCTCATCGAGCGGGTGCGCGCGCGGGCCGGAGCGGTCGATGTCGGCACGGAGGTCGACCCGGTGATGCTGGAGGTCTTCAACAACCTCTTCATGTCGATTGCCGAGCAGATGGGGGCGCGCCTGGAGTCGACCGCGCAGTCGGTGAACATCAAGGAGCGGCTCGATTTCTCCTGCGCGCTGTTCGACCCCGAGGGCAGCCTGATCGCCAACGCGCCGCACATGCCGGTGCACCTGGGTTCGATGGGCACCAGCGTCCAGGAGGTCATCCGGCGCAACCGGGGCCGGATGACCCCTGGAGACGTCTACGCCATCAACGACCCCTACCACGGCGGGACGCACCTACCGGACGTCACGGTGGTCACGCCGGTCTTCGACGAGGCCGGTGAGACCATCCTGTTCTACGTGGCGTCGCGCGGCCATCACGCCGAGATCGGCGGGCTGACTCCGGGGTCGATGCCGGCGTTCAGCCGCGAGGTGCACGAAGAGGGCATCCTGTTCGACAACTGGCTGCTGGTCGAGGGCGCCGGACCGGGACGTGAGGGCCGGTTCCGTGAACAGGAAACCCTTCGCGCGTTGACCGAAGCGGCGTACCCCTCGAGAAACCCCACGACCAATCTCGCGGATCTTCGCGCGCAGATCGCGGCCAACACCAAGGGGGTCGAAGAGGTCCACAAGATGATCGACCACTTCGGCCTCGACGTGGTGCAGGCGTACATGGGGCATGTGCAGGACAACGGCGAGGAGGCGGTACGCCGGGTCATCGACGCGCTCGACGACGGTGCCTATCAGTACGAGATGGACAGCGGCGCGATGATCGACGTCCGGATCACCGTCGACCGGGAGCACCGGTCCGCGACCATCGACTTCACCGGGTCGTCGCCGCAGCTGGACACCAACTTCAACGCGCCGCGCTCGGTCACGACCGCGGCCGCGCTCTACGTCTTCCGGACCCTGGTGGCAGACGACATCCCGCTGAACGACGGTTGTCTTCGTCCGCTGAACATCGTCGTACCCGAGGGCTCGATGCTCGCACCGGCATACCCCGCGGCCGTCGTGGCCGGCAACGTGGAGACCTCGCAGGCGGTCACCGGCGCCCTGTACGCCGCACTCGGAGTGCAGGCCGAGGGATCCGGGACGATGAACAACGTGACGTTCGGCAACGACCGGCATCAGTACTACGAGACCGTGGGGTCGGGTTCTGGCGCGGGCGACGGCTTCGACGGCGCTCCCGGGGTGCAGACCCACATGACCAACTCCAGGCTGACCGATCCCGAGGTCTTGGAGTTCCGTTTTCCTGTTTTCGTGGAGAGTTTTACGGTCCGCCGGGGCAGCGGTGGCGCCGGTAGGTGGCGCGGTGGCGACGGCGCCGTACGCCGGTTACGCTTCCGCGAGCCGGTGACCGTGGGGATCCTGTCCGGGCATCGCCGGGTGGCGGCGTACGGACTGGCCGGCGGAGAGCCCGGCACCCTCGGGCGCAACCGCGTGGAACGCGCGAACGGAGAGGTCGTGGAGCTGGCCGGATGCGACTCGGCCGAGGTCGAGCCCGGCGACGTGCTCGTGGTCGAGACCCCCGGGGGCGGCGGTTACGGTCCCGCCTAGCCGACCTGCGCGAACGTCGTTACTCGATGACTGTCACCGGAATCGGGACAAAATCACGACCGATTCCGGCAGTTGCCGTGTAACGATGCCGGTTCGTGGGTTGGCGAGCCGCAACGAGGAGCCCTAGTGCCCCATTGCGTGGCGAGATACCGTCGCCTTCTTGGGATGTCTATCCGCGTGTGAGGGAGGAGGCTCGGCTATGGCGTCCGATGAGGACGTGCTGGGGCGCATACATGCCCTGGTCGAGGAAGAGCACCAACTGCGGACGCGCCGTGAGAACGACGAGCTCGACGGCGACGCTGAGCAGCAGCGACTACAGGCTCTGGAGGTGGAGCTTGACCGCTGCTGGGATCTGTTGCGACAGCGCCGCGCCCTGCGAGACGCAGGGCAAGATCCGGATGCCGCGTCCGCGCGGCCGGGCGAACAGGTCGAGGGCTACCTCGGGTAGCTGCATGTCCACATCACGAGGTGGTGCTGACGTCATGCCCGTACGACGCGGTCAGGCCTTGTTCAGCAGGGCTTGATGCTTGACGCCATACCTTTCGATCGCGGCAAGGACCGGCTTGAGGTCGCGCCCGGCCGCGGTCAGCCGGTAGTCCACCCGCACCGGGGAGCCCTGCGAGACCTCCCGGGTGGCTAGACCGAGCGCGCACAGCTCACGCAGCCGGGTGGCAGCACGGCGTCGGTGATGCCGGGCAGCTGCGCGCGGATCTCGGCGAACCGGCTGGCGCCCTGGAGCAGCTGCTCAGCGATGCAGAGGACACGTCCGGCGGGCCCGACCACGGGCTGACCGGCGTGCGCATGCTGCTTGCCCGTTGCTACTACCACTCGGCCCAGCTCGGCCGGACGGAGGCCGCCGCCCGGCGGCTCCTCGCCGAGGATCCCACCGACGCTTATGCCGCTCTGCTGCTCGCACGCACACTGCAACGTGGTTCCCGACACGACGAGGCCCGGCTCTCAACCTAGCCGCCACGCTGGGGGCGCCGGGCACGTACTTCGAGGACGAAGCAGCCTGACCGACCGCAACCCGTCGGGACCTTGGGCTGGTCGGTGGTCTTGCCGATGAGTGACACTGTGTACGTGTACTCGGAAGGGTGATGTTCCATGTCGGGGATGCAGTTCGGGATCTTCTCGGTTGGGGACGTGACCACTGATCCGACCACCGGATCGACTCCTACCGAGGCGGAGCGGATCCAGGCGACGGTGGCCATCGCGCTCAAGGCCGAAGAGGTCGGCCTCGATGTGTTCGCCACCGGCGAGCATCACAATCCGCCGTTCGTGCCGTCCTCCCCGACCACGCTTTTGGGTTATATCGCCGCGCAGACCGAGCACCTCATCCTGTCGACGTCGACCACGCTGATCACGACGAACGATCCGGTCAAGATTGCCGAGGACTTCAGCGTGTTGCAGCACCTGTCCGGTGGCCGTGCGGACCTGATGCTCGGCCGGGGCAACACCGGCCCGGTGTATCCATGGTTCGGGCAGGACATTCGGGAGGCAGTGCCGTTGACGGTGGAGCACTACGCACTGTTGCGGCGGTTGTGGCGCGAGGAGGTCGTCGACTGGCAAGGCCGATTCCGAACCCCCCTGCAAGGCTTCACTCTGGCGCCTCGCCCCCTGGACAACGTCCCTCCGTTCGTGTGGCACGGTTCGATCCGCACCCCCGAGGTCGCGGAACTGGCGGCCTACTACGGCGACGGCTTCTTCGCCAACCACATCTTCTGGCCCCCATCGCACACAGAACGGATGGTGCGCCTCTACCGTCAGCGGTTCCAACATCACGGCCACGGAAACGCTGACGAGGCAATCGTCGGCCTGGGCGGCCAGGTATTCATGCGGAAGAACGCCCAGGATGCGGTACGAGAGTTCCGGCCGTACTTCGACAACGCCCCGGTGTATGGACACGGTCCGTCACTGGAGGAGTTCACCTCCCAGACCCCGTTGACCGTGGGCTCTCCGCAACAGGTCATCGAACGCACGCTGGGCTTCCGGGACTACGTCGGCGACTACCAACGGCAACTGTTCTTGATCGACCACGCCGGCCTGCCGTTGAAGACGGCGCTGGAGCAGTTGGACATCCTCGGCGAGGAGGTCGTGCCGGTCCTGCGCAAGGAGTTCGAGGTCGGCCGGCCGACGCACATTCCCGATGCTCCGACGCACGAGGCACTCGTTGACACTCGGGAAGGGTCCGAGCCCACCACGCGGCGAACAGAGGAGAGCGAAGGATGACCAAGCTGGCGATCGTCAGCGGCGGACTGCGGGAGCCTTCCTCCACCCGTCTGCTTGCCGACCGAATCGACGCAGCCGTCCGCCACGAGCTGGCAGCTGCGCAGATCCCGGCCAGCTCAACGGTCATCGAGCTCCGGCCGCTTGGCCGACCCATCATGGACGCGATGCTGACCGGCTTCCCATCCTCGTCGCTGGAGGCGGCCTTCGACACACTCGCCGCCGCGGACGGCCTCATCGCCGTCACGCCCGCCTTCAACGCCTCGTTCAACGGCCTGTTCAAGTCCTTCTTCGACGTGATACCGGAGGAGACCCTCTCCGAAATGCCCGTGCTCATCGCCGCCACCGGTGGAACCGAGCGGCACTCCCTGGTCCTGGAGCACGCCCTGCGGCCGATGTTCTCCTACCTGCACGCGGTCGTCTCCCCAACCGGGATATACGCGGCAACCGACGACTTCGGTGCTCAACAGGGATCCGCTCTCGGTGACCGCATCACGAGAGCAGCAGCTGACTTCGTGCGGCTGCTGCGATCCTGCGGCCCACGCCAGCGACGCGACACCTTCGCCGAAGAAGTCTCGGAGATGGAGCGGCTTCTCCGCGCCGGCAGTCACCCAGCCCAGGGCGACGGGATCGACGGCGCGGTCGAGGACTGACCGCTCGACAGCGGCTCGGTCAGATGGCGGGAGTGCTGGTCGCCTCCGCGACGTCCGCCCTGGATGCCGGGTGGCCGAAGGCCAGATTTGCAATCTCGAGACGATATGTCGCGCCGAGATTGCAATGTCCGACCCGGCAAGGCGACGTACCATCGTGATCGTGGGGTGGTGAACCGATGACAGAGCAGCTGATCGCGAGCGATGTCCAGCGCGAGACACCGCGCGAGACCACGTCGGCGAACGCGGCCGTCGAGGGCATGCGGAGCTTCGGGCACGCGCTCCTGGCCGAGCATCCCGAGCTGCTCCGCGACGGCAACGCCGTGGTGTCGTCGGCCAGCATCGGTACGGCGTTCGCGATGCTGCGTCCCGGCGCCGAGGGCGAGACCGCCGAGCAGATCGACGACGTCCTCGGCTTCCCGGCGAACGGCCTCGGTCCGGCGTACAACTTCCTGACCGACCAGTGGATGGCGACCGGTGAGGACGCTCCGGAGCTGTCGGTGGCCAACTCGCTGTTCGTGCAGGAGGGCTTCGCGCTCAAGGAGCCGTTCCTCGACGCGCTTGCCCGCGACTTCGGAGCGGGTGTCCGTGCGGTCGCCTTCATGAGCGGTGATGCCACGGCGGTCATCGACGACTGGGTACGCCGGGAGACCCGCGACCGGATCAAGAAGCTGTTCGACCGGCTGAGTCCCGCGACGATGCTGGTCCTCGCGAACGCGATCTACCTCAAGGCCAGGTGGGTGCACCAGTTCAGCCCCTACGCCACGGGGGACGAGGAGTTCCACCGAGCGGACGGCGGTCTCGTCGACGTCCCGCACATGCACCAGACGACGTTGTTCGACCACGCAGACGGTGACGGCTGGTCGGCGGTGCGGCTGCCGTACCGGGGTGGCGAGCTGTCCATGTGGGTGCTGCTGCCCGACGCGGGCGGCGACCCACTCGACCTGCTCGATCCCGCGACGCTGGCGAGCGCGGCCGAGTCGGCGCGCCCGGTGTTCGTCAAGCTCTCGCTGCCGAGGTGGGATTTCGAATCCGACATGCCGCTGAACGCGGCTCTACAGGCCATGGGGATGACGAGGGCGTTCACCGGAGCCGCCGAGTTCCCCGGTGTCTCCGATGTGTCGCTCTCGATCGACCAGGTGCGGCACCGTGCCGTGATCACCGTGGACGAGGAGGGCACCGAGGCGGCCGCCGTCACCGGCATAGCGATGAGGGTGTCGTTGACCGTGCCGAGGGATCCGGTGGAGTTCGCGGCCGATCATCCGTTCGCGTTCGTGATCACGCACGACCCGAGCGGCGCCCCCCTGTTCGAGGGCGTGGTCGGCGATCCGTCCGCCTAGGTGGCGGGCGTGCGAGCCGCCTCCGGTTCGTCCGCCGACTCGGCCGACGATCCGCCGCCTTGTCCGTCGTACCGGCTGCGCAACCGGATCTCCTTGATGAACAACGACGCCAGCAGCGCGACCGCCGCCACCGGGACCGCGCTCAGGAACACATCGTTCAACGAGTCCGCGAAGCCGTCCACCACGATGCCGTGGATCGGTTCCGGCAACGCCTCGATCGCGTCCGCGCTGTTGGTCATGTCCCCGGTCGGCGCCTGCCCGGCCGGAAGCGTGTCCGCGAGATGGTGCGCGAGTCTCGTGGACAGGATCGCGCCGAACAGTGCGGTGCCGAAGGCGCCGCCCATCTGCCGGAAGAAGATCACCGAGCTGCTGGCGGTGCCCATGTGCTCATGCGGTACGGCGTTCTGAACCGCGGTCAGGATGACCTGCATCCCCAGCCCGAGTCCGGCGCCCATGAGGTACATGGACAGCCCGGCGTACCAGTACGGCGTATCGGTGCCGAGCCGGGACAGCAGGAACATGGCTGCCACGACGATCGACGCCCCCAGGATCGGGAACACCTTGTAACGGCCGGTCTTGGTCATCAGCTGACCGGACCCGGTCACCGTGGTGAGGATGCCCATCACCAGGGGAATCAGCCCGAGACCGGACTCGGTCGGGCTCATGCCGTCGACGACCTGCAGGTAGAGCGGGATGAAGACGATCGAGCCGAACATCGCCAAACCCATCAGGAAGGCGTACAGATTCGCCGTACTGAAGACGCTGTTGCGGAACAGCGCCAGCGGGATGATCGGCTCACTCGCCCGCGACTCGATCCAGACGAACGCGAGGACGCAGGCGAGGCCGAGCGCCACCAGAAGAAGCGAGGTGCCGGAGAGCCATCCACGCTCCGGCCCGTTCCAGGCGACGAACAGCAGCAGGCTGCTGACCCCGGCCACGATCGCCGCCGCGCCGGGGTAGTCGATGGAGTGCTCCCGGCGTACGTGCGGGATCTTCAGCGCGACCGAGGTCACGGCGAGCGCGGCGATACCGATCGGCACGTTGATGAAGAAGATCCACCGCCAGCCCGGGCCGTCGGCGAACCAGCCGCCGAGCAACGGCCCGACGACGCTGGAGAGGCCGAAGACCGCGCCCATGTAGCCGCTGTAGCGACCACGCTCGCGCGGCGGAACGATGTCGCCGATGGTCGCCATGGCGAGCGCGATCAGGCCGCCGCCACCGAGGCCCTGGACGGCGCGAAAGGCGATCAGCTCCCCCATGCTCTGGGCCGCGCCGGTGAGCAGTGACCCGAGCACGAAGATGCCGATCGCCGCCTGGAAGATCAGCCGCCGGCCGTAGAGGTCGGAGAGCTTGCCCCACAGCGGGGTCGAGGCGGTGGAGGTCAGGAGGTACGTCGTGACCACCCAGGAGAGCTTGTCCAGTCCGCCGAGGTCGCTGGTGATCCTGGGTAGGGCGGTCGCCACGATGGTCTGGTCGAGGGCGGCCAGGAACAGCCCGGACATCAGCCCGCCCATCACCACCAGGACCTGCCGGTGGCTCAGATAGCCGGACTGGCCGCCCGGCCGGGTCGGCTGCTGCGCCGGGTTGGAGGTGCTGTCGGACATCTGCCTTCTCTCGGGTGCGGTGTTCGCTGGGTGCGGTGTGTTCTCGGTGCGGTGTTGTCTGGGCGGGACGTCAGGTGGTCCGGGTGGCGAGATCGTCGGCGAACCGGATGAGCAGCCGCTGCAGGTCGGCGCGGTCGGACTTCGACCAGTCCTCCAGCGCCTCGTTGACGCGGGTACGACGGCACTCCATCGCCTTCTGGCACTTCTTCCGGCCCTCGTCGGTGAGAGCGAGGCGGGTGGCCCGTCGATCATCGGGGTCGTCTGTGCGCTGAACGAAGCCGCGGTCCTCCAGCTGGCGGATGTGCCGGCTGATGGTGGAGGCGTCGAGCTCGAGCTTGGCAGCCAGATCCGACAGTCGCAGGGTCGTGGTGCGGCCGAGAACGTGGAGGACCGGCAGTGCGCCGATCTCCAGGTCGTCCCCGTGGTGTAGGCGCCGCATCTGCCTGCCCAGCTGCATCAGCGCGACGAGGATCGCCTCATCCGATGCGGGGGGCGGGGCCTCCGTGGTCGTCACAAATCAGATTCGCGTGTGCTCGATCACCCCGCGCCGGAAACGGTCAGATCT
>WHTJ01000023.1 GCA_009377795.1 Propionibacteriales bacterium | reverse complement strand
GTGTGTGGCGGCACGGCGACTGGATCAAGGTCACCGAGCGCGGGTCGTGCGTGATCTACGGCCGGTCCGATGCGACCCTCAACCTCGGGGGCGTGCGGATGGGAACGAGCGAGTTCTACCGCGTGGTGGAGGAGACGCCCGACGTCGAGGACTCGCTCGTCGTCGACACCTCGGCGGCTGGAGTCGAGGGCAAGCTCCTGCTTTTCGTCCAGCTGCGGGCGGGCGCCGACCTCGACGACGTGGCTGCGGCGCTTCGGCAGCGGATCCGTTCCCAGCTCTCTCCGCGGCATGTGCCGAACGAGATCACGGCGATTCCGGAGGTGCCGCGCACTCAGAACGGCAAGAAGTGCGAGGTCCCGGTCAAGCGCCTGCTGGCCGGCGTACCGTTGGAGAAGGCGGTCAGCGAGGGTGCGTTGCGCAACCCCGCCGCCATGCAGGTATTCGCTCGCCGAGCGTAAAATTTAGCGACCTTGCGGTTCCTGACCGCGCCCCGCGTGGTCACCGGGTGGTTACGTCGGTCACATGGCGTCGGCAACCGTGGATATCGGCTGATGTTCACCTGCTGTTTAGGTAGTCTTTGCGATCATGGCGAGGCAGATCTATGGGCTGGCGGTTGCGCTCGCCGTCGCGATGGCGATTCTATCGGTCGCCGCGTCGGTGGTGCTCGATCTTCCGCTGCGTGACCCGGAAGGCTTCCTCGGTCCTTCGTGGATCCGGCTTCCGGCCATCCTCGCCGTCGGCTTCCTCCTCGACGTGCTTCCGCGTGGGTTCTACCGGGCGCGCGGGTTCCGGGGGGTCGTCCGGCATGTCCTGGATGTCGTATCCGAGCGGTGGACGTTTCACCGGATCTCCATGGTGGTCGCCGGGGTCACCAGCTTCTACCTGACCTACGTCAGCTACCGAAACCTCAAGAGCTTCCTTCCCTGGATCCGTGAGCACACCTACGACGACGCCCTCGCGGAGTTCGACCGGTTGCTCACCTTCGGTTACGACCCGGCGGGCCTGCTGCACTCCGTGCTGGGTACAGGGGTCTCCGCTCACGTCCTGTCGTTCTTCTACGTCGGCTACCTCGTCTTCGTGCCGATCACGCTGGCCGCCTGGCTGGTGTGGTCGCGCAACGTCGCGGCCGGCCTGTGGTACTGCACGGCGCTCTGCGTGAACTGGGCGCTCGGAGTCGCGAGCTACTACATCATCCCGTCCTGGGGCCCGGTGTTCGTCGAACCGGCGCAGTTCCGCGATCTTCCGCACACCGGCGTTACAGAGCTCCAGACCGCGTTGTGGGACTCGCAGTACAACGTGATCACCGACCCCAACCTGACCGAGTCGGTCCGCAGCATCGCCGGGTTCGCGTCCCTGCATGTGTCGGTGGTGTTCGCCGCTGCCCTGATCACTCACCTGACGGTGCGGAACGCCACCATCCGCTGGTCGCTGTGGGCGTACTTCGGGCTCACCGTGCTGGCCACCATCTACTTCGGCTGGCACTACATCGCCGACGACATCGCCGGCGTCGGCATCGGCTGTTTCTCGGTCTGGGTGAGCGCGGTCGCCACGGGCCATCACCTGCACGGCAACCGCCGTGGGTCGATCTTCGGCGCGGCGGAAGCGGGCGAGCCCCCGGAGGCCACCATCCCTGTGAAGCGGCCGGCCGGGGCCCGCTGAGCCGCCGGATGCCGGTCGTGGTGCGAGCACCGCGCGGGGAGTCGTGGGCCGCCGCGTACCCTGATGCCTCGTGAAGGTGCCGCGTCGTCGTCCCCGCTGGAGTGAGCTGCGCCCGCTGCTGCGCTTGGAGCCCCCAGCCGTAACCCCGAGGGCGCGGCTGGCCCGCGCTCACGACGTGGCCGACCTCCGCCGGATGGCGAGGCGCCGTACCCCTCCGGCCGTCTTCGACTACACCGAGGGTGCGGCCGGGGACGAGATCGCGTCGCGGCGGGCCGAGGCCGCGTTCGCCCGGGTCGAGTTCGTACCCCACGTGCTGCGCGACGTCTCCAAGATCGACACCGCGACCACGGTGCTCGGCCGTCCGTCCGCGCTGCCGATCGCGTTCGGGCCGACCGGTTTCACCCGCATGATGCACCACGAGGGCGAGGCGGCCGTGGCGACGGCCGCCGAGCGCGCGGGCATTCCGTACGCGCTGTCGACGATGGGTTCGACGTCCATCGAGGCCATCGCCGACATCGCGCCGGGGTTGGACAGATGGTTCCAGCTCTACGTCTGGAAGGATCGTGCTCAGAGTCGGGAATTCATCAGCAGAGCAAGGGAATCCGGCTACTCCACACTCGTGGTCACCATTGACGTGACCGCACAGGGCAACCGGCTGCGCGACGTACGGAACGGCCTGACCATCCCGCCGAGCCTCACGCCGCGCACGCTGGCCGGCATGGCGCGGTTCCCCGCGTGGTGGTTCAACAAGCTCACCACCGAGCCGCTGGGATTCGCGAGCATGCCACGCGGCGACTCGCGCCCGTTGCATGAGGTGATCCACTCGCTGTTCGACCCGTCCGTGACATTCGACGACCTGGACTGGTTGCGTGCGGAGTGGCCGGGATCGCTCGTCGTCAAGGGCGTGCTGCGTCCGGACGACGCCCGGGAGCTCGTGAGGCTCGGCGTCGACGGGCTGGTGGTCTCCAGCCACGGTGGGCGCCAGCTCGATCGGGCCGTCGCCCCGCTGGACGCGTTGCCGGACGTGGTCGAGGCGGTGGACGGCGGGGCCGAGGTCATGCTCGACGGCGGCGTACGGAACGGCGCCGACGCGGTGGCGGCGGTCGCCCTGGGTGCGCGGGCGGTCCTGGTGGGCCGGCCGTACCTGTACGCGCTGATGGCCGGCGGGGAGGCCGGCGTGGACCGGCTGTGCGACCTGCTGGCGGCCGATGTGCGCCGGACCATGGCGCTGCTCGGAGTGGACTCCGTCGACCAGCTGTCCGCCGAGTCGGTACGCCTGCGCTCGCGCTGACCTGCGCAGCCCGCAATGGTCGACGAGTCGACGTCCTCGGGGGAGGCGGGAATTTCAATGTTGTGGTTCGTGAAACCGACACCGCCGTGGGATGCACGTTTCTTGGTGAGAGGTGTTCCCTTTGGGGCGGAAGATGGCTACGGTCTCAAAGGAATCCGTGAGTAGCAAGATGTGTGAGTGACTTTCGGGAGCGGGTCACTCGCTACTCCGAGCCGCTCATCGAGCCCACATCCGCCGTGGGAGCGATGCGCTGGAGGGAATGGTATCGAGTGCACGACGAGTCGGCTAGCCGGCTCGGACGGTGTGGTCAGGGCGCGGGGAAGACGCCCTGGTCCGTGCGCCGTTCGCGCCACATGTTCACCAGGCGTTCCGGATTGGCTCTTGCCTCCGCGGGAATCGTGTTGCTCGGGGGCGTTCCCTCGGCGGTCGCCGACCCCGACGACGGCGGTGCGCCGTCCCAGGAGGAGGTCGACGCTGCGCGGGAACGTGCGCAAGGCGCTGAGCGTGCCGTGAGCGCGATCCGTGCGGATATCGCCGCGGCCAAGCGAAAGCTCGAGACCCGCGCCATGGCTGCCGCCAAGGCGGCGGAGGCGTACAACGGTGCGCGGTGGCGGTTGGAGCAGGCGCGTGGGGCTGCGCGGGTTGCGGTGCGGCGTGCGGAGCGGGTGTCGGTGCGGTTGGGTCGGCAGAGGGACAAGATCGGGGCGTTGGTGGCGGATACGTATCAGGGGGGTGGCGGGGCGGATCAGCTGCGGACGTTCTTGTTGTCGGATGATCCGGAGACGTTGGGTCAGCAGTATGCGGCCTTCGAGGGGGCGTCGAGTGCGTTGCGGGCGCGGTTTGATCGGCTTTCCGCGGTGCGGAGGACGCGGTGGCGGCGCAGCAGTGGGCGGTGGACCGGTTGGCCGAGCGGCGGGATCGGTTGGTGGCCGAGCTCGCTGAGGCGCAGGACGTTTCGGTGGAGTTGGCCGAGCAGCGGCAGGCGGCGTTGGAGCGTCGCGCCGAGCTGCGCAGGCAACGCGCCGCCGAGGCGGCCGCGGAGCGAGCGCGCGAGCGCGAACAGGCGCACGCCCAACAGGAGCAGCAGGCGGAGGAGCCGGCACCGGAGCCCGAACCCGAGCCGGAACCGGAACCCGCTCCGGCGCCCACACCTGCCCCGTCCAGCGGCGCCGAGGTGGCGATCGACTTCGCCTACGCGCAGCTCGGCGAGCCGTACGTGTGGGCCGGCGACGGACCGGACGAGTGGGACTGCTCGGGTCTGACGATGCGCGCCTGGGGAGCGGCCGGCGAGTATCTGCCGCACTACAGCGTCGCGCAGTACTACGAGACCTCCCGGGTCAGCTACTCCGAGCTCCAGCGCGGTGACCTGATCTTCTGGGCTTCCGATTCCGGCAATCCGGACACGATCTTCCACGTGGGGTTGTACATCGGCAACGACCAGATGATCCATGCGCCACGTACCGGCGAACCCGTGAAGGTGGAGAACATCTGGTATTGGGAGTCGCCCGACTTCTTCGGCCGGGTCTGAGTACGTCGAGTCAGGCGCTGCCGGGCTCGTGCCGGTTCATCGAGGCCCGGATCTCGTCCTCGGCCTCCCTGCGGCCGACCCAGGTCGCGCCCTCGACGGACTTGCCGGGCTCTAGGTCCTTGTAGACCTCGAAGAAGTGCTGGATCTCCAGCCGGTCGAACTCCGCCAGATGGTGGATGTCGCGCAGATGCTCCATGCGCGGATCGGTCGACGGCACGCAGAGGACCTTGTCGTCGCCGCCGGCCTCGTCCTTCATCCGGAACATGCCGATCGCCCGGCAACGGATCAGGCATCCGGGAAACGTCGGCTCCTGGAGCACCACGAGGGCGTCGAGCGGATCGCCGTCCTGGCCGAGGGTGTTCTCGACGAAGCCGTAGTCGGCCGGATACTGCGTGGACGTGAAGAGGGTGCGGTCGAGGCGCAGGCGGCCGAGCTCGTGGTCGTACTCGTACTTGTTCCGCTGCCCCTTCGGGATCTCGATGGTGACGTCGAAGTCCACGGCCCAGACCTCTCCTCACGATGGACGGATGCCTGATGTCAGCTAGTCTCCCTTACCGGGGTATGGATTTCTCAAGTGGAGGGTGCCCGTGTCGACAGGCGCTGGAGACCTCAGGCGCCGGCCGCCGCTCCGTGAGTCAGGACGCACCGCCCTCGTCCTGCTCCTGACAATTGTGTTGCTCGTGGGCGCGGGGGGATACGCGGCGTACGTCATGGGATGGGCCGACAGCTATCTGGGACCCGGCGAGCCCCTGGCACCGGCCGCCGTACCGCCGCCCGCGGACCTGAACCTGCCGAATGCCGAGGTGGCCGGTCCGGTGCTCCAACCGGCGCACGGCCGCGGGCCCGCGCCACGAGCGCTCCGCAGGCACGTCGCCGACAGTCTCGCGTACCGGGACCTCGGCCGGCATCTGGGCGTGCTGGTGGAGGACCTGTCGACGGACCGCGAGCTGCTGCGCGTCGGCGGCGGCGACTCGTTCGTTCCGGCCTCGACCCTCAAGTTGCTGCCCTCCACGGCCGCGCTGGAGCTGCTCGGCCCAGATCACCGGTTCACCACCCAGGTGGTGCAGGGCCGACGGCCGCGCGAGATCGTGCTGGTCGGGGGCGGCGACCCGCTGCTGGCCCGTACGGCGTCGACCGACGGAGAGCCGACGTATCCAGAGCCGGCCACGATCCGGCGGCTCGCCCGCGGCACGGCGCGAGAGCTGCGCGAGCGCGGTGTGCGGAGCGTGCGGCTGGCGTACGACGACTCGCTGTTCGCCGGGCCGGCCGAGAGCCCGCATTGGGAGCCCGGCTACGTATCCGGCCACGTGGTGAGCCCGATCTCCGCGCTCTGGGTGGACCGTGGGGAGGACGCCGCCGGTTTCGGCGCCCGGGTGGCCGATCCGTCCCTGGCCGCGGCGCAGGAATTCGCCGCGGCGCTCGGACGGGCGGGGATCGACGTACGCGACTCACCGGACCACCGGCGGGCCCCCGCGAGGTCGCGCACGCTCGCGAGCGTCGAGTCGCCTCCGCTCGCGCAGATCGTGCAGCACCTGCTCGAGGTCAGCGACAACGAGACGACCGAGGTGCTGTTGCGGCACGTGGCGCTGGCGACCGGTCGTCCGGGCAGCTTCGCCGCGGGGGTGGACGTCGCACGCCGCACGCTGAAGCGCCTCGGAGTCGACCTCTCGGGCACGCGGTTCTTCGACGGCAGTGGGTTGTCGCGGAAGAACCGGCTGACCCTCGATGCCCTGGCCGACACCCTGCGGCTGGCGTCGTCGCCGGATCAGCCGGACCTGCGCCCGGTCGTGGCCGGCCTCCCGGTGGCCGGCTTCATCGGGACCGGGGCGGACCGGTTCGAGGTCCGCGCCGACGCCGGACTGGGCGTCGCCCGGCTGAAGACCGGCACGCTGTCGGGCGTGACCGCGTACGCCGGGGTGGTGCTCGATCGCGACGGTGCGGCGCTGACCTTCGTCGCGGTCGCGGATCGCGTGCAACGGCCGAGGACGCTCGGCGCGCGGGCCGCCCTGGACACCCTGGCCGCCGGCGTCGCGTCCTGCGGCTGCGCCCGATAGGGGACGACGTACGGTTGTCGGCATGACGGATGCGCGGTATGACGGCCCGGAGATGGTGGACTGGGATCTCGCGGTGGCCACCGGCCAGCGCCTCGTACGGCCCGGACCCGTGGTCGGCCGCGAGGAGGCCCGGGAGATCGTGGACGAGCTCCGCGCCGGGGCCAAGGAGTCCGAGGGTCACGTCCGGGAGTACACCGGACTCCACGCCGACACCGCGTCGGCTCCGATCGCCGTGATCGACCGCGAGGGCTGGGTGCAGGCGAACGCCGACGGGTTCCGCGTCCTGATGCGTCCGCTTGTCGAGAAAGTGACCGCGAAGCGAACCCCGTCGGCCGCGTCGACCGCCGTCGGCTCCCGCATCACGGGTTTCGAGGCCGGCGCCTTGCTGGGATATCTGGCCGGCAAGGTGCTCGGTCAGTTCGACCCGTTCTGGGACGGCGACCAGCCCGGTACGGCGGGCCGCCTGCTGCTCGTCGCGCCCAACATCGTGCACGTCGAACGCCAACTGGCCGTGGATCCGCACGACTTCCGGCTCTGGGTATGCCTGCACGAGGAGACCCACCGGGTGCAGTTCACCGCCGTACCGTGGTTGCGCGAACACCTCCGGGGCGAGATCCAGGAGCTGGTCGACGCGACCAGCCTCGATCCGGCCGACCTGACTGCGATGGCCAAGGACGGGCTCGAGCGGGCGATCCGGCTGGCCCGCGGTGACCAGGACGTGTCCGTGATCGACCTCTTCCAGACCCCGGAGCAGCGCGCCGTCGTCGACCGGATCACCGCCGCGATGTCGCTGCTGGAGGGTCATGCCGACGTGGTGATGGACGGCGTCGGCCCGGACGTGATCCCGACTGTCGACACCATCCGGACGAAGTTCAACCAGCGCCGGCAGGGCGGCGGCACACTCGACCAGCTGCTCCGCCGGCTGCTCGGGTTCGACGCCAAGATGCGGCAGTACCGCGACGGCGCCAAGTTCGTGCGCGGTGTCGTCGACGAGGTCGGGATGGACGGCTTCAACCGGGTCTGGAGCTCGCCGGAGGCGTTGCCGAGCAAGCCGGAGATCGGCGATCCGGCCGCCTGGGTGCGCCGCGTACACGGCTGAGGTCGGGTTGCGATCGTGAGCCCGGAGGTCCGAGACCCGCGGTCGCCCGTACGCCGGGGACGGCTCGATCCCGCGGTCGCGGACGTACGGCGGGCGGTCCGCGGCGCAATGTCGGACGTCGGCCCCGGCCGGCTCGTACTCGTCGCCTGCTCCGGAGGACCGGACTCGACCGCACTGGCGATGGCCACCCGATTCGAGTCGCGCCGGGCCGGCTGGCGGGTCGGTGCAGCCGTGGTCGACCACGGCCTGCAGGACGGATCCGACCGGGTTGCCGCGCGGGCCGCCGAACAGCTCCGGTCGCTGGGCCTCGATCCGGTCGACGTGATCCGGGTCGACGTACCCGCGAACGCCGGTGGGCCCGAGGCGGCGGCCCGCCGGGCCCGGTACGACGCTCTCGAAGCCGCCGCGGAACGCCATGAGGCCGCCTGCGTGCTCCTGGGACACACCCGCGACGACCAGGCCGAGACCGTGCTGCTCGGTCTGGCTCGCGGGTCCGGCGCCCGCTCGCTCGGCGGCATGGCGCCGCGGTCGGGGCGCTACCGCCGTCCGCTGCTCGACGTACCGCGGGCGGCGACCGAGAAGGCGTGCGCGGCCGAGTCGCTCGAAGTCTGGCGGGACCCGCAGAACGCCGACCCGGCCTACACCCGGGCCCGGGTACGCGACCGGGTGTTGCCGCTCCTCGAGCGCGAGCTCGGCCCCGGGATCGTCGACGCGCTGGCCCGTACCGCCGACCTGCTCCGCGACGACGCGGATGCCCTGGACGCGCTGGCCGGCGCCGCGCTCGCGGACAGCCGCACGGACGGCCGTCCCGACGACGACCGCACGGACGACGACCGCCCGCGGGTCGGACTCGACGTCGCCACGCTCACCGCGCTGCCGCCCGCCGTACGCACCCGCGTCCTGCGCCTCGCCGCGCTCGAGGCCGGGGCCCCGGCGACCGAGCTCTTCGCGCGGCACGTCGACGCGATGGACGGCCTGGTCATGGATTGGCGCGGTCAACGAGGCGTGGATCTGCCCGGCGGGGTGCGGGTGTCGAGGGCGCGCGGCGTGCTCCGGTTCGGCGCCTGAACCGGGCACCGGGTGTGCCGATTTGCCGGGCTTGTGCAAGGCTGACGCCCGTGGAAGCTGAGCACGTCGACGATGACCTCACCGAGGTGGTGCTGACCGAGGAGCAGATCCAGCGCCGAACTACGGAGCTCGCTCAGGAGATTGAGCGGGACTACGCCGGCAAGGAGCTCCTGCTCGTGGGTGTGCTCCGCGGCGCCGTGATGGTGATGGCCGATATGGCGCGGTCATTGAAGCGGCATGTGGAGATGGACTGGATGGCCATCTCGTCGTACGGCACCGGAACCTCCTCGTCCGGCGTGGTCCGCATCCTCAAGGACCTCGACACCGACATCAACGGCAAGCACGTGCTCGTGGTCGAGGACATCATCGACACCGGATTGACGCTCTCGTACCTCCTCTCCAACCTCGCCTCCCGCGGTCCGGCGTCCACCGAGGTGTTCACCCTGCTGCGCAAGCCGGAGGCGCAGCGGATGGCGGTGAAGGTGAAGTACGTCGGCTTCGACATCCCCAACGACTTCGTGGTCGGGTACGGCCTGGACTACGCTGAGCGGTACCGGAACCTGCGCTGCGTGGGAACCCTTGCTCCGCACGTGTACTCGTAAGGGCCGCACGGCGTCCCCTCGCTGCGGGAATCTCCCCATTTGCGCGCCGCCCTGGCACGCAAACCCAGATGGGGATTTTCCCCGGGGTTCGGGGCGAGCGATACTTAGGTTACCGGTGTACCGTCGAGTACTCCGGATTTGCCGGGTATCACCCAGAAGGAGGAACTGGAGCGTCGCTCCGGGCGAATGGACATGAGGCGCTTATTCCGCGGGCCGTTGATGTGGATCATCCTCGGCGTCGTCTCGGTTGTGCTCATGCTGCAGTACTTCTCTTCTGGCGGCGAGTACGAAGAGGTCGAGACCAACGAGCTGATCGCGAAGCTCCAGGACGGGTCGGTCGAGAGCATCGTGCTCACCGACGGCGACCAGATGGTTCAGGCCACGCTCGACAACGGGGACAAGATCGAGGCGCAGTGGCTCGCCGGCCAGGGCGTACGGATCCTGGACGAGATCGAGAACCAGCAGGAGC
Organism: Propionibacteriales bacterium; assembly: GCA_009377795.1. GTDB lineage: Bacteria > Actinomycetota > Actinomycetes > Propionibacteriales > Nocardioidaceae > WHTJ01. The sequence goes on along the minus strand of WHTJ01000023.1, from coordinate 38,665 downwards.
GGGGCAACCTGGAGGAGGGGTACGACGTCGAGGTGCCCAAGCAGAGCACGCTCGTGTCTCTGCTCCTCGGCCTGGTGCCGTTCGTGCTCATCGTGGTGATCTTCCTGTTCCTGCTCAACCAGATGCAGGGCGGCGGCGGCCGCATCATGCAGTTCGCCAAGTCCAAGGCCAAAGTGGTCACCAAGGACATGCCGAAGACCACCTTCTCCGACGTCGCCGGCGCCGACGAGGCGGTCGAGGAGATCGAGGAGATCAAGGAGTTCCTGGAGGAGCCGGCGAAGTTCCAGGCCGTGGGCGCCAAGATCCCCAAGGGCGTGCTGCTGTTCGGCCCGCCGGGCACCGGCAAGACGCTGCTCGCCCGCGCGGTCGCCGGTGAGGCCGGCGTACCGTTCTTCAGCATCTCCGGCTCCGACTTCGTGGAGATGTTCGTCGGTGTCGGTGCGTCTCGGGTGCGCGACCTTTTCGAGCAGGCCAAGGAGAACGCCCCGGCCATCGTGTTCATCGACGAGATCGACGCGGTCGGTCGCCACCGGGGCACTGGCATGGGGGGCGGTCACGACGAGCGCGAGCAGACCCTGAACCAGCTGCTGGTCGAGATGGACGGCTTCGACGTCCGCGGTGGGGTGATCCTGATCGCGGCCACGAACCGTCCCGACGTACTCGACCCGGCGCTGTTGCGCCCTGGCCGGTTCGACCGGATGATCGGCATCAGCGCGCCCAACATCGATGGCCGGCAGCAGATCCTCGAGGTACACGCGAGTGGCAAGCCGATGGCCGAGGACGTCGACCTGCGGGCGGTGGCGCGCCGTACGCCGGGCTTCACCGGCGCCGACCTGGCCAACGTGCTGAACGAAGCCGCCCTGCTCACGGCGCGCAACAACGCGAAGCTGATCGACGCGGTGACGTTCGACGAGGCCATCGACCGGGTGAGCATGGGCCCGCAGAAGCGCTCGCACCTGATGACCGAGAAGGAGAAGCAGCTCACGGCGTACCACGAGGGTGGCCACGCGCTGGTGGCCGCGGCCCTGCCGGGGACCGACCCGGTCACCAAGGTGACCATCCTGCCCAGGGGCCGGGCACTCGGCTACACGCAGGTGCTGCCGGAGCAAGACCGGCACTCCCAGTCGCGCAACGAGCTGTTGAACCAGCTCGCATACGCCATGGGCGGTCTCGCGGCCGAGCAGCTGATCTTCCACGACCCCACCACGGGCGCCTCGAACGACATCGAGAAGGCCACCAAGCTGGCCCGCTCGATGGTGACGAGCTACGGGATGAGCGAGCGGCTGGGTGCGGTGAAGCTCGGCGACGAGGACGCCGAGCCGTTCGTCGGGCGTGACATCGGGCATAGCCGCAACTACTCCGAGGAGATCGCCGCGATCGTCGACGAGGAGGTCAACACCCTGATCGTCAACGCGCATCAGGAGGCGTTCGACATCCTGAACGACAACCGCGAGGTGCTGGACAACCTGGTCCTGGCTCTGCTGGAGCGGGAGTCGCTCGATCGCAGGGAGCTCGCGGAGCTGTTCGCCGACCTCGTCATACGCCCGGAACGCCCGGCCTGGACCGGCTCCCCCAACCGGGTGCCCTCGGACAAGCCGCCGGTCGCGCTGACGCCGTCCAGCCCCAACGGTGACGGACCGGGGATCGTGATCGGGCCGGTCGAGGGCGGTGCCGACGTGCAGACCGGTCCGGCACCCAATCCCCCCTCGCCTGGACCCTGATCGTGAGCGATAACCCTTCCGGGCCTGGTGAGCACCCCGACTGGCCCCTCCACGCGGTGGCCGACGAGCCCGACGAGCAACTCGACGAGGTCGGTCCGCTGCGCGACGGGTGTGAGCTGCCCGACCGCGAGGTGCCGCCGTTCGATCACGACCGCGCGGAGCGGGCGGTACGCGAGCTGCTGATCGCCGTCGGCGAGGACCCGGACCGGGACGGGCTCAAGGACACTCCCGGACGGGTGTCCAGGTTGTACGCCGAGATGTTCTCCGGACTGCACATGCAGCCGGAGGACGTGCTCACCACGACCTTCGACGTCGGGCACGACGAGATGGTGCTGGTCAAGGGCATCGAGGTCTGGAGCATGTGTGAGCATCATCTGGTTCCGATCACCGGGGTGTGCGACATCGGCTACATCCCGAGCCGGAAGGGCGAGATCTGTGGGCTGTCCAAGCTGGCCCGGCTGGTCGACGTGTTCGCCAGGCGGCCGCAGGTGCAGGAGCGACTCACCACGCAGATCGCGGACGCGCTGGTGCGCATCCTGCATCCGCGCGGCGTCATCATCGTGATCGAGGCGGAGCATCTGTGCATGACCATGCGCGGCGTCCGCAAGCCCGGTTCGAAGACCGTCACCAGCGCCGTACGCGGTCAGCTCCGCGACCCCGCCACCCGGGCCGAGGCGATGAGCCTGATCATCGGCTGACCCCTTCTTTCGCGCCGAGATTGCACATCTGGTTCTGCAATCTCGGCGCGAGTTGGGGTCGCCTAGCCTTGCGGTGTGACGCTCTACCCACTGGAACCCCGCCCCTTGGAACCCAGCCGAGCCGACACCCTCGAGATGGGGCGACAGTCCCTAGAGGCCATCACCGACTTCGTCGACGGCCTGCCCAAGGCGCCCTCGTTCGACACCGGCGACCGCGACTCGCTGGTGGCCGAGCTGCTTCGGCCGCCACCGGAGGAGCCCGGCGATTTCGGCGTGCTCCTGGACCGGTTCCGGCGGGCCGCGGAGAAGTCCGTGGAGACCGCGGGGCCGAGCTATCTCGCGTACATCCCCGGTGGCGGGCTGATCACGTCCGCCCTGGCCGAGCTGCTGGCCAACGCCCTCAACCGCTACACCGGCATCTCCGGACTGGCGCCGGGTCCCGTGGCGCTGGAGCACGGCGTGATGCGCTGGCTGTGCGGCGAGTTCGGACTGCCCGCCGGCGCCGTCGGGGTCGCGACCACCGGCGGTTCGATCGCGACCCTCTCGGCGATGGTCGCGGCCAGGCATGACCGGCTCGGCGAGGACATCGCCGGCGGCACGATCTACACCACGCCGCATACCCACCTGTGCCTGGCGAAGGCGGCGCGGATCGCGGGGTTTCCGGCCGCCGCGGTTCGCGTGGTGCCGACGACGAGCGACCTGCGCATGGACGTCGGCGCGGCGGAGAAGATGGTGGCGGCGGATCGGGCCTCCGGGCTCCGTCCGTTCGTCCTGGTCGGTACGGCGGGCACGACCAACACCGGCACCGTCGATCCGCTGCCCGGGCTGGGTGCGCTCGCCCAGCGGGAGGGCCTGTGGTTCCACGTCGACGCGGCGTACGGCGGGTTCTTCCGGCTCACCGACCGTGGTCGTGAGCGGCTCACCGGCATCGACGTCGCGGACTCCGTCGTACTCGATCCGCACAAGGGCATGTTCCTGCCGTACGGCACCGGCATACTCCTGGTCCGCGACCAGGTCACCCTCCGCACGGCGTTCACCGGCGAAGGCGACTACCTGCAGGACCTGGACGCCGGGGAGCAGCTCCCGGACTACAACACCCTCGGACCCGAGCTCACGCGCGACTTCCGCGGGCTGCGGCTGTGGCTGCCGCTCCATCTGCATGGGGTCGCCGCGTTCCGGGACGCGCTCGACGAGAAGCTCGACCTCGCCGCCGAGGCGTACGACGCGCTCGCCGCGGACCCGTTGATCGAGTGCCCGTGGCCTCCCGATCTGAGCGTCGTGACCTTCCGGCGGCGCGACGGGACCGACGACGACCAGCGTGCCCTGCTGGACCGGATCAACGCGACCCGGAGGGTCTTCCTCTCCAGTACGCGGATCGACGGCCGGTACCTGCTCCGGCTGTGCGTGCTCGGGCACCGTACGCACGCCGACCGGGTCCGCGAGGCCGTGGAGATCGTCCGGGCCGCGGCCCGCGGCTAGTGCCCCTGTCTGTTCTCGGGGCCGGGCTTTGGGTGCGGGTTTGGCTCTGCAGATGCTCTGTAGCCGTTACGTCGCGTGTAACAACGGAACAGCCGACGTAGCGCGTACAGAGTTGCGCCAGCCAACACCGACGGGTCCCGATCGAAGCGAGACGAGTGTCCGGCGGCGGGGGTGGGCGGATAACGTGAGAGCCGTGTACGCCGAACCGCCGCGGTACGTCGCCGGACTGCCCACTCCGGGGCGCACGCTCGTCATGGGCGTCCTCAACGTCACGCCCGACTCGTTCTCCGACGGCGGGCTGTGGCTGGAGCCCGCCGCGGCCCTCGAGCACGGCTCGCTGCTGCTCGAGCAGGGCGCCGACCTGGTCGACGTCGGCGGCGAGTCCACCCGGCCGGGAGCGGACAGGCCGCCGGTCGAGGAGGAGCTGCGCCGGGTGCTGCCCGTGGTGCGCGGGCTGTCCGAGGCCGGCGCCACGGTCTCGATCGACACCATGCGCGCCGAGGTGGTCGAGCGTGCCCTCGACGCCGGCGCCCGGCTGATCAACGACGTCTCCGGAGGGCTCGCCGACCCGCGGATGCTGGAGGTGGCGGCCCGCGCCGAGGTCCCGTTCGTGTCCATGCACTGGCGCGGCCACTCCACTCAGATGGAGGACCGAGCGGTGTACGACGACGTCGTCGCCGACGTACTCACCGAGCTGGGACAACGGATCGACGCGGCGCTCGCGGCCGGGGTGAAGCCGGACCGCCTGATCGTCGACCCCGGCCTCGGGTTCGCCAAGACCGGCGAGCACAACTGGGCCCTGCTGGCCCACCTGGACCGCTTCGTCGACTGGGGATATCCGGTACTGGTCGCGGCGTCCCGCAAGCGCTTCCTGGGAACGCTGCTCGCCGACCCCGAGACCGGCGAGCCGCGTCCGGCTCTCGAGCGTGACTCCGGCGGCGTCGCCGTCTCCGCACTCGCGGCGGCGGCCGGCGCCTGGTGCTTACGCGTGCACGAGGTGGCACCCAGTGCGGATGCCGTGCGGGTGGTCTCGCGTTGGGGCCGCGAGCCCCATGGCTGAGCACACCGACGTCGAGCAGGAGGTCCTGGCGGCGAATCGCGGGTTCTACGCCGCCTGGGAGGCCGGTGACCTCGAGGCGATGATGGGGCTCTGGGTTCCGGACGGCCATGCCATCTGCGTGCATCCGGGGTGGGCGCCGGTGGAGGGGGTCTCCGCCGTACGACGTTCCTGGGCGGTGATCATGGCCAACACCGCCTACATCCAGTTCTTCCTCACCGACGTCACCGTCGGCGTGATCGAGGGGGTCGCCGCGGTGGGGTGCACCGAGAACGTGCTCGCGGCCGACGACCAGACGCCGATCGAGGGATTCTCCGGCGGCAAAGCCGTGACAACCAACGTCTTTCGCCGCACAACGGGCGACTGGCGGTTGTGGATCCACCACGCCTCACCGGTAATGTCGCAGGCGGGTTCCGACGAGGGAGTTTGATGGCTGATTCGATTCGCGATGCGCCATCGGACCGACTCGCGCTGCGGGGCATCCGCGCCAAGGCCCACCACGGCGTCCTGGCCTCGGAACGCCGTGACGGCCAGGAGTTCGTGGTGGACGCCGTACTCGGCATCGACACCCGCCCGGCCGCAGGTGCTGATGACCTCGACCTGACCGTCGACTATGGTCGGTTGTCCAAGCAGCTGGAGAAAGCGCTATCGGCCGAACCGGTTGACTTGATAGAGACCCTGGCCCAGCGCCTTGCCGATGTGTGCCTGACACATCCACTGGTGCAGTGGGTGGAGCTGACGGTGCACAAGCCGCAAGCCCCGATCGCGGTGCCGTTCGAGGACGTCACCCTGACCATTTACCGGAGACGTCAGTGACCGAGACGCCCAACCCGAACATCGTGGACACCGACACCCTGACCGGTCAGCTGCATCCCATCCGGCGAGGCGTACTGGCCCTGGGCAGCAATCTGGGGGAGAGATTCAGCAACCTGCTCGGTGCCGTGGCCACCCTCGCCGACACGCCCGGCGTGGATGTGCTCGCGGTCTCCCCGGTGTACGAGAGTACGCCGGTCGACGTGCCCGAGGGTTCGGACGACTTCCTGAACGCCGTACTCACCGTCGACACCACGTTGTCGGCGCACGACCTGATGGATCGCTGCCTGGCGGTCGAGGACGCCTTCGACCGGGAGCGCGGCGAGCCCGGCGCCCCCCGTACGCTCGACATCGACCTGATCGTGCTCGGCGACCGGCTCGCCGACGACCCGGACCTCCAGCTCCCGCATCCGCGCGCTCATGAGCGGGCCTTCGTCCTGCAGCCGTGGTACGACATCGAGGCCGACGGGGAGATCCCGGGGCACGGCCCGATCGCCGACCTGCTGGCCAAGGTCGACCGCGACGGCATCCGGCTGCGCGAGGATCTCCAGCTCGAGCTCCCCGACTAGGACACGCGGTGGCCGACGACAGCGAGCGTCTGCGGCCCACGTCACTGGCGGTACTCGCCGGCGTGGCGGGCGGAGGGCTGCTGCTGGGATGGTTCGGCGTCTCCCTCCTGGAGAGGGTGTACGACGTGGTGCCGTCCGTACCTTGGACGTCGGTCTACCTGCTGGCCTTCACGGCCGCCGCACTGGGCGCCACGGCGTGGAGCACGTGGCGGACGATCCATCGCGAGCGTGGACGCCTGCGCCCATATCAGGCCGTGAACCGGCTCGTCCTCGGCAAGGCATCGGCCCTGGTGGGTGCGTTCGTGGCCGGTGCCTATCTGGGGTTCGGCGCGCGGTTCCTCGACGACCTTCCGGCCCCGTTGCCCGAGGAGCGGGTGATCCGTTCGGCGCTCGCCGCACTGGCCGCGGTGCTGATCGTGGTGGCGGCGTTGCTGCTGGAGCGTGCGTGTCGGGTTCCGAAGGACGAGGATAGGGAGGGGCAGTCCGACGGGGCTCCGGCCTAGGGAGCCGCGGTACGACGTGGAGGAGGTCGCGGGCTCATGGCACATCTGACGGCGCGACGGCGGATCAGTACGGTCGCCGAAGGCGGTACCCGCTCGTGGATCGACCATCTGATCACGGAGGAACCCCTCGAGATCCGGCTCGACGGCCGGGCGCTCGCGGTGACGATGCGTACGCCCGGTGACGACTTCGAGCTCGCCGCCGGGTTCCTGGTCAGCGAGGGTGTGGTGACCCGAAGAGACGACATCGCCACGATCAGGTACTGCGCCGGTGCGACCGAGGAGGGCCTGAACACGTACAACGTGCTCGATGTGACCCTTGCGCCGGGCGTACCGGTGCCGGAGATGTCGCTGGAGCGCAACTTCTACACCACGTCGTCATGTGGCGTGTGCGGCAAGACGAGTCTCGACGCCGTGCGCACCAAGGCGGCCTGGCGGGTGGAGGACGAGGATCTGGTGCTCGAACCGGGTTCGCTCGCCGAGTTGCCCGACCGGTTGCGCGCGGCCCAGGGGTTGTTCGAACGCACCGGAGGTCTGCATGGGGCCGGGTTGTTCTCGGCCGATGGAGACCTGCGCTGGGTTCGCGAAGACGTCGGTCGGCACAACGCGGTCGACAAGCTGGTGGGTCGCGCGATTCTTGATGACGCATTGCCACTGCGTAACCACATTCTGTTGGTGTCAGGGCGGGCTTCATTCGAACTCGTGCAGAAGGTCGTGATGGCGGGAATTCCTGCTATGGCAGCAGTTTCGGCGCCCTCGTCGCTCGCCGCCGACCTCGCCGAGGAGGAGGGTGTGACGCTGGTGGGCTTCCTGCGGGGTACGTCGATGAACGTGTACACCGGGTCGCATCGGGTGCGATCGGGGGTGTGACGTGACCGGCTGGCGTGTCCGCCGGTGAGTGCACCCTGGCTGCCCTATCGTGGGTCCGTGCCCGTCAATCGTCGTCGCCAGCGCAGTGTCCGTGTTGCCGTCGCGGTCTCCCTTCTGGCTCTCGCCGCCGCGGGGGTCGTCGCGGCTCTGGCCGTCCGGAGTGTGCCGTGGTTAGCAGGCGGGGCGGTGAGCGCATGGTTACTCGGTGTGGCCGCCACGCGCATCGTGCACAACGAGCTGGTCTCGACCCGTCGCGCCCATGCGCGTGACCGGGCCGCACAGGCACAGGCGTACAACGAGCTCGAGAAGCAGCGCCTCGTGGAGCAGCGCTCGTTCACCAAGGCGATGAAGCGGCAGGTGGACGGCCATATCTCCACCATCGGGCGGCTCACGGTGAGCCTCCGGCTCGCCGAACAGCGTGCGAAGGTCTCGGAGAAGCAGAACCAGCAGGACAAGGTCGCGCTGGGCAAGGCGTCCAACGAGATGTCCGCCCTGAGGGCACGCATCGCCGAGCTGGAGACCGCGAACGCCGAGCTGCGCGCGATTCGGGCCAGGCTGAAGCGGGGGCGCGACCCGTCGAAGCGTCCCGACTTCGAGCAGCTGGCCGAGCTGGAGGCGCAGGCCGAGCTGGAGGCCGCCGGCCTGGATATCCAGACCGAGCTGCGGGCCCCCGGCCCAGGAGGCATCAAGGTCGAACCGGCTCCTCCGGCGACCGCGACCACGGAGTCCGCCGAGCCGGCCGCGCGTGCTGAGCCGGCCGTGCGTACTGAACCGGCCGCGCGTGCTGAACCGGCGGAGCGTTCCGAGCCCGAGCCCGAGACCCGGCCCGAGACCGAGAAGCCCGCCCAGCCGGTCGGGGTACTCGACGACCTGGACGACGTACCCACCGTCGTGGACCTGCTGCGCTGGGACGAGCGCGCGTCCGAACCCAAGGAACAGCGCAAGCACGCCTGACGACTCATCCCGCCCGAATGCGGCACTCAGTACGGAGCCAGGTCTCTCCGCAGTTGCGACCGGATGGACTCTGCGACGGAGCGGTGCAGGTACCATTGCCAACCCGGCGCCGCTCCTACCCGGGCATACTGCGTGCGGAGTGTCTCGGTAAGCCATTCGGGAACGGGTCCCCTCTGCAGCGCAACAACGGTTGTCTGCTCGCGTCCTATCCAGGCGGCGTAGCCCCGCAGGCCACCCGGCCAGGTGTCTTCGATATAGCGACCCAACGGCCCGACGAAGATCTGGTGCCGCGATGGGTTCGTCCGGCCCGAGAGCACGAGTGGTTGCGGTGCCTCTATCGAGAGGATCGACGCCCCGGGCGGAAGCGCAGCGATCACGGCCTGCACCGACTCACGCTGATCGTCCAGCCCATCCTCGCGCGTGGACACCGAGTAGTGGCCTGCGGCCGCCACGCCGACGACAACCCACGCAAGCGTGAGCGGCAGCGCCACCCTGGCGGAGACTCGCGTCGATAGTTCCTTGGCGATCCCGCCGATGCCCAACGCCGCCAGCGGCAGGAGTACGAACACGTCGGGCCAGTTGTTGAGGACCTGCGAGCTCCACACCAGTCCCACGACGGACGCTGTACCCACCGCAATTATGAACATTCGCATCGGGTCTTGTCGGCGGCCCTTCAGAACCAGCGCCATGCCGGCCACGATCAGCATCGCTGCCAGCCCGACGGCGATCACCCACACGAAGTCGCCGTATGCCTTGTGCAGGTGGGTCCAGATCTCGGGGTCCGACGTTGGGCGAGTCGCATGTGCGTATCGGGCACTGATCAGCAGGAACGCATCGATAAACTCACGCAGGGCACCGGCCGCGGCGAAGTACGCGACACACACCAGCACCGTGACCAGGCCACCTGCGACGACGGCGACCAGCGCGCGGATGAGTGCAGCGGCCGGTCGCAGAGCGAGCGGTGCGACCACGGCCGCGGTCACGGCGACGAAGAAAGCCGGCTGCCAGGTGAGCGTGGCGAGGCCGACGAAGAGCCCGGCGACGAACCACCGCTGCCTGACGACGGCAAGGAGGACGCAGAGCACGAAGAGCACCATCGGCGTCTTGTCGCGCGGGCCGGTCGAGGCGACGTGAATGAAGCCGAAGAAGCTCAGGAACGCGGCGGTGGCAGCGAGCCCGGCGAGCCGTGAGGCGAACAGCTCCCGTCCGACGACGTACACCAGGCATACACACGCGACCGAGATGATCAGGTAGAGCAACTGGATGCCGCGCATGTCGTCGAATCCCCCGACCCGCGCGCCGACCACCCCGAGCCCCGGAAGGAGATGTCCGAGCGGGCCGACGCGATTCAAGATTCCGACGTAGGGCGGAACCCCGTTCGCGACCTGCTGTCCGCCGTACGCGTAGATGCCCAGATCCCGCGGGAGATGGCCATCGAGCCCGTGCAGCGCGTAAACCGTCAGAGCTGTGACGCCGACCAAAGGCGCGAGCGGGTCGATATGTCTCCACCGCTCGCGCCACTCCGCGGCCCGTCCCATGTCACTGCCACCTCATGGCTCCATGCTTGGTCCGTTCGCGAGCCACAATGTAGCGCGATATCCGGCTCCTAGTGGGTCTTACTTGTCGATGTCGCCGACCACGAAGAACATCGAGCCCAGGATCGCGATCATGTCCGCCACCACGCACCCGCGCAGCACCTCGGGCAGCACCGCGATGTTGTTGAACGACGCCGACCGCAGCTTGAGCCGCCATGGCGTCTTCTCCCCACGGGACACCAGGTAGTAGCCGTTGATGCCGAGCGGGTTCTCCGTCCAACAGTACGTCGCGCCCTCCGGTGCCTTCAGGATCTTCGGCAGCCGCTGGTTGATCGGCCCCTGCGGCAGGGACCGCAGTCGGGCTATGCACGCGTCGGCCAGGTCGAGGGACACCGACACCTGCTCGAGCAGCATGCCGAACCGCGAATGGCAGTCGCCGTCCTCGCCGGTCGTCACGCGCAGCACGCCCTCCTCGGCCAGCTCCGGATAGGCGAGGTACGGCTCGTCCCGCCTGAGGTCGAAGTCGACCCCGGACGCGCGGGCGATCGGCCCGGACACGCCGTACGCCGAGATCAGCTCCGGCGAGATCGTGCCGACCCCGCGGGTGCGGGCCAGGAAGATCTCGTTGCCGAAGATGAGGTCCTCGATCTGCGGGACCCGGCGGCGTACGGCGGCCACCGCGGCGGATGCGCGATCGAGCCACCCGGCCGGCAGGTCCTCCTTCAGCCCGCCGACCCGGTTGAACATGTAGTGCATCCGGCCGCCGGAGATCTCCTCCATCACCTGCTGCAACGTCTCCCGCTCGCGGAACGCGTAGAAGATCGGCGTGATCGCGCCCAGCTCGATCGGGTAGGAGCCGAGGAACATCAGGTGGTTGAGCGCACGGTTCATCTCCGCCAGCAGGGTGCGGGCCCACACCGCGCGCTCGGGTACCTCCATGCCGAGCATTCGCTCGACGGCCATGACCACACCCAGCTCGGAGGAGAACGCCGACAGCCAGTCGTGCCGATTGGCCAGCACGATGATCTGCCGGTAGTCGCGCACCTCGAACAACTTCTCCACGCCGCGGTGCATGTATCCGACGATCGGCTCGCAGCCGACGATGCGCTCGCCGTCGAGGGTGATCCGCAGCCGGAGCACGCCGTGGGTGGCCGGATGCTGCGGGCCGATGTTGAGCACCATGTCCTGCGTCGCGAGCCCTCCCGGCTCCCCGCCGCCACGGTCGTAGCCACCGAAACCGGCGGCTCCGGCACCCACACCGACGACGCGTTCCTCGGCCATGTACCCATCCTGGCATGCGAAGGGCACGGGACGGCGGTGTGCCGCAGTAGCCTCGGTGCATGGATGAGCTGTTCGCGCCGCCCGGTGTCGACTGGCAGCCGGTGTCCGACCGGCTGGCGACCAAGATCCGGCTGGTCGGCTGTGTCTCCGCCGTGGTCGGTGCCGCCGTGCTCGTCGCCGTCCTGGCATTCCTTCCGCTGCCGGACTCGCTCGGCTGGCTGCCCTGGCTGGTCACGATCGCGGGGGTGGCCGCCGCCGTGTGGTGCTGGTGGTGGGCCGGGCGATGGCGTCGCGCCTGGGGGTACGCCGAGCGGGACGACGACCTCTACATCAAGCACGGCCTGATGTTCCGCACCATCGTCGCGGTGCCGTACGGCCGGATGCAGTTCGTCGACGTCCTCGCCGGACCGCTCGACCGCGCGTACGGCATGGCTCGGGTGGAGCTGCACACCGCGTCGATGCAGACCAGGGCGAGGATCCTCGGCCTCCCGGCCGATCAGGCGGCGCGGATGCGTGACCGGCTCACCGAGCGCGGCGAGGCTCGGGCGGCGGGCCTGTGACCGAACCCGACCGACCCGCGAACGCACCGGACGACACCGCGAAGGGGTGGGCACAACCGGGGGTCGCGGGAGAAGGGTTCCAGCGGGTGCATCCGGTGTCGCCCTTCCTGCGGGTGGGAATCCTCATCCTGGCCGGCGTGGTGGCGCTGGTCCGGGAGCTGGCCGAGGGCGTGCAGCTGCTCGGCGTCGTGGTCATCGGCGGGACCGTCGTCGTCGGTGGGCTGGTGTACGGGTTCTGCGCCTGGTGGTTCACCCGCTTCCGGATCGAGCCGGAGGAGGTGCGGATCGACTCCGGTGTCTTCGTGCGCCGATCTCGCCGGATCAGCCTCGAGCGACTCCAGGCGGTGGACGTCGTCCAGCCCTTTCTCGCTCGGATATTCGGCATGGCGGAGCTTCGCTTCGAGGTCGCCGGTGGGTCGGAATCCGAAGCTCCGTTGGCGTTCTTGCGGCTCGATGACGCGCATCGGTTGCGCGCGGTCATTCTCGAACTGGGTGAGGAGCTGCCGCACGCAGCGGTGCCGTACCCACGGCCGCCGGTCTCGGCCGAGCCTGGTGGGGAGGCCCCCGCCCCTCCACGCTTCGACACGGCGGAGGCCGAGGGCCGCGTGGCGCCGGTGGAGCGGGAGATCCTCGCCGTGCGTCCGCAATGGCTGGTCGTCGGGACCCTGCTCTCGACCGAGCTGATCGTCTCCGCGCTCCTGATGGTGGTGTTCCTCGCGGCGGTGGGAGTGCTCGCCTATCTCATCGAGGATGCGGAGATCGCGGTCTTCCTTCCGGGCGGTCTGGCGATCGGGTTCACGACGATTCTGGGTGCCGGCACGGCGCTCGCCAGGCATCTGGTGAACCAGTGGGGCTTCGTGCTCAGTGAGACCGCCGGCGGGTGGCGGCTCCGCCGGGGGCTGTTCGACCTTCGCACGCAGACCGTGCTGCTCGACCGGATCCAGGGCTTCGTCGTCCAGGAGCCGCTGCTGTGGCGGCGAGCGGAGCTGGTCCGGGTCGAGGTCGACATCGCGGGGTACACGGGGTCGTCCGGCGACAACTCGACCTCGACGCCGACCCTGCTTCCGGCGGTGCCGAAGGCGGTGGCGTACGACGTGCTCGCGCGTCTCGGACACGGGTCCCGGCTCGGCGAAATCCCGGTACGGGGCGCGCCCCGGCGGGCGCGACTCTTCCGGCCGGTCGGGTGGCGGTATTTCGCGGCCGGCGCGACCGATCGGGTCGCGGTCACCGTACGAGGTTGGATGCTGCGGCGTACCGACATCGTGCCGCACCACAAGACGCAGTCGGTGCATCTCCACCAGGGCCCGACCCAGCGCCGTCTCGGTCTGGCGGACGTGCACATCCACACCACGCCGGGCCCCTGCAACGCCGTGGCCAAGCATCGCTCGGTGGACGAGGCGAGGGCGCTCGTCACCGAGCAGCTGGAGCGCGCCCGTCGAGCCCGTGCGGGGACATGATCCAGATGAAGTCGCCGAGGCCGCCGCGCGCGGTGAGCTCGGCCGCGGCCGAGGCGTCGTTCAGCTCGCGGACGTACCCCGCGGGGTCTGCATGCGCCCGGTCCAGCGGCGGTCGTGTGCTGAGAATTCCCAAGCTGTGAAGCGCTTCTCGTTGCGTCGTACGCGTACCGATGAGTGAGTCGACGGCCACGTGCGCGGTGATGTCGCGGCTCCCGTCAGGTATGACGTCCACCTCGCGGCCGTGCTGGTACGCCGTCAGGCTGCCGAGCGCCGGACGCCGATCCAGGGTGTGTCCGTAGTCGATCGCGACCGCGAGGCCGTCGCCGACACGGCGTACGACGTCCGCCCAGTCGTCGTCCCGCGCCGCACCGATCTCGGCGCGGGTGCCCGGCTCGGCCAGCGGCCACCAGCTGTTCAGCCAGGGTTCGTCGAACGGCTCGCCCAACGCCTCCTCGCCGGTGGCGGGGTCGACGTGTACGAGCCGCACCGTACCGGCGTCGTCGACCTCGACCACGTCGCAGGGGATGTCGTCCAGCCACTCGTTGGCCACGACCAGTCCGTCGATCCGGTCCGGCAGCCGGTCGACCCACTCGATTCGGGGTGGCAGGTCGGACGGGCGGGGTACGACGTCATGCCCCACCAGGCGCAGCTCGCCCGGGGCCAGCTCGTCCAACTGGCCGAGCAGCTCACCGCGGCCCGTGCCGACGTCGACGACCGTGGTGAGGTCGTGGCGGCGGGCCAGTGCGAGCATCGCGGTAGCGAACAGCGGTGAGGCGTGCACCGAGGTGCGGAAATGCGCGCCCGGCCGTTCTCGCCGATAAAACCCGTCCGGGCCGTAGAGCGCGGCGGTCCACGCCTCGCGCCAGGTCGGGAGTTCGGCCACGCGTCGACCCTAGACCGGTCGCCCTTCGCGCCGAGATTGCACATCAGGCCGCTTCTCGCACCGAGATTGCAGATCTGGCCCGACTCACGATGTCGCCGGGTAAGCTCGGCTCGACGACGGACCCGGACGGTGACGGGTCGTCGATTCGGCGGGGCCGGCGAACGCGATGGGCGGTCGTGCGGGTGTGCCATGAGGAGGGGGCCCGATGACCGGAAGACGCGCGTACTCATCCTTGCTCGGGGTGGTGACCACGCTGGTGCTGGCGCTCGCGACCATGCAGGGGAGCGCCACCGCCGAGCCTGCCGCACCGCCCGGCGATCCGGAGCAAGGCGAGCGGGTGGAGAACGGCACCCGTGGGCAATGGCGGGTCGCCATCGACGCGGACGGCTCGCGGGTCGCGCAATGGCGCAGCCCGGACCCGCTGCCGGTGACCGATGCCCGGCCCGAGGTATGGCTCGGCGACGAGACCTTCGTGGGTTATCCGCAACTCGCTCCGGACGGCCGCACGCTGACCATCCCGTTGCCCGACGGCATCAACCCGTAAAGGCTCGACCTGCGGCTGGGTGCCCGGCAGCTGGACTCGACCGAGAGACGGGCCATCGAACCGGGGACGCCGTACACCCCACCGCCGGACGGACGGGCGCTCGGGGTCGCGGCCGACCCGGGCGTGTCCGGCCCCTACGAGACCCGGACGAGTGACTACAAGCTGCGGCCGCGGCCGTCGTCCGGCTTCCCGCTGCCGGTCGAGATGTGGGGTCATGTGGTCAGGCCGGTGGACGCGCCCGGCCGACGCCCGCTCGTGCTCTTCCTGCACGGGCGGCATCAGGCCTGCTACACGCCGCGCGACGGCTCGGCCGACGGGCCCAGCCCCCTGCAGTGGCTGTGCGGGCCCCGGGGGCTCCCGGTTCCGAGCTATCTGGGGTACGACTACGTCCAGCGGCTGCTGGCCTCGCAGGGCTACGTCACTGTGTCCATCTCCGCCAACAGCATCAACGAGCAGGACTGGAACCGGGCCGACGGCGGGGCCGCCGCTCGGTCCCTGCTCGTACGCCGCCATCTCGGAGTCTGGGCGCAGCGCAACCGCGACCCGGAGTCACGATGGTTCCACCGGCTCCAGATGAGGAACGTCGTACTGGTCGGCCATTCCCGTGGCGGCGAGGGCGTCGAGCGTGCCGCGATCGACACCGCTACCCCCGCTGCGTACAAGCTGTCCGGCCTGGTCCTGATCGGCCCCACCGACTTCGGGCGGCAGGTCGCCACCGGCATCCCCACGGTGTCGATGCTGCCCTTCTGCGACGGCGACGTCTCCGACCTTCAGGGGCAGGGGTACGTCGACACCCAGCGCGACGTCACCCACGATCCGGCGCTGCACAGCGCGCTGATGGTCATGGGCGCCAACCACAATTTCTTCAACACCGAATGGACTCCTGGGCTCTCGATCGGAGGCGCCTGGGACGACTGGTGGAACCCCAACGACCCGGTGTGCGGCAGGAACTCGGAACGGCGGCTCACCAAGGTCGAGCAACGCCGGGTGGGCAAGACGTACATCGCGGGGGCGGTCTCGTTGTTCGCTCGGGGTGACGATTCGTTGTTGCCGATGTTCGACGGCAGCAACGTCTCGGTCCCGTCCGCGGGCGACGCCGACGTACGCAGCGCGCAGCTGGGGCTGGACGAGACGCTGATCCGCCCGCTCGCACGTTCGCTCACCGGCTCCGGCGGCGCCGAGGTCTCCCAGTGTGTCGGTCGTTCCAGTGCTCCCGAGGACCGCGCGTGCGGCGACGGCGCCTCCCCCGTCCGCACGCCGCACTGGCCACCCGTACCTCCGCGGAGCGCGCCGAGCGCGGGTGCGATGGAAATGACGTGGAGTACTGCGGGCGCCACCGGCGGCGTGCAGCTGGCCGCGCCGCGCGACCTGTCGGGCTACGCCGACCTGGAGGCGAGGGTCGTGGTGGCCAAGGAACGGCCGGTACGGCTCCGCTTCCGGCTGACCGACGCGGACGCCACGACGGCGACCGTACCGGCGGTCGGTGGCGGGCGCCTCGTGCCGTTCCCGGGTAACCGGTTCGACCTGGCCAAGCTGTGGGGACAGAACCTCCGTGCACCGCTCGCCGGAGTGTCGGGGATCGACCTCACCCGGGTGACCAAGGTCGAGCTGGAGGGTGTGTCGGAGAGCGGTCATGTGTGGCTGCTGGAGTTCGCGGGCCGCAACCGGGTGATCGTGCCGGACGAGCCGACGCCGCTGCCGGTGGTGAGTATCGGCACCGCGAGGCAGGTCGAGGGCGACGGAGGCACGGCCACGTTGGACGTCCCGTACACGGTCACCGGCGACGTGACCAAGCCGGCGAGCCTCCGGGTGTACGTACAGAACATCCAGAACTGGCGGGAGACTCAGTCGGTCCGGGTGGACATCCCACGGGGCACGCGATCTGGAGTGATCCCGGTTGCCTACGACGCGGACCGGCGGTATGACGGCAAGCACACGAGGTACTTCCTGGCCGCGTTCCCGCTGCGCAACGTGATGACCTCGCGCTACCTGGGCAATGCGTTCGTGGTCGACGACGACCCCAAACCGCGGATGACTCTCAGCACCGTGCGAGCGCGTACCGCCGAGGGCGACCCGGCCAGGTTCCGGCTGGAGCTTTCCCGGCCGGCCGACGTTCCGTTCGCGATCTTCATGCGGTTCGCCGCGGCCGACCGAGGCGTGCCGCAGGCGACCCTCGGAGACCTGAATCGCCGGTGGGTGCGCTCCTTCACCCGCGAACCCTTGTCGACGCGGCTCAGCCGGTCCAGATGGAGCCGGTTCGGCTGGCTGGACGCCGGGCGCACGTCCCTCGAGCTCCGGGTGCCGGTGCGGCGGGACGGCCGTGCGGAGGGCCTGGAGTACGTCGGGATGCGCTGGCGGATCTCGCCCGTGGCTGTTCGCGGGGAGCCCGAGGTACGCCGGGCGAGCCAGCTGATCCGCGACTGACCCACCTTCGCGCCGGTGTGAGGGAGGCCACGGGAAGCGCCGGTATCGGCGCGGTGTTCCTCTAGCTAGGCTGGCTCCGCACCGGAGCACAGCCGAACACCGTCCGGTACCCCTGGGAGGGACTGGAACGAAAGGCGAAGCAGATGGCCCGTATCGGGGTAATCGGCGCAGGGCGCGTGGGCGCCGTCCTTTCCGCAACACTGCGTCGCGCAGGTCATGACATCGTCGCCGCCGCGGGCGAGACCGACGCCTCACGTTTCCGCATCGAGACCCTGCTGCCCGGCGTACCGCGGCTCAAGCCATCCGCCGTGGCACGCGCATCCGACGTACTTCTGCTCACCGTTCCGGACGACGCCCTGAGCAACGTGGTCACAATGCTCTCCGCCTCCGGGGCGATCCGGGAGGGGATGTCCGTCGTGCACACCAGCGGCGCGCACGGGTCCGCCGTGCTCCGACCGGCCGCGGAACGGGGCGCCCACGTGGCCGCGATGCATCCCGCAATGACGTTCACCGGTACCGACATCGACCTGGCGCGGCTCTCCGGCTGTGTCTTCGGATGTACGGCACCCGAGGACCCGCCGGCCCGCGCGCTGGTCGACGACCTGGTCGCCGACCTCGGCGGCCGGAGCTTCTGGATCGAGGAGCAGCATCGCGTGCTGTACCACGCCGCGCTGGCGCACGGCGCCAACCACCTGGTCACCCTGGTCTCGCAGTCCATGGAGTTGCTGCGCCGCTCCGGAGTCACCGATCCGGCGGCCACGTTGCAGCCGTTATTGCAAGCAGCCTTGGACAATTCCCTGTCCTACGGCGACGCCGCCCTCACCGGGCCGATCGTGCGCGGCGACCTGAAGACGGTGCGCGCCCACCTCGGCACCCTCCAGGAGACTTCGCTGGAGACGCTGGAGTCCTACATCGCGATGGCCCGGGCCACCGCCAACCACGCCGTACTCGACGGCAGGCTGCAACCGGCCCGCGCGGCCGTGATCGTCGAGGCACTGAACGACGCCCGGGTCAAGGCGATCCGGTAACGGCTCCATGACCTCCACCCCGGTGATCGCCCGCACGCGCGACGAGCTCGACGCGGTCCTCAAGGACGCCCGCTCGCCCGACGCGCCGCTGGCGTTCGTACCGACCATGGGTGCGATGCACGCCGGCCACGAGGCACTGCTCCGCGAAGGCCGGCAGCAGGGGGAGACCCTGGTCGCGTCCATCTTCGTGAACCCGACCCAGTTCGGGCCGGGTGAGGACCTGTCGCGTTACCCCCGCACGTTCGACGCCGATCTGGCGATGTGTGCTCGCGAGGGGGCCGATGTGGTGTTCGCGCCCGAGCCGGACCAGGTCTATCGGGACGGCGATCCCCTGGTGACCGTCGACCCCGGCCCACTGGGCGGCGAGCTGGAGGGCCGCTTCCGGCCGACCCATTTCCGCGGTGTGCTCACGGTCGTCGCGAAGCTGTTCGGGCTGGTGCGCCCCGACGTCGCGGTCTTCGGGCAGAAGGACTATCAGCAGCTGGTGCTCGTACGCCGGATGGTGCGCGAGCTGGCCCTGGGTACCAGGATCGTCGGAGTCGAGACCGTACGAGAGTTCGACGGGCTGGCACTGTCCTCGCGCAATGCCTACCTGTCGCCCGATCGACGCAGGGACGCCCTCGGCCTCTCACACGCCCTGCGGGCCGGTGTCTCGGCGGCCGCGGACGGCCGGGTGGCCGTGCTCAAGGCCGCCGGCGCCGCGCTGATGTCGTACCCCGGACTCACCATCGACTACCTCGAGCTGCGCTCGCCCGACCTCGCCTCCGCCCCCGAGGCCGGGGAGGCCCGACTGCTCATCGCCGGCAGGGTGGGCGCGGCGCGGCTGATCGACAACCTCCCGTTGACGCTGGGTGACGGATCGGAGGAATGACCATGCTGCGCATCATGATGAAGAGCAAGATCCACCGGGCGACCGTCACCCAGGCCGACCTGCACTACGTCGGCTCGGTCACCGTCGACGCGGACCTCCTCGACGCCGCCGACCTGCTGCCGGGCGAGATGGTGCAGATCGTGGACGTCACCAACGGCGCTCGCCTGGAGACCTACACCATCGCGGGCGAGCGCGGCTCCGGCGTGCTGGGGATCAACGGCGCCGCCGCACGCCTCGTGCATCCGGGCGACATCGTGATCCTGATCGGGTACGCGCAGATGGAGACCGCCGAGGCCCGGCGGTTCGAACCGAGCGTGGTCTTCGTCGACGCCCGGAACCGGATCGTCGGCACGGGCAAGGATCCCGCAGAGGCGCTTCCCGGTACGGGTCTGACCCGCGGGGACGCCCTGGATAGCCTGCACAGGTGACCGATTCCTCGGGACCGCCGCGTGGGATCGACGTGTCCGGTCTGCCGGGCACGTCGACGCTGCCCCGGCTGCTCCGGGCGCCGAGTCCCGGCTGGACCGCGCATGCCGATGTCGTGGTGGTGGGTTCCGGGATCGCCGGTCTGACCACCGCGTTGCGGGCCCGAGAGCACGGACGGGTGCTCGTGGTCACCAAGGACAACCTGTCCGCGGGGTCCACCCGCTGGGCTCAAGGGGGCATCGCCGCCGCTTTGGGACCGGGCGATACGCCGGAGCAGCACCTCACCGACACGCTGGTGGCCGGTGCCGGGCTGTGCGAGGAGGACGCCGTACGCCTCCTGGTCAACGAGGGACCGCATGCCGTGCACGAGCTGATCGAGCTCGGCACCCGGTTCGACACCTTCAGCACCGGCGATCTGCAGCTGACCAGGGAGGGCGGCCATCATCGCGACCGGGTGGTGCACGCCGGTGGAGACGCGACCGGTGCGGAGGTTCAACGCGCGCTCGTCGCGGCCGTGCACAACGCGCCCGACATCGAGGTCATCGAGCACGCGCTGGTGCTCGACCTGATGCCCGCCGCCGACGGCGCGGTCACCGGGGTGACCCTGCACGTGATGGGGGAGGGTGAGCGCGACGGCGTCGGCTCGGTCCGTTGCCGGGCCGTCGTGCTGGCCAGTGGCGGCATGGGGCAGGTGTACTCCTCGACCACGAACCCCGCGGTGTCCACGGGCGACGGCATCGCGATGGCGTTGCGCGCGGGTGCGGTGGTGCGGGACGTCGAGTTCGTGCAGTTCCATCCCACGGTGCTGTGGCTTGGCGCCGGGTCGAGAGGTCAGCAGCCGCTGGTGTCCGAGGCGATCCGCGGCGAGGGCGCGTTTCTCGTCGATCAGCAGGGAGAACGCTTCATGCAGGGGGTGCATGAGATGGCCGACCTCGCGCCGCGTGATGTGGTGGCGAAGGCGATCATGCGGCGGATGCGTGAGCACGGCTCGGAGCACGTGTGGCTGGACGCGAGGGGTTTCGGGGAGGAGAGATGGCGGGCGCGGTTTCCGACCATCCTCGCGGCCTGCCGAGAGCACGGAATCGACCCGGTCCACGAGCTGATCCCGGTCGCGCCCGCCTGCCATTACGCGTCCGGTGGGGTCGCGACCGACCTGGACGGGCGTACGACGGTTCCCGGACTCTACGCGTGTGGCGAGGCCGCCTGCTCCGGCGTGCACGGGGCCAACCGGCTGGCGTCGAACTCCCTGCTGGAGGGTCTGGTGTTCGCCCGCCGGATCGCCGCCGACCTCGCGAGCGATCCGCCCGCTCTGCGGCCGCCGGCGGCCGAGCGGCGGACGCCCGGCCTCTCCGCCGCGAGCACCATGCCGGCCGTACAGCGGCAGATGACCGACTCCGCGGGCGTCCTCCGCAACCAGGACGGCCTCGAACGGGCCGCCAAGACGATCGCCGACCTGGTCGCCGACTCCGACGAGGTCCCGCGTACCGAGGCCTGGGAGGCTACCAACCTGGCCACGGTCGCGATGGTGCTGCTCGCGACCGCCCGGGCCCGCGAGGAGACTCGCGGATCGCACTGGCGGGAGGACTTCCCCGATCCGGACGACGCCCGCTGGGCGGGGCATCTGAGCGCGTTCCTGGACGAGTCCGGCCGGCCGCAGACGACGTTCGCGCCCCTGGGGGAAGAGTGACCCTGCCGAGCGACCTGCGCGGCCGGGTCGCGGCGGCCGGCCTGGATCCGTCCCGGCTGGAGACCCTCGTGGCCGCCGCCGTGGACGAGGACCTCGACGGCGGCCAGGACGTCACCTCGGTCGCGACCATCGAGGCCGGCGCCCGAAGCACGGGCGATGTGGTCGCCCGTGCCGGCGGCGTGGTCGCCGGGCTGCCGGTGGCGGAGGCCGTGCTGTCGTACGTCGACCGGGCTGGTGAGCTCGTGGTCGAGCGGCCGGCCGCGGACGGCGCCGCCGTACGCCGTGGCGACGTCCTGCTGACCGCGAGCGGACCGACCCGGACCCTGCTCACCGCCGAGCGGACCGCGCTGAACTTCCTGTGCCGGCTTTCCGGAATCGCCACCGCGACCCGCGCCTGGGCGACCGCGGTGGAGGGCACCGGCGCCCGTATCCGGGACACCCGGAAGACCACGCCGCTCCTGCGGGCGGTGGAGAAGTACGCCGTGCGATGCGGCGGCGGGGTCAACCACCGGATGTCGCTGTCCGACGAGGCGCTGGTCAAGGACAACCACGTGATCGCCGCCGGTGGTGTGTCGAACGCCTTCGCGCTGGTCCGCGAGCGGTTCCCCGGCGTCCCGGTGCAGGTCGAGGTGACCCGGCTGGACCAGATCGACGACGTGCTCGCCGCCGGAGCCGACTCCATCCTGCTGGACAACATGACACCCGACCGGATGCGCGAGGCGGTCCGGATGGTCGGCGGCCGTGCCACGGTGGAGGCGAGTGGCGGACTGACCCTGGAATCGGCGCGCGAAGTCGCCGAGACTGGGGTGGACTACCTCGCGGTGGGAGCATTGACCCATTCGTCGTCGGCGCTCGACATCGCCTTTGACCTCCGGGAGGCGCGATGACGCTGCTGTGTATCGACGTCGGCAACACCCAGACCCTGCTGGGGTTGTTCGAGGGCGACGAGATCGTCGACCACTGGCGGGTGAAGACCGACGAGCGGCGTACGTCCGACGAGTGGGCGGTGGTGTTCTCGGGGCTCCTCGACCGGCACGACCGGAAGCAGGAGGTCGACGGCATCGCCCTGTGTTCGACGGTGCCGATGGTACTGCACGAGATGCGGGGCATGCTGCGGCGTTACTACCGCGACGTGCCGCACGTGGTGGTCGAGCCCGGGGTCCGGACCGGCGTACCCGTGCTCATGGACAACCCGCGGGAGGTGGGCACCGACCGGATCCTGAACGCGCTGGCGGCGGCGCATCTGTTCGGCGGGCCGTGCATCGTGGTCGACTTCGGGACCGCGACGACGTTCGACGTGGTCAGCCAGCGCGGCGAGTACGCCGGCGGCGCGATCGCTCCCGGTGTGGAGATCTCGCTGGAGGCGCTCGGCCGGCGTGGTGCGCAGCTGCGGGAGGTCGAGCTGCTGCGTCCGCGGTCGGTGATCGCGAAGAACACCGTCGAGGCGCTGCAGTCGGGCGCCGTCTACGGCTTCGCCGGTCAGGTGGATGGGATCGTCGCCCGGATGGCCGCCGAGCTGGGCGTCTCGCCCGACCAGCTGACCGTGGTGGCGACTGGGGGACTGGCGGCGGTGGTCATCGACGAGTGCAAGTCGATCACCGAGCACGAGCCCTGGCTGACTCTGATCGGCCTGCGTCTGGCGTTCGCCAAGAACCTTCCCGAGGTGCGCGGCTGACCCATGGCCGGCCGTCGGGCCAATAGCCGACCATCGGGCCGACCCGCGGTCTCGGCGGCGCCGAGCGAGCCATGCCCGGCGCGATCCATGGCTTAGCCTTGGCTGACATGACCGACGCTGAGGATCTTCCCGAGCAGATGCGGGTACGCCGGGCGAAGCGCGAGCAGATGCTCGGGGCCGGGCTCCAGCCGTACCCGATCGAGGTACCACGCACCCACACGCTGGCGTCGATCCGGGCGAAGTACGACGACGCGGACTTTCCACCGGACACTCGGACCGGCGACCAGGTCGCGGTGACCGGGCGGGTCATCTTCCTGCGTAACACCGGCAAGCTGTGTTTTGTGCGGCTTCGCGAGGGCGACGGCACGGAGCTGCAGGCGATGCTGTCATTGAACGACGTGGGCGAAGAGCCTTTGAATGGGTTCAAGTCCCTGGTTGACATCGGCGATCACCTGGCGGTGCAGGGCGAGATCGTGACCAGTCGACGGGGTGAGCTTTCGGTGCGTGCCACGGCATGGCAATTGGCCGCCAAGACGCTGCGTCCATTGCCGGTCGAACACAAGCCGCTGAACGAGGAAACGCGTGCGCGCATGCGTTATGTCGACCTGATCCTGCGGCCAGAGGCGCGCAACGCCGTACGGTCGAAGGCCGCCGTTCTGAAGTCCTTACGGTCCACGCTGGATGAACTCACGTACATCGAGGTCGAGACACCCGTACTCCACTTCACCCAGGGGGGCGCGGCGGCGCGACCGTTTCGCACCTATCTGCAGGCGATCGACCACGACATGTTGCTCCGGATCGCGTTGGAACTCCATCTCAAACGCGCGCTGGTGGGCGGCGTGGAACGGGTCTACGAAATAGGCCGGACATTCCGCAACGAGGGCCTCGATTCCACGCACGCGGTGGAGTTCGCGATGCTGGAGGCCTACGAGGCGTACGGCGATTACAACTCGATGATGGAGCTCACCAAAACACTGGTGACGAACGCCTGGAGAGCGGTCGGCGGCCTTGTGGTTCGGAGTCGGGACGGCGGTGAAATCGACCTGTCCGGGCAGTGGCGGCGGGCCAGCGTGCTCGACCTGGTGTCGGACGCCGTGGGCGAGGAGATCACCGTGGAGACCAGCGTCGAAAGACTTTCCGCGCTGGCCGACAAACACGACGTGGACCTCGAACCGGGCTGGGAGAATGGCGAGGTCGTGCTCGAGTTGTTCGAGAAGCTGGTGGAGCGCACATTGATCGAGCCGACCTTTGTCTGCGATTACCCGGAGTCCGTGAAACCGCTGGCGAAGCCGCACCGCACGCAGCCGGGGCTGGTAGAGGCCTGGGATCTGATCGTCAATGGCGTGGAGCTGGGCGTCGCCTATACGGAAATGAACGACCCAGTGATTCAGCGTGAACGGCTGGTTCGGCAGTCCATGCTGGCTGCTGCCGGTGATCCCGAGGCGATGGAGCTCGACGACGATTTTCTGCGGGCTTTGGAGTTCGGGATGCCGCCGGCAGGTGGTATGGGGATGGGGGTCGACCGCCTGGTCATGCTGTTGTTGGGAGTGGGAATTCGGGAGTCGATCCTCTTCCCGATTGTGCGTCCTGAGTAGTAGTGCACGGGCCGTTATTGTCGTACTCTCTTAACCGACCGTCGCAAGACGGTCATGTGCGCGTGTAGAGAGTATGGAATGCGCAAGGAATTCCGCAATATTGCAGTCTGAGGACAGCGAAGGGACATCTCGTGGCACAGCGAGTTCAGGTTCTTCTAGTCGATGACATCGACGGGGGTGAAGCAGAGGAGACCGTGTCGTTCGGACTGGACGGCGCGACGTATGAGGTCGACCTCTCTGCCGAGAATGCTGAGCAGTTGCGTGAGGCACTGGCTCCGTATGTCGAGTCCGGACGCAAGGTCGGCGGCCGGCGACGTCGCCGGGCCGCCCGAAGTGCCGGCGGCCAGGCCGCGACAACTGCCGAGGTTCGCGAATGGGCAATGGAGAACGGGTGGGACATCTCACCGCGGGGTCGGCTCTCCAAGGAGGTTCGTGACGCGTACGCCGCGGCACACTGACCCTGCTTCTTCCATCGCGCCGAGACCGCACATCTGGCCGACTTCGGCCGGCCGGCAGTGCGGTCTCGGCGCGGACTTGGGCCCGAGTTCGGTATCCGGATTCCGCTCGCCCATGATCGGGCGTGCCCGGAGGTGTACCCGGAGTGTCGACATCTGAGCGGCCCGGCCGGCGCCGTTCGCTTCCGGCGTAATCCGGCCGATTCGGGAAGATCCCAGGTCAGCGCGTGGTTGTGACCTACCGTCGGGACGGCGTACGGCGGAATCGCCGATGTCTCAGTCCCACCGGGTGGGACGCGGCGTCACCATCCCGGGACTAGAGTGGTGGCGAGGGCACGGACAAAGTTGTCCCCCCGGGCACACCGGTCTCGACCCCACCGACAAGGCCGCAGCACAATGGTCTCAACGGAGGCCCGGCAAGGAGCGATGCAGATGTTTGAGAGGTTTACCGACCGAGCACGTCGGGTTGTGGTCCTGGCTCAGGAAGAAGCCCGCATGCTCAGCCACAACTACATCGGCACGGAACACATCCTGCTGGGCCTGATCCACGAGGGTGAGGGCGTAGCGGCGAAGGCCTTGGAGAGCCTCGGCATCTCGCTGGAGGCCGTGCGGGCGCAGGTCGAGGAGATCATCGGCCAGGGTCAGCAGGCGCCCAGTGGCCACATCCCGTTCACCCCCCGGGCGAAGAAGGTCCTCGAGCTGTCGCTCCGTGAGGCCCTTCAGCTGGGCCACAACTACATCGGCACCGAGCACATCCTGCTGGGCCTGATCCGCGAGGGTGAGGGCGTCGCCGCGCAGGTGCTGGTGAAGCTCGGCGCCGACCTCAACCGGGTCCGCCAGCAGGTCATCCAGCTGCTGTCCGGCTACCAGGGCAAGGAGGCCGCCACCTCCGGCGCGCCGGCCGAGGGTGCGCCGAGCAGCTCGCTGGTCCTGGACCAGTTCGGGCGCAACCTCACCCAGGCCGCCCGCGAGGGCAAGCTCGACCCGGTCATCGGCCGGGAGAAGGAGATCGAGCGGGTCATGCAGGTGCTGTCCCGCCGGACGAAGAACAATCCGGTCCTGATCGGCGAGCCCGGCGTCGGCAAGACCGCCGTCGTCGAGGGCCTGTCGCAGGCGATCACGCGTGGCGACGTGCCGGAGACGTTGAAGGACAAGCAGATCTACACGCTCGACCTGGGTGCCTTGGTGGCCGGGTCGCGCTACCGCGGTGATTTCGAGGAACGGCTGAAGAAGGTCCTCAAGGAGATCCGCACCCGCGGCGACATCATCCTGTTCATCGACGAGCTGCACACGCTGGTCGGTGCGGGCGCCGCCGAGGGCGCGATCGACGCCGCGAGCATCCTCAAGCCGATGCTGGCTCGCGGCGAGCTGCAGACCATCGGCGCGACCACGCTCGACGAGTACCGCAAGCACCTGGAGAAGGACGCCGCCCTCGAGCGGCGGTTCCAGCCGATCCAGGTGCAGGAGCCGTCGATCGCGCACACCATCGAGATCCTGAAGGGGCTGCGCGACCGTTACGAAGCGCACCACCGGGTCACGATCACCGACGAGGCCCTGGTGTCCGCCGCCACGCTCGCGGACCGCTACGTCTCCGACCGGTTCCTGCCGGACAAGGCGATCGACCTGATCGACGAGGCCGGGTCCCGGTTGCGCATCCGCCGGATGACCGCACCGCCCGACCTTCGCGAGTTCGACGAGAAGATCGCGAACGTCCGCCGCGACAAGGAGGGCGCGATCGACGCGCAGGACTTCGAGCGCGCGGCGAACCTCCGCGACGAGGAGAAGAAGCTGATCGCGGCCAAGACCGAGCGCGAGACGCAGTGGAAGGCCGGCGACATGGACGTCGTCGCCGAGGTGGACGAGGAGCTGATCGCGGAGGTGCTCGCCACCGCGACCGGTATCCCGATCGTGAAGCTGTCCGAGGAGGAGTCCAGCCGCCTGCTCCGCATGGAGGAGGAGCTGCACAAGCGGGTCATCGGCCAGGAGGACGCGATCAAGGCGCTCTCCCGTGCGATCCGGCGTACTCGTGCCGGCCTGAAGGACCCGCGCCGTCCCGGCGGGTCGTTCATCTTCGCCGGGCCGTCCGGCGTCGGCAAGACGTGGCTGTCCAAGTCGCTGGCGGAGTTCCTGTTCGGCGACGAGGACGCGCTGATCCAGCTCGACATGAGCGAGTTCTCCGAGAAGCACACCGTGTCGAGGCTCTTCGGCTCGCCTCCGGGTTACGTCGGTTATGAAGAGGGCGGCCAGCTCACCGAGAAGGTGCGCCGCAAGCCGTTCGCGGTCGTGCTCTTCGACGAGGTGGAGAAGGCGCACGTCGACATCTTCAACTCGCTGCTGCAGATCCTGGAGGACGGCCGGCTGACCGACAGCCAGGGTCGTGTGGTCGACTTCAAGAACACCGTCATCATCATGACCACCAACCTCGGCACTCGCGACATCGCCAGGGGCATCAACCTCGGCTTCCAGCAGGAGGGCAGCTCCGAGATGTCGTACGAGCGGATCAAGGCCAAGGTGTCGGAGGAGCTGAAGACGCACTTCCGTCCGGAGTTCCTCAACCGGGTCGACGAGATCATCGTCTTCCCGCCGCTCACCGAGGACGAGATCGTCGAGATCGTCGACCTGATGGTCGAGCAGATCGAGGTGCGGCTGCGGGACAAGGACATGGGCATCGAGTTCACGCAGGCCGCGAAGAAGGTTGTCGCGAGGCGCGGCTTCGACCCGGTCCTGGGTGCCCGTCCGTTGCGCCGCACTCTGCAGCGTGACGTCGAGGACGTCATGGCGGAGAAGATGCTGTACGGCGAGCTCAAGCCCGGTGAGATCGTGCTGATCGACGTCAGCAGCGAAGGTGGTGCCGACCCCGAGCTGACGTTCACCGGTATGCCGAAGAGCACGCTCCCGGATGCTCCGCCGGTGGCGACGGCCGGCCAGGCGGCCGGCGAGGCGCCTCCAGGCGAATCGGCGGCGGGCCAGGAGTAGTCCGGCGGACATGGACGCAATCTCGGCGCGAGACCTACCTCGCGCCGAGATTGCGTTTTTTTAATGCGTCTCCGGTAGCCGGTACCGGCTTTCGTCGAATCGTTCGGCCAGCCCGTCGGCGAGCAGGCTGTCGAGTGCGCGCTGCCGCTGCTCGGCGTCGTCCCACACCTCGTCCAACCGTTCTCGCGGCACCGGCTCGGCCGCCTCGCGGAGCACGCCGAGCAGCCGCCCGCGGCACTGGCGGTCCGTGCCCGCGTAGGTCTGGGTAGGTCGACGCGGCCCGTCGTACGCCGGGAACCCGGCCGCGCGCCACGCGCACTGCCCCCGGACGGGACATCGATCGCACCGGGGCGAGGCCGCGCTACAGACCAGTGCGCCGAGCTCCATCGCGGCGACCGACCAGACGGCGGCACGCGCCGGGTCGTCCGGGAGCAACGACTCGGCCAGTCGCTGCTCGGCCGAGTTCACGGTGTTGGCGGGGAACTCGCGACCCTGCATCACGCGCACCAGAACCCGGCGTACGTTCGTGTCCAGCACCGCCCGGCGCCGGCGGTAGGCGAACACCGAGATCGCGGCCGCGGTGTAGGCGCCGACACCCGGGAGGGCGCGCAGGTCGTCGTACTCGGCCGGCACGCGTCCGCCGTGCCGCCCGGCGATGGCCGTGGCCGCGGCGTGCAACCGCAGCGCGCGGCGCGGGTAGCCGAGCCGTCCCCAGGCCCGTACGGCGTCCGCCGGCGACGCCGCGGCGAGGTTCGCGGGTTCCGGCCAATCGTGCATCCAGTTCTCGTATACCGGCAGCACGCGCGAGACCGGCGTCTGCTGCAGCATGAACTCGCTCACCATCACGGCCCATGCCGAGGCGTCCGGACGGCGCCAGGGCAGATCGCGGGCGTGGGTGGCGTACCAGTCGATGATCGGCTGCTGCACGGTCTCCTCAACCATCGAGATCTGATCCTCGCATGTCTGCGGTCGCCTCGGAGTGGCACCACCGAAGCGCGGCATTTGCTGCGTACCGTGGGGATATGCGCAGCAGCGTCGCGCCGAAGGGGCCGTTGCCGTCGCGGGTCTACTGGCGGCGGCGGGTCGTGCTCCTCGCGGTCGTGGCGCTGGTTCTGTACGGCGTCGGCCAGCTGGTCGTCGGCGGTGGCGGGGACGCGGAGAGCGCCTCCAGCGATGCGGGTTCGAGTACGCCGGCCGCGTCGGACAATGCCGGATCGCGCGGGGACGACGCGGAAGACGCCAGGTCGTCGAAGAGGTCCGGCGCCGGCAAGCGCGGGTCCGAGCAGCAGGGCCGCGGCCGGACGAAGACGTCCAAGACGGTGTCCACCTCGCTGGACGCCCCGTCCGGCAGCTGTGAGCCCGGAGACGTCGTGGTCAAGCCCGACGTGGTCGACGCTCCCGCGGACGCGCCCGTCCCGTTGCGGATCGGGGTGTCCACCATCGGAGCGCCCTGCACCTTCCAATTCAGCCCGGAGACCGTGGTCCTGCAGATCACGTCCGGCGACGACATGATCTGGCAGTCGAAGCCGTGTGCGTCGTCGATCCCGTCCGAGTCGGTGGTCGTGCGTCCGGGATGGCTGACATACGTCGAGATCGACTGGAACGGCCGGCGCGGGACGGAGAACTGCTCGGACGGCAACGAGTACGCCAGTCCCGGCTACTACTGGGCCGAGGGGGCGGCCATCGGTGGTGAGGCGGCTCGCGGCCAGTTCGAGCTCGATACGCCTCCGCCGCCGGAGAAGAAGGAGCGGAAGAAGTCCGACGGCAAGCAGTCGGAGGACAGCGAGCAGACCGACGGTGAGCAGTCGGAGGCCGGGCAATCCGACGGCGAGCAGACCGGTGAGGGCGGAGCCGACGGCGGGCAACCGGACGCCGGCCCCACCGACGACGATCAGACGTAGCGCTCCAGGATGCTCGACTCCGCGAGTCGCGACAGGCCCTCCCGGACGCTCCGCGCGCGGAGTTCGCCGACGCCGTCGACGATCTGCAGATCGTCGATGCTGGCCGCGAGCAGCTTCTGCAGGTTTCCGAAATGCTCGACCAGGCGATCGACGACCGCACCCGGCAGTCGCGGCACCTTGGCCAGCAGCCGGTACCCCCGCGGCGTGATCGCGGTATCCAGATGCTCGGGCCCGCCGAGCCCCAACGCGCGCGCGACGGCGGAGATGTCGACCAGCTCGCCCGAGGAGAGCGCCTCCACCTCGGCGCGGATCTCGTGCACCCCCTTGGACCGTCGCCCGAGGGGCAGGTAGTCCCGAACCACCAGCTCGCGCTCGACATCCACGCCGGATACCAGCTCGTCGAGCTGCAACGACAGCAGCCGGCCGTCGGTGCCGAGCTCGACGACGTACCCCTCGATCTCGCGGGCGATCCGCAGCACCATTTCCAGCCGCTGCGCCACGGCCGCGACGTCCCGAACCGTCACGAGGTCCTCGATCTCCAACGCGGACAGGGTTCCGGAGACCTCGTCGAGCCTGAGCTTGTAGCGTTCGAGCGTCGCCAGCGCCTGGTTCGCCCGGGACAGGATCTGCCCCGCGCCCTCCAGGACGTACCTGGTGTCGCCGACGTATACGGCGATGATGCTCATCGACTGCGAGACCGAGATCACCGGATGGTTGGTCTGCCGGGCGACTCGATCGGCGGTGCGGTGGCGGGTGCCGGCCTCCTCGGTGTAGATGGAGGCGTCGGGCATCAGGTGAACCGCCGCCCGCAGGATCCGGTTGGCGTCCCGGTCGAGAATGATCGCGCCGTCCATCTTGGCGAGCTCGCGCAGGCCGGTCGGGGTGAACGGTACGTCGAGATGGAAGCCGCCCGTACTGATGGAGTCCACCAGCCGGTCGTGGCCCAGCACAAGGAGCGCGCCCGTGTTGCCGCGCAGGACGCGTTCCAGCCCGTCCCGCAACGCCGTACCGGGGGCGATCGTGGCCAGGGTCGCCCTCAGCCTCGCCTCGCCTTTGCTCTTGTCAGTGCTAGCCACTCTGCTCCCGGATGCGGTGTCAAGACTGCGCGCCAGTCTACGTGTGCGGTCTCGAAAGCGGACCGTCGGTGATTCTAGACCGGTCTCGCGCACGCTTGCGGACGCACGCCGGGCGCCGCCCTACACCGACAGCTCGAGGACTCGCAGTGCCTGACCGAGATCGGCGCACGCGTGCACCGCCATCCCCACCGGACAGCGCACGCCGGAGCGCGGGTCGGCCGGCACCACGGCATCGGTGAACCCGAGCCGGGCGGCCTCGGCCAGTCGGCGCTCCAGGTCGGGAGTACGCCGCAGCTCACCGGCCAGCCCGACCTCGCCCACGGCCACCACCGAGGACGAGACCGTACGGTCGCGGGCCGCGGACGCGATCGCGATCGCGGTCGCCAGATCGGCGGCCGGCTCGGAGAGCCGGGCTCCACCCACCGTGGCGGCATAGACGTCGCGACCGGCGAGGGGTATCGCGGCGCGTTTCTCCAGTACGGCGAGCAACATCGCGAGCCGGGATGAGTCCAGCCCGCTGGTGGAGCGCCGTACGCTCTGACCGGACAGCGGGGCGACCAGCGCCTGCACCTCCGCGAGCAGGGGCCGGCGCCCCTCGAGCGTGACCGTGACGCACGTACCCGAAACCTCGGTGTCATGGCGCGACACGAACAGGCCGGTCGGGTCGGGCACCTCGACGATCCCCGCGTCGGACAGCTCGAAGCACCCGATCTCGTCGACCGGGCCGAAGCGGTTCTTGAGCGCCCGGACCACCCGGAGCCGGGACTGGCGCTCGCCCTCGAACTGGAGGACGACGTCCACGACGTGCTCCAGCACCCGCGGACCGGCGATGGAGCCGTCCTTGGTGACATGCCCGACCAGCAGGGTCGCGACCCCGCGTTGCTTGGCGATGCGGGTCAGCGCGGCCGACACCTCGCGAACCTGGGTCACCCCTCCCGGCATGCCGTCGGCATCGGGAACCCCGATGGTCTGCACCGAGTCGACGATGAGAAGGTCCGGCTCGACCTGCTCGAGGTGGTTGATGACCGCGCCGAGGTCGCTCTCCGCCGCGAACCACAGCCGGTCGTGGACGGCGGACGTGCGCTCGGCCCGCAGCCGGACCTGCGCCGGGCTCTCCTCGCCGGAGACGTAGAGCGTCTTCTTGCCCGACCGCGCAGCCCGCGCAGCGACCTCGAGCACCAGCGTCGACTTGCCGACGCCTGGTTCGCCGGCGAGCAGCACCACGCCTCCGGGAACCAGCCCGCCACCGAGCACCCGATCCAGCTCGGAGATGCCGCAGCCGTACGCGGCCGACGTCTCGACCTCGACCAGGGTGAGGGGTCTCGCGGGTGAGCTGACCGGCCCGGCGGTGGCGCGCGCGCTCGGCGCGCCCACCTCCTCGACCGTGCCCCACGCATTGCACTCGCCGCAGCGCCCGACCCAGCGGGCGGCGACCCAGCCGCACTCGACGCAGCGGTACGTCGTACGGACCCTCGCAGCCGTTGCCTTCGCCATGCCACCGAACGGTAGGAGAGCCCACCGACATCACCGCGATCCCGGCCACGAGACCGTAGCTACCACTCCCGCCACCACAGGTTGACGGCGTAGTCGACCTCCAGGCCGGGCTCGGCGATGACGCGGTCCGCGTGCTCGGCGGAGAACTCGATGCGTACGACGGCCTCGAAGTCGGCACGGTTCGCGAAGCTCCAGCGGATGTCGAGCGGCCGTCGACGCCACCCGTGACGGGACCAGAACCGCTCGATCTGCGCGGGGTCGTACCCCGGTTTCCACCGGCTGAACCACCGCCCGAACGTGCTGCGGGTGGCGTCGTTGTCGATCACGAACGACACCCCGCCGTGCCGCATCACCCGGCCCAGCTCGCGCAGGCCGGGCTCGCATCCGGGTCCGAAGAAGTACGCCCATCGGGCGTGACTGACATCGACGCTCGCGTCCGGGATCGGGAGCCGCTGCGCGGCGCCGTGCCGGACCTCCACGTTGGTCAGCGTTCGGCAGCGCCGCCGGGCCGCCTGCAGCAGGGCGCCGTGCGGCTCGACGCCCACGACGTACGCCGCCTCCTGGGCCAAAGTCGGCAGGTGGAAGCCTGAGCCGCACCCGATGTCGGCCACAGTGGTGCCCGCCCAGCTCCGGATCTCGCGCATCGCCGCGAAGATGTGGCCGTCGGGGTCCGCGGCGCGGTTCTCGAGCTCGTAGACCCGCGGGCTCTCCCAGATGTTGGGGCTGCGGACGGCCCCATGTGCGATCGCGACCACGCGGCCACCGTAGCGGCCGCGCCGCCGCCGCGAGAGCACCGTCCGGTACGGACGCGACCCAGACGGTCGTGGATCGCAGGCTCCGATGTCAGGTTCGCTCGCCGTACCGTTCTCTGCTCGCCTGACTACCGATTGGCGCCGGAAATGCGCCTGATGCGGCACGGTTCGACGAGCAAACCGCACGCCAGCGCGCAAAGACGACGCGAGTTCCGGCTCCTGACCCGCCCCCCCTTCGCGCCGAGATTGCACTTGTGGTCGACCAGATGTGCAATCTCGACGCGAAGAAACAGCCTGATGTGCAATCTCGGCGCGAAGAGGGGCGTATCTCAGAGCCGGACGATGCCTTCCGGTGTGGTGAAGTGCGCGGCCAGAATGCCGGGAGTCCCGTGTGGAGCCACCCATTCGAGCGCGAGGCCGTCGAGCACCCTCTCCGGCCTCTCACCCAGCCACTCGGTCACCCGCTGCCGATCCCCCGCGATCTCCAGCTTGACCAGCGCGATCGCACCGGACGATCCCGAGGACGGATGATGCTCGAAGTCGGACTGCCACTGCACGAAGAACGGCAGCTGCGGATCGGCGAGCAGCCCCTTCACGCCGATCTGTCGCCAGCGCAACTCGATGCCGTCCGGTCGGTGCCGGTTGCCCGGCACCGACTTGCGCCCGAGCCGGTGCTCGGCCACGGAGATGTCGTCGATCGCGACCACCCAGCCCATCCAACCGCCTCCCGACGCGGACCGGTCGCGCACGGCCTGGCCGAACGGCACCTTGTCGGAGGCGGGGTGGTCGAGAACCTCCACGACCTCGAGGTACTGCCCGTTGCGCAAGGGCAGCACGACGTTGCGGGTACCGAAGCGGGGATGGACGCCGCCGTAGACGAACTTCTCCCCTAGCAGCTCAGCGAGCCGATCTGTAGTTGCCGCGAGCCCATCCGGCCCTGCCGCAAAGGAGATGTGGTCGAGGCGCATGTCAAGCATTGTCGCGACCCTCGGAATCGCCCGAGACAGCGGGGTACCGATTCGGCGTCCGAGCTGGTACGACGGCCCGGAGACCACACCGCGCGCCGGTGAACCCGGCTCAGTCGCGTACGCCTGGATCGGCCGGATGCAGGGCCAGGTCACTGCGCGACTTGAGGTGCCTGCGGCAGTGCTCGGCAAGTACGTCGTACGCCGCCCGGCCCATCAGCTCGACCAGCTCGGGTTCGTTCGAGACGAAGACCGGGTCGGCCGCGTGGTGCGCCTCGGTGTTGCCGGTGCAGTACCAGTCGAGGTCGTGGCCACCGGGCCCCCACGCGCGCCGGTCGTACTCGGCGATGGTGATCTCGGTGTACGCCGTGCCGTCCTGCAGCTCGACATCACGGAACGTTCGCCGGATCGGCAGCTGCCAGCAGACGTCGGGCTTGGTCTCCAGCGGGTGCATCCCCCTGCGCAACGCGAAGTGGTGCAGCGCGCATCCCTCGCCACCAGAAAATCCCTTGCGGTTATGGAAAATACACGCACCGTCGTACCGTCGTGTCTTGCGTTCGCCGTCCTCGTCCTTCTCGATCCAGCCGTGCTTCTTGCCCTCGTCGTAGAACTGCCACTCGTCACGGCCGAGTTGCTTGACGAACTTCTTGACCCGCTTCTCGTCGTCCTTGTCGGAGAAGTGCGCGCCGAGCGTGCAGCAGCCGTCGTTCGGACGGTCGGCGTAGATGCCCTTGCATCCGCCGCCGAAGATGCACGACCACCGCGAGGTCAACCAGGTCAGGTCGCACGTGAAGACTTGGCCGGAGTCATCCGGATCCTTGAACTCCACCCACGCACGGGGAAAGTCCAGCTCTACTTCTGGCATCGCCTCCCACCCTAACTCGGCGACGCCTTCGGTCCTGGATCGCCGGGCCGTGGACTCGCCGTGGCCGGTACCGTTCTGCTATGCGGCTCGGTGTGCTCGACGTCGGTTCCAACACCGTCCACCTCCTGGTGGTCGACGCGCATCGTGGTGCAGCACCGCTGCCGGCGTACTCCCACAAGGAGCCGCTTCGCCTCGCCGAACACCTCACCGGCGACGGAGCGATCAGCCAGGACGGCATCGACTCGCTCACGTCGTTCGTTCAGGAGGCCCTGCAGAGCGCCGAGGACAAGGGCTGCGAGTCGGTACTCGCGTTCGCCACCTCGGCGATCCGGAGCGCCACCAACGGCGATGAGGTGATCGCCCACGTCAACGGCAAGACCGACATCGACCTGCTGGTGCTGCCCGGTGGCGACGAGGCCCGGCTGACGTTCCTGGCCGTACGCCGCTGGTTCGGCTGGTCCTCCGGCTGGCTGCAGGTGTTCGACATCGGCGGCGGCTCCCTCGAGATCGCGGCCGGCGCCGACGAGTCACCGGAGATCGAGCTCTCCCTTCCATTCGGTGCCGGGCGGCTGACCCGGGAGTGGCTGCCCGGGAAACGCCCGGATCCGGAGGACCTGAGGCGGTTGCGCAAGCATGTGCGAGCGACGATCGCGCACGACGCCGGTGCGGTGCTGCGGCTCGGCGTTCCCGACCACGCGGTCGCGACCAGCAAGACGTTCCGCTCGCTCGCCCGGGTGTGCGGGGCTCCGCCGTCGTCGGAGGGGCCGTTCGTACGCCGGGTGCTTCCCCGTGACGCGCTCACCAAGCGGCTGCCCAAACTCTCCAAGATGACCACCGCGGAGCGCGCCGAGCTGCCCGGCGTCTCGACCGCCAGGGCGCCGCAGCTGATCGCCGGCGCACTGGTCGCGGACGCGATCATGGATCTGTTCGACCTGCCCGCACTCGAGGTGTGCCCGTGGGCCCTGCGCGAGGGCGTCATCCTGCAGCATCTCGACAAGCTGTGACCGGGTGGATGCCTGACGTAGCCGATGCGGCGGAGGTGGCTGGGCCGGAGCGAATAGTCTGGCACCGTGTCCGCCCCTGAACCCGTCGTCGCACTCTCGACGGCCTCGGTATATCCGGAGTCGACCGCCAGCGGGTTCGAGCTCGCCGGCCGGGTCGGCTACGACGCCGTCGAGCTCATGGTCGGACTCGACCCGGTCAGCCAGGACACGTCGGCGGTCAAGCACCTGAGCGAGTATCACCAGCTGCCGATCTGCGCGGTGCACGCGCCCTGCCTGCTCATCACCCAGCGGGTCTGGGGTACCGAGCCGTGGGCGAAGCTGGAGCAGAGTGCCGAGATGGCCGCCGAGCTCGGTGCTCCGGTGGTCGTCGTACATCCGCCGTTTCGCTGGCAGCGAGACTATGCCCGCACGTTCATCGAGGGCATCGCCAAGATGGAGGCGGAGACCGGCGTGCAGTTCGCGGTCGAGAACATGTTTCCCTGGCGCGCCGTACGCCGCGACGTACAGGCGTACGTGCCCGGCCTGAACCCGGTCGAGCACGACTTCGCCAACGTCACGCTCGACCTCTCCCACACGGCGACGTCGAGTATGAACCCGGTCGAGATGGCCGCGGAGCTCGGTGACCGGCTGGCCCATGTGCACCTGGCCGACGGGTCCGGGTCGGCCAAGGACGAGCACCTCGTCCCCGGTCGCGGCAACCAGCCGTGCGCCGAGTTCCTGGAGTTTTGTGCGAGTACGTCGTTCTCCGGGGCCGTGGTCCTCGAGATCAACACTCGGCGCTCGGGCAGCCGGACCGTTCGGGAGACCGATCTCGCCGAGGCTCTGGCGTTCACTCGGCTCAACCTGGTCGCGACGCCCGACTTCAGCGTGGCACCGGACGGCACGATCGAACGGACCGCACCGTGACCAGCGGCACGTCTCGGGGCCGGCGTCCCGGCGCCCCGGACACGCGTGGGCACATCCTCGCGGCGGCTCGTGAGCGGTTCGCCAACGCGGGCTACGACCGGACGACGATCCGCGGCGTCGCGGCGGAGGCCGAGGTGGACCCGGCGCTGGTGTATCACTACTTCGGGGCCAAGGAGGATCTGTTCCTCGAGGCCATGGAACTGCCCGTGGATCCGCGTGAGCTGGGGCCGGAGCTGTTCGGCGGCGGCATGGAGAACGCGGGGGAGCGATTGGCACGCACTTTCCTCGGAATCTGGGAGGACCCGAACAGCCGGGCACCGATGCTCGCGCTGCTGCGTGGCGGGTTGACGACCGAGGCCGGCCAGAGTCTGATCCACAAGGGCCTGGTGGGCATGCTGCTGACCGCAGCACAGGAATTCCTCGGCAATGATGACGGCCTGCTGCGCGCCGAGCTCGCCATGAGCCAGATGATCGGGGTGGCGTTCGGCCGCTACGTCATCGGTGTGGAGCCGCTCGCCAGCGCCGATCCGGAGGATCTGGTCGCCTGGCTGGCGCCGACTCTGCAGCGCTATCTCACCGGCGACCCGGACGACCTGCCCCGAGTTTGACCGGCGAAATCGCTTGATCGCGGGGGGTCTTGCGAGCATAATTCAACACATGATGAATAACTCTCCCGGCGTCCGCGCCGTGGACCTCCGCGTCGTCCGCGGCGGCCGCGAGGTCGTCAACGGGCTGACATTCGATGTGCAGCGCGGCCAGGTGACCGGGCTCCTCGGTCCATCCGGCTGCGGCAAGACGACGTTGATGCGTGCCATCGTCGGCGTACAGGCGCGCATCACGGGCAGGGTCGAGGTGCTGGGGTTGCCGGCCGGCTCGCCGCCGTTGCGCCGCCGGATCGGCTACGTCACCCAGGATCCGAGCGTGTACGCCGACCTCACCGTGCGCGAGAACCTGGTGTTCTTCGCATCGGTGCTCGGTACCGGCGACGGCGACGTCGACCGGGTCATCCGCGACGTCGACCTGGAGTCCCACGCGGACGTCATGGTGAAGGAGCTGTCCGGCGGGCAGCATTCCCGTGTGTCGCTCGCCGTGGCCCTCCTGGGTACGCCCGAGCTGCTCGTACTCGACGAGCCGACCGTCGGCCTCGACCCGGTGCTGCGGCGCGACCTCTGGGAGCTGTTCCACCGGCTGGCCGAGATCGAAATCACCGTCCTGGTGTCCAGCCACGTTATGGACGAGGCCGACCGGTGTGATCGGCTCCTGCTGATGCGCGAGGGCGTACTGCTCGCCGACGACACGCCACAGGCCCTGCGGGAACGGACCGCAGCGCCCGACATCGAAGGAGCATTCCTCACTCTCGTGGAGAAGGTGGAGGTGTCGCGATGAACCCGCGAATCACCCTGGCCGTGGCCAGCCGCGTCCTGCGCCAGCTGCGGCACGACCATCGCACGGTCGCGATGTTGCTCCTCATACCGTGTCTGCTGCTCAGCCTGCTGTGGTGGGTGTTCGACGGCAACGAGCTGATCTTCAACAGGTTCGGCCCGCCGATGCTGGCGATGTTCCCGTTCATCGTGATGTTCCTCGTCACCTCGGTCACCACCCTGCGGGAGCGCTCCAGCGGCACGCTGGAGCGGCTGCTCGCCA
>WHTJ01000122.1 GCA_009377795.1 Propionibacteriales bacterium | reverse complement strand
CTCCACGCTGCGGGGTGTCCTGGACGAGGCGTCCGGCAGGTGGGGAATCCGGGTCAACCGCGTCGAGCTGAAGGCGATCGACCCGCCTCCGTCGATCAAGGAGTCGATGGAGAAGCAGATGCGGGCCGATCGGGAGAAGCGGGCCGCGATCCTCACCGCCGAGGGCACCCGGCAGGCCGAAATCCTCACCGCCGAGGGCGACCGCCAGGCGGCCATCCTGCGCGCGGAGGGCCAGGCGAAGGCGATCGACAGCGTCTTCGAGGCCATCCACCGCAACGACCCCGATCCCAAGCTGCTCGCCTATCAGTACCTCCAGACCTTGCCCCAGATCGCCAAGGAACCGGGCAACACGTTCTGGGTGATCCCGAGCGAGGTCACCACCGCGCTGCAGAACTTCAGCCAGGCGTTCACCGACAACACGCAGGGGAGCACGGCCGCCGACTCCGACGAGGGCTAGGTAGGTCGCGCGGCGCGCTGCCCCAGTTCACGCCGAGATTGGCAGTAGTTACGTATCCAGCCTTCCGGCCAGCGCCAGAGCGTCGAACGGGGTGTCGACGTCACGCAGCCGCTTCATGTGCGTGATGAACCGGTTCCACGTTCTGGTGCATAGGAGCACGCGACGCGGCTCAGCGGTCGGAGTGACCGAGTGCCTTGTGCGGAGCGACCAGGTCTCGCACCCGCTGCTTGAGCTCGCTGAGCTCCGGGAAGCGCCCGTACTGCTGGCGTGACCACGCGCTCTCCCCGTTCACCCGTACGTCGAACACCCCACCCTTGCCGGGAACGAGGGCCACCTCGTCGAGCTCGTCCTCGAACGTCACGAGAAGCTCCTGCGCGGTCCATGCGGCGCGCAGCAGCCAACGGCACTGAATGCAGTATTCGATCTCGATCCGGTTTCGTCTCTCCACGACAGGTCAGTATTCAAGATAGCGGTGGTAGGTGTCGGAGTCGCCCGGCCGTTGCCGACCCCTCCGGGCCTGGGAAGCCGCGCGATTTATAATCTCCACACCACATGAACGCCCCAAGCGCAGCCGCATCCCGCCCGCGGCCGGCCCTCAGACCCCGGCCGCCGGATGCGGAGTTTTCCAGGCTGTGTACGACGTGACGAGGCGTCTGCGACTCCCGACCTTCGTGGCGCCCACCCGCGGAGATCTGATCGCCGGGGTGAGCGTCGCACTGGTCCTCATCCCGCAGTCGCTGGCCTACGCCAAGCTGGCGGGGCTGGAGCCGATCCACGGGCTGTACGCGGCGGCCGCCGCACCGATCGCGGCCGCGGCGATCGGCTCCTCGCCGTACCTGCAGACCGGCCCGGTCGCACTGACCAGCCTGCTGACCCTCGGCGCCCTCTCACCGCTCGCGACCGAGGGGTCGGCCGACTTCGCCGCGCACGCGATGCTGCTCGCGCTACTGGTGGGTGCGGCACGGCTCGCGCTCGGCCTGCTGCGGTTGGGTGCCGTGGCCTACCTGATGTCGGTGCCTGTAGTCACGGGGTTCACGGTCGCGGCGGCGCTCCTGATCACGGCCTCCCAGGTGCCGAGCTTCGTCGGCCTCGATGCGGACGAGGCGAACCCGGTCGTGGCGGCCGCGCGGGCGCTCGCCGCACCCGGCCAGTGGAGCCTGGCGGCGATCGCGGTGGGACTGGTGACGATCGGCGTCGTGGTGGGCGGCCGCCGGATCAGTGCGGTGTTTCCCTGGATCCTCCTGGCCACTCTGGCCGGACTCCTCGCCAGCGAGTTCGGAGTCGTCGACGCGCCGCGGGTCGGCTCGATCCCCAGTGGTTTGCCGTCGTTGGCTCTGGACCTGCCGTGGAGCTCGTTCGCCGACCTGATCGTCCCGGCGATGGT
Organism: Propionibacteriales bacterium; assembly: GCA_009377795.1. Taxonomy (GTDB): domain Bacteria; phylum Actinomycetota; class Actinomycetes; order Propionibacteriales; family Nocardioidaceae; genus WHTJ01. The sequence goes on along the minus strand of WHTJ01000122.1, from coordinate 8,387 downwards.
GATCGCGGTCGTGGGCTTCGCCGAGCCGGCCTCGATCGCTCGGAAGTACGCCGCCGAGGACCGGATGCGCTGGGATCCCGACCGGGAATTCGTCGGACAGGGCCTGGCCAACCTCGCCGCCGGCGCCGTGGGCGGCTACCCGGCCGGTGGGTCGTTCTCCCGGTCCGCCCTGAGCCGGATCTCCGGTGCACGTACCCGCTGGAGCGGGGCGATCTCCGGCATCGTCGTGCTGGCGGTGCTGCCGGCCGCCGACGTGCTGTCCGCGCTGCCGCTGGCCGTGCTGGCCGGACTGGTCATCCTCGCCGCCGTGTCGCTGGTCGACATCACGCCGTTCCTGGATTACTGGGATCACTCGCGTCCGCAGTTCCTGGTCGCCGTACCGACCTTCGTGGTGACCCTCGCGGCCGCGCCGCGAGTCGAGCGCGGTCTTCTGGTCGGCGTGGGTCTCGCGCTGGCCGTGCACCTGTGGCGCGAGATGCGGCTCGACGTGGAGTTCTGGCGGGACGGTTCGACGCTGCACATCCGGCCGCACGGCGTGCTCTATTTCGTCTCGGCGCCCATTCTCGAGACCCGGCTGACGGCGCTGCTCGCCGAGCACCCGGACATCACCGCGATCTCGCTCGACCTGCAGCGGCTCGGGCGGCTGGACCTGACCGGTCTCTACGCGCTGCGCGATCTCGTGATCCAGGCCCGTGCGGCCGGCATCACGGTGGGGCTGGACGACGTACCGGCTCACGCCGCGGAGCGGGTCCGCGCCGTACTCGGGCCGCACCTCGGCTAGCGGTTCACGGCGCCGGGCGGCTGGGTGCCCGTACTGCGTTCGACACCTCACGGGACGCCGTCGAGACCGCCGCCTCCAGCGGCCCTCGTCCCGTGGCGAGTCGCAGGACCGCACCCAGCACGAGAATCGCCGCGGCATGCCACCAGAACAGGGCCGGGGTCCCGCGCTCCGGCCCCCATGCCAAGTGGAGCGCGACCAGATGCAACGAGTAGAACGTGAGCGTCATCCCGCCGACCGCGAACACGACGCCCACCAGCCGCGGCCACCACTTCCCGACCAGCAGGCACAGCCCGATCACGACCATCGCGTTGCCGGTGGTGAACAGGAGGTCGAACGGCGTACCGGTATGCGGAGAGAAGACCGCGAGCCACCACCACGTGTCCGTCGGCGTCGTGCCGTAGATCCCCATCTGCAGGGCCAAGTCCAGACTACGGCCACGCAGATCGGCCGACGGAGTGTCCGCGAGATGATCCAATCCGCCCAACGGATGCAGCAAAATCCAGGACACCCCCCACGACAGTGCGGCCACGAACGCACCGGTCACGGTCAGCATCACGGCCACCCGCACTCGCCGCAACGGAAGCCGCCCGATGGCGAGACCGGCGAGCGCGTACGCGAGCCAGCAGAACGTCGGGTAGTAGCCGGTGAACAGCACACTGGTGAGCAGCTCGACCGGCTCCACCAGCGACACGAAGTTCGGGACCGCGTGATCGGTCTCCGGCATCACCGGACGGATGACGTGGTTGGCCACCGGGGTCGTGGCGGCCCAGGCGAGTGCGAGGAACGCGAGCGTACGCCAGCTCAGGCCGAGGAACGGCAGAGCCAGCACGAACAGGACGGCGTAGTACACCAGGATCACGGCGATGCCGGTGTCCAGGCCGCCCAGCCAGAGACCGAGGAGACCGATCAGGAGGGCCCGCACCGCGATGCCCGCACGCGCCGCCTTCATCGCCCGCCCCCGAAACGGCGTCTCCCGGCCGGTGACCAGGGCCAGACTCAGTCCCGCCAGCATCGCGAACAACGCCGACGAGCGCCCGCCGGCGAGCTCCTGGTGCCAGGTGATGTCGCCGCCGGCGCCGACCGGGTCGATCACGTGGGTCGAGATCATGCCGAGGAGGGCGAGACAGCGCGCCATGTCGATGCCGACGATGCGAGCGCGACCGGCGGCCGTCGACGTCGCGGGCCCCGCTTCGACTCTGGTCACTCTCCCATCATCGCGCCAAACTCCCCGGCGGCTACAGGTGCACGACCGGCGAAACGGCCATCCCGGGTTGGACATCTGGGACACTCGCATGATGTTCCGACCCGGGTGCGGCCCGCTCACCGCCGCCGACCGGGATCGTCTCGGGGAGCTCGCGGAGAGATTCCGTTGCTCGGCTGAGACTCCGGGTTGCGTAAACGGTCAGCCATGCGGCAACATCTGCCGGGAATTCTTGCTTGGGGGAAAGGCCATGCATCTTGAGTGCAATGCAAACCGGGGCGGCTCGAGAGTGGACGCCCAAACGCAAGAGTCATGTATCCGTCCTCGCGGCGCTCGTCGTCTTTGTGGTCGTGGCATCCGCGCTCGCCACAACGGAAGTGCCGTCAGCCAGCGGGGCCGCCTCGCAGCGGCCGAACGTGGTGTTGATCATGACCGACGACATGCGCAAGGACGCCCTCGCACGTATGCAGGTCACCAAGCGGCGACTCGCGCACCGCGGCGTTCGGTTCGCTCACGCCGTCAACTCCAACCCGCTGTGCTGTCCCGCACGAGCCGGATTGCTCACCGGCCAGTACAGCCACAACAACGGGATCTGGTCGAACAAGAGCGACAGCATGGGCGGAGGGTTCGAGGACTTCCGCGCTTCGGGAGCCAACCGGCGGACGCTCCCGAAATGGCTGTGGAAGTCGGGATACCACACCGCCTTCGTCGGCAAGTATCTGAACGGGTACTCCGTTCACGGCGATGGAGTGCCGGAGCCTGGGTGGTCTGAATGGCGCGCGATCAGTGGCAGGGTGGGCAACTATCTCGACACCATCATCAGCCACAACGGCACAAAACGCCGTACCCAGAAGTACATCACGGCCAAGCTGAACGACATCGCCGTCAACGTGATCGGGCGACGGGCACCAAAACCGAAACCGTTCTTCCTCTGGTTGGCGCATATCGCACCGCACGGTGGGGTGCCACACGAGGCGGACGATCCAGCGGACATACCGACACCACACGTCGCGCCAAGGGACCGGAACACATCCAGCATCGACGTGCCGAACCACCCCGGTTTCAATGAGGCCGACGTGTCCGACAAGCCCGAACACATTCGCGTTCTCGAGCCCATCGACGACGACCGCCGTGCACAGATCCGCGAGAACCGCCAGCAGCACATCGAATCGCTCCAAGCCGTCGACCGGGGTGTGCGGCGGATAATCGAGGCGCTGCGCCGTGCCGGCGAGCTCCGCAACACGATCATCGTCTTCGCGTCCGACAACGGCTACTCGATGGGCGAGCACCGCCGCAAGCAAGGCAAAACCCTGCCGTACGACGAGATCATCGCCGCTCCACTCCTGATGCGTGGGCCGGGCCTGCCTGCCGGTCATGTCGTCACGCAGCCGGTGGCCGCAATGCAGGACGTCATGGCAACCGTGCTCCACTGGGCGAACATCTGGGGTCGCTACTGCTGCCAGGACTCTCCGGTCGCCATCGACGGCCGGACCCTGGTTCCACTGATCGCCGATCCGGACAAGGCCCAGGATCGCGCCGTCTTGCTGGAAGGGGTTGGTGGGGGCGTCGGTACGTCTCCCGACGGTATCCGGCACCACTATCAAGGCGTGCGTACGAACTGGGGGACTTACGTCGAGTACACGACAGGCGAACGCGAGCTCTACAGCTCCTCGGACAGGTGGCAGCTCGATTCGCTGCACGACACCCCGGCCAATGCCTCCGACCGGCAGAGCATGTCCGCTGATCTGGATCGGCTCCGGGACTGCTCCCGCCGCTCGTGCCGGCGCTAGTGCCCGACTCCGCACGAGACGGGTCGCGCGGTCACCCGCTCCGGGGGATCCGCGACGATCACGAGTAGCCGAGCTCGACGAGTCGCCGTACGAGCTGGGTGTACTGCGCGTCGCTCAACGGGTCGGCGGGCGGGACCAGCCGGCGTGAGCACACGCCCGCGTGCTCGAGCGCGGCCTTCCATCCGCCGGGTGGAACGCCGGCCCGGCACGTCCGCACCACCTCGAACAGCCGGCGCTGCAGCCGGTGAGCCTCGGGCCAGTCCTCCTTCTGCACGTTGGAGTAGACGCCGACTCCCAACTCTGGAACGAAATTCGCGCTGGCCGCGATCGTACCGTCGCCACCGACCACCATACTCGCGAGGAGCATGGTGTCGCTTCCGGTAAGCACGGCGAAGTTCTCCGAGCCCGCCGTCGCATAGACGACCTCCTCGAAGTACTCGAAATCGCGGCTGCTGTCCTTGATACCCACCACCTTCGGATGCGACGCCAGCTCGCCGACCACCCACGGAGGCACCGAGACACCGGTCATCGGCGGGATGTTGTAAATCAGGAACGGAATCGCAGCCGAGTCGGCCACCGCCTGGTAGTAGCGCAGGACGTCCGGTTCGGCCATCGGGAAGTACGACGGCACGGCGATCAGGGCGGCGTCCGCTCCGAGCCCAGAGAACTCCTCCAGCTCGTCGATCACATCGTGCGACGTCAGTCCGGACGGCGCGGGTACGACGAGCGGCTCGTCACCCACATGCTCACGAACCGCGCGGAGCACCTCGCGTCGCTGGGCGCGAGTCAGCCGAGGACCCTCGCCGGTCGAACCGGTGGGGCAGATCCCGAAGATGCCGCCGTCGAGGACCCGATCCAGCAGGCCACGTAGCCCCGCCCGATCCAACTCCCCCGACGGCTCGATCGGAGTCGCCAGCGCGACATGAACCCCGCTGAGTCGTTCCGCGTCTACCATTCGGCGCACCTTCCGTCGTCATGCCGCCATGCGACAGATCCTCTCCAGTTCGACGGAGGCCGGTCAAACGACACATCCGGCTGGAGGACGTCGAGCTCACTCCTCGTCGACCGTCGCGGCGCAGCGGAACCCGGTGTTGCCCGTGGAGCTGTCCGGGGTGTTGCTCGTGCGGGCGGCGACCCGATTACGTCTCCGCAGCGGGCCTGGTGCAAATTCGCCTGCCGTCCTGCGATCATCAGCACGTGAGTGTCCGATCGCAGAGTCAGGCGTACGGCGTCGCCGAGCGGATCGCCGCGCAGCTCGTCGAGGACGGCGCTTCCGGGGTCGCGCTCACCGGGAGCGTCGCTCTCGGTGAGGATCTCCCGAACTCCGACATCGACCTCATCGCCCTGACTCACGAGCGACTCGGTCATCAGCTCTTGCGCCGAGACGACCGGCTGGTGTCCGTCGTACGGCAGTCCGCCGACCAGGCCCACGCGTCCCTCTACCAGCCGTCGGAGATCGGCACCGCGGTTCCCGGATGGCGATCGGCCATCGTGCTGTCCGACGCGTTCGGCGTGGTCCAGGACGTGCGGGACGAGGCGGCGCACTGGACGTGGGAGCGGGTCGCGGGCGCGTGCGACGACTGGGTGGCCTCGGGTGTCACGGGCCTCGCCGAGCAGGTGCACAGGGTGGCCGGCCTGCTGCGTGGCGAACACGACCAGGTGCGCGTGGCGGCCGCGAACCGCGCCGTGATCGGGTTGCAGCTCGCTCCGAGGATGGCGGTCCACCGCCGGATTTTATACGGCAGCGAGAACCGCCTGTGGGAGCTCGTGGCGACGTGCGAGGGCTCCGACTGGGCGGCGGCGCAGGACCAGGCGCTGGGCATCGACGGAGCCCCATCGCATGCCGACCAGTGCCGAGCGGCGTTGCGCCTATATTCCATGGCCGCGGAACGCGTACAAGGGCTGCTGGACCGCCGCCAGGACGAGGTCGTCACTAAGGCGCTCGAGGTCATCGAACAGTCGTTGGGCGAAAGCCCCTGATCTCTCCCTCCCCCCGGCTCACGGACTCACGGACTCGCGCCGAGATTGCACTTCTGGCCGAATCCGGGGTCGGCCAGAAGTGCAATCTCGGCGCGAAACTCCTTGCTACAGGTCGGGTGGTAAGGGAACCCGGTCGAGCACGATGCCGAACCGCTCGCCGTACAGGTCCAGCAACCGCCGGTCGTCCTCGACCTCGGTCTCGCTCCGTCCGTCTGCCCGGGTCTCGATCAGCGTCCGGCCGCGCAGCGTGACCCGCCCGGTGTCGGTGAGCATCGAGCACACGGGGGACTGCGTGAAGTGCGAGTCAGGGGACGTCTGCTGCCACCAGCAGGTGGGCACGAAGTCGGTCAGCGCTCGCGGACGCACCTCGATCCGGTACTCCGGTTCGCGGTCCTGGTGGACCACGAGATCGCCATCGGGGAGTCCGTCGATTCGGTAGACGCCGCCCGGATCGGTCTGGTCACCGCGCTCGTCCCAGAGCAGTGGATGGTGCGCGAACGCGCCGAAGCCGACGTCCACCAGCCACGCCCTCCCCTCAGCCGTGACCCGCAGGACGAGGTGATCGAACGGCGGGCCCGGCGAGTCGCCGCCGAAGACCGAGGCGGAGTGCATCGTCACGTCGTACCCGAGAGCCGTCAACAGTCGCTCGAAGAGCCCGTTCAACTCGTAGCAGAACCCACCGCGACGACGACCGACGATCTTCTCCAGCAACGCGTCCACGTCGAGCACGATCCGCTCGCCGAGATGGATGCTGAGGCTCTCGAACGGCACCGATCTCAGGTGCCGCAGCTGAAGTTCCCGAAGGTACGCCGCATCGGGCCGTCCGGCCCGCATCTCGATCCGATCGAGGTAGGCGGCCACGTGTCCTTGGTCCACGTGCCAAGTATCGGCCTTCCGGGCAATCGGTTTTCGGTTGCGAGAGCCAGCCCCATCGGGACCGTGGGTCAGTGCGACTGCCAGGCGTCGCTGTCCTTGACGCGGCCGCTGACCTCCTTGGGCAGCTTGCCGCTCACCAGCTGGGCAAGCGTGACGTGCTCGAACACGTCACGCAGGCTGCTTCGCGCGGCTATCCAGACCGGCTGCAGGACCGACGCCGCCTCGTTGTAACTGACCGCCTCGGGGCGCATGCCGTAGACCGAGACCAGGGGCCCGTCGACGGCGCGAATCACGTCCGCCACGCTCACGTTCTCGGGCGCCTGCGCCATCCGCCATCCGCCGGACTGGCCCCGCTGGCTCATGACCACACCGGCACGCCGCAGGTCTGCGAGAATCGACTGCAGGAAGCCGTGCGGGATGTCCTGCCGCTTGCCGATCTCCTCGGCGGACACCGGGGTGGACTCCGTGTGGCCGCCGATCTCGATCAGAGCCCGCAGTGCATAGTCAGACTTCGCCGATACCCGCATGGCGCCTAAGTCTGTCAGATATCGAGACAATGCATTCCGCTGCAGGCTGGGGTGCGACCTCATGCGGAGACGATGTCGGCGTCCGGCGTACTGCGAGCGACGCGCTCGGCGTACACGGCGCCCGCGACGAGCGAAAGCCACGCCACCACCAGCACGCTGATGATCGCCCACAACGCCCCGGACGTCTCCTCGAGGCCCAGCCAGGTCTCGAGCATGGTCTTCGAGTTGGTCAGGACGATGAATCCGCCCGCCGCGACGCCGAGAATCCGTGGAGCAAGGTGACGAACGATCCAGGCGGCGAACGGCGCAACGAGTACGCCGCCGGCGAGCAATGCACCGGCCCATGCGAGGTTCACGCCCTGCGAGCCGAGCCCGTAGAGGAATCCCGCCGATGCGCCGACGGCCACGACGAACTCCGAGGTGTCGATCGAGCCGACCACCTTGCGAGGCTCGAGCCGACCCGACGACAGCAGGGACGTCGTGCCCACGGGACCCCATCCACCGCCCCCGATCGCGTCGCACACGCCGGCGACCACGCCGAGCGGCGCGAGGAACTTCGCCGAGAGCCTACCCCTGAACTGTGGACGCCGTCCTCCCAGTCGGAGGAACCGGTAGAGGACGTACGCACCGAGACTCATCAACAGGAACGCGACCCAGGGGGCGGCCGAATCGCCGTCGATGCTGGAGAGGAAGGTCGCTCCCGCGAAGGCGCCGAGACCGCCGGGTACGGCGAGGATTCCCACGGTCCGCCAGTCCACGTTGCCGAACTTCCAGTGCGCGGCACCGGAGACCAGCGTCGTACCCACCTCCGACAGATGCACCGCGGCCGAGGCGGCCGCGGGAGAGATGCCCACGGCGATCAGCATGGTCGACGAGGTGACGCCGTACGCCATGCCGAGCGAGCCATCCACGAACTGAGCGACCAAGCCGACCAAGCCGAGCAGAACAAGACTGCGCATCCTCGCACCTTTCCGAGTAATCCAGGTTTCTAACTAGACTAAATGCTCTTAGGCCACCTGGTCAATCTCGAAGGGCGCAGCACGTCCGCCGTGATGCGACGGCAGGGTGTCCGTCTGTCGCAGACGGTGATCGGCGCCCTTGCCGGTGAGGCGGGTCACGGCACGGGCTGCTTGTGCGCGCCGTGACCCTACGCAATAATTGAAGTTACTGACTAGTAAGTAACGGCGCGTGCGCGCCACGAGGCGGAGGGGTGGGTCCATGGGCCACTACAA